>NZ_CP026105.1:2783971-3093301 GCF_002902965.1 Paraburkholderia hospita | reverse complement strand
AACAAACTGCTCGAGCGCTGCTGGCTCCGGATAGCGTATCGTCAGCTCTCGGCAAAGCGCGTCGGAATCTGCCTCGTGCTGTGGCCCCGTTTGCACCTCGAGCGGCCACGTGTGAGCTCCCCAGATATCCATCAGAACCCGTACTGTGCGTGTCTCGATGTCGCGATCAAGGCGCTCGATGATCCGATACGCAGTGGGGTGCGTGCGATCGGGGCCGTAGCCAAGGTCCCGACGCGGGTAGTGCGAAACGTTGCGTGGGGAAGAAGATGTCGACAACGGGCCAATGCTCGCGCCGGACGTGGGTGCTATTTGCGTGGCCAGTCCGTTTGCCAGGGATTCCCCTAATGCAACGATTGTCTGAGTCGCCCGACGCACTTGGGCGGCGAAAGGCAGGATTGCAAGCGGGCGAAGGTCAACCGAAGTCGGCCCGTGGATGTAGGTAGATTGATGTTTTAAAAGGAGATTATTCCGATTCGTCGGAGTTCTGCTGCGGTGCAAGGTTCAAACTTAAGTGAACGAAGTTCAAAGTTGAGTGCATCTCGACAATTGATCCGACTCCCCTTCTTGAATTTATAACCCCTCGTCCATATAATTAGCACTCACCGCACGAGAGTGCTAACAACTCCGCTGGTTGGCGGCGCCAGCCGGCATACCTCAGCGTTCTTCAGTCCCTATCAAGAGAGGATCTATCCATGAACCTTCGTCCTTTGCATGATCGCGTGATCGTCAAGCGTCTGGATCAGGAAACCAAGACCGCGTCGGGCATCGTGATCCCCGAAGCCGCAGCAGAAAAGCCGGATCAAGGCGAAATCCTGGCAGTCGGCCCGGGCAAGCGTGACGACAAGGGCGCCCTGATCGCGCTTGACGTCAAGATCGGCGATCGCGTCCTGTTCGGCAAGTACGCAGGCCAGACCGTCAAGGTCGACGGCAACGAACTGCTGGTGATGCGCGAAGAAGACATCATGGCCGTTGTCAACAAGTAATCACTTGTCCCGGTTCATTCTCAAGAATTCAAGGAGTTAGAAGATGGCAGCTAAAGACGTCGTGTTCGGCGATTCCGCCCGTGCCAAGATGGTTGAAGGCGTGAACATTCTCGCCAACGCAGTGAAGGTCACGCTGGGTCCGAAGGGCCGTAACGTTGTTCTCGAACGCAGCTTCGGCGGCCCGACGGTCACGAAGGACGGTGTTTCCGTCGCGAAGGAAATCGAGCTGAAGGACAAGCTCCAGAACATGGGCGCGCAAATGGTCAAGGAAGTTGCTTCCAAGACCAGCGACAACGCCGGTGACGGTACGACGACGGCAACGGTTCTGGCCCAGTCGATCGTTCGCGAAGGCATGAAGTACGTCGCATCGGGCATGAACCCGATGGACCTGAAGCGCGGCATCGACAAGGCCGTCACAGCCGCAATCGAAGAACTGCGCAAGATCAGCAAGCCCTGCACGACCAACAAGGAAATCGCACAGGTCGGCGCGATCTCGGCGAACAGCGACACGTCGATCGGCGATCGCATCGCTGAAGCGATGGACAAGGTCGGCAAGGAAGGCGTCATCACCGTCGAAGACGGCAAGTCGTTGCAAGACGAGCTGGACGTTGTCGAAGGCATGCAATTCGACCGCGGCTACCTGTCGCCGTACTTCATCAACAACCCGGACAAGCAAGTCGCCGTTCTCGAAAACCCGTTCGTGCTGCTGCACGACAAGAAGGTGTCGAACATCCGTGATCTGCTGCCGATTCTGGAACAGGTCGCGAAGGCTGGCCGTCCGCTGCTGATCATCGCTGAAGACGTCGAAGGCGAAGCGCTGGCTACGTTGGTCGTCAACAACATCCGCGGCATTCTGAAGACGGTTGCTGTCAAGGCTCCGGGCTTTGGCGACCGTCGCAAGGCGATGCTGGAAGACATCGCGATCCTGACGGGTGGTCAGGTCATCGCTGAAGAAACCGGCCTGACGCTCGAAAAGGCAACGCTGAACGAACTGGGTCAAGCGAAGCGTATCGAAGTGGGCAAGGAAAACACGACGATCATCGACGGCGCAGGCGAAGCAGCAACCATCGAAGCGCGCGTGAAGCAGGTTCGCACGCAAATCGAAGAAGCGACGTCGGACTACGACCGTGAAAAGCTGCAAGAGCGCGTGGCCAAGCTGGCTGGCGGCGTTGCAGTGATCAAGGTTGGTGCAGCGACCGAAGTCGAAATGAAGGAAAAGAAGGCACGTGTCGAAGACGCACTGCACGCAACGCGCGCAGCTGTGGAAGAAGGCATCGTGGCTGGCGGCGGCGTCGCGCTGATCCGCGCACGCAGCGCAATCGGCAGCGTGAAGGGCGACAACGCTGACCAGGACGCAGGTATCAAGATCGTTCTGCGCGCAATGGAAGAGCCGCTGCGCCAGATCGTCACGAACGGCGGCGAAGAAGCCAGCGTCGTGGTGGCAGCAGTTGCAGCCGGCACGGGCAACTACGGCTACAACGCAGCAACGGGCGAGTATGGTGATCTGGTGGAAGCCGGTGTCGTCGACCCGACCAAGGTGACGCGTACGGCACTGCAGAACGCAGCTTCGGTTGCTGGCCTGCTGCTGACGACGGACGCAGCTGTCTGCGAACTGCCGAAGGAAGACGCACCGATGGGTGGTGGCATGCCCGGCGGTATGGGCGGCATGGGCATGGACATGTAATTTCCAGGTAGCTGGAATGCATGTGGGAAGCGCGCCGCGAGGTGCGCTTCTCGCGCCAAAAGAAAAACCCGCAGAGATGCGGGTTTTTCTTTTGGTCCTTCAGGTTTAGCTAGCGGGCATGCACGCGAAGCGCTCAGCGTTGCAGCAGAAAGTGTTGGCGCAAATGATCTAGCACACGTGACACGCTATCCGCTTCTGTCAGCGTGGTCGTATCGACAAGCAAGTCAGGGTTCGGCGGAGGTTCATACGGTGCCGTCACGCCAGTGAACGAAGTGATGGTTCCCGCCTGGGCCTTCGCATACAGCCCTTTGGGATCACGCTTCGCGCAATCGTTTGCTGAAGCGGACACATAAGTCTCGACAAAACTGTCGGTTCCGATGATGCCGCGGGCCATTGCTCTGTCTTCACCCATCGGCGAGATCAACGCGGCGATCACGATCAGCCCCGCGTCGTTCATCAATTGCGCGACGTGCGCGACCCGGCGGATGTTCTCTCGCCGGTCTTCCTTCGAAAAGCTGAGATCGCTTGTCAGGCCGTGGCGGACGTTGTCGCCGTCGAGCACGTAGCACGCGTGTCCCATCGACATGAGTTCGCGCTCCAGTCGGAACGCGATCGTCGATTTGCCGGCGCCGGACAAGCCCGTGAGCCATACGGTAACGGGCCTGTGTCCGAGCATCAATGCGCGGTCGCGGCCGGTGATGGTGCCGTTGAAGCGTTGTACAAAAGGCTGAATGCGCTCGACGGACGGGCGGCCGTCCTGCTCATCGCGAGCGACGCGACCATTTGGCGCGCTGTTTTGGGCGCATCGGGCACGCGGCTCGGAAACGACGGCCGCGGCGCTGGGGTGAAGGTCTTCCAATTCGGATTGTCCGTATGTTTCCGTCAGGGGATCGACAGTTTGCCGTTTGGCCTGCCTTGGCGACTGGTGTCGAACGAGGCCTCAACGGGCAGCGGTAATTATTTACAATCCGTAATTGTAGTATCTAAGAAATGGGACTGTGTAACAGATAATTACTGCTGTAATATGTGATTTGCGAATTAATGCTTGACTGGAATGATTCTCGTTGTTCCGCGTAACGTCGCGTGCGCCGCGGAATTTAGTGCCGCGCCTCACCCGGCGACGCGTCCGACCCGCCGCCCAGGGGCACCTCATCATCGCTGCTTCTCGCCCAGAAGAAGCGATCCGGAAGATAAGCCCCCATTCCCGGCCGAAACGCAGCCTGCATCGCCTGGAACAGATACTCCTGCGCTTCGCGGACCGCCTCGGCCGGTTCCTGGCCATTAGCCAGCAATGCGGCAATCGCGGCGCCGAGCGTATCGGTGATGCCCATGATCCGTTGCTGCCCACGGTCCCACATGTCCTGCCGCAACTGGCCGTCTTCGCTGAACAGCGTGTTGACGAGCCGATGCGTGCCCGTTTCCGTCGACAGGATGTATTCGCAACCCTGCGACAGCAGATGTGAGATCGCGGCGTCGAGGCTCGGCGCTTCGGCATCGCCGTCCGGCTGCGCGAGCGCTAGCAGGGCAGTCGTATCCGCGACGAGCAGCGTGGTTTGCGGCGCGAGCAGATCAGCGATGGCTTCGCGCAGCTCGTCGGCGGCGAGCACATGCTCGTCGTCGAGCGTGAAGTCAGGTGCGAGGATGAGCGGGATGTCGTCGTAATCGGCGACTACTTCGGCGATCGCGCTGACCACTTCCGCGCGCGTGGCGGCGCCGACCTTGAAGGCGGCGATGGGCATATCCTCGAGCAGCATCCTCGCCTGGGTCGCGACGACTTCAGGGTCGAGCCCGGTGACCTCGTCGCAGCTCGCCGAGTCGCGCACCGTGTAGCCGGTCAGCACGGACACGCCGTGGCAACCCATGCTGGCAAGCGTCATCAGGTCGGCTTGCAATCCGGCGCCGCCCGTCGGGTCGGACAGGCCGAAGGTGAGAACGATCGGAGGGGTGTTGCTGGCCATGAAATTTTTGTGGTCGATGAGCGAAATGTTCGTGGGCTACAACCGGCGCGAGACGCGCCCGCGATGCCCACACAGACGGCTCAATTATGCGGCCTTATACGCGTGCGAGGCATTTTTTCGCATCTGCCGGCGGGTCCGGCCACACATAACGCTGCAAACTGTCGCGGACGACCGCTCGGACCCCGCATCCGCTAGGCATCGGGGCGGCAACACGGTACCATCATGGCTCCCGTTTCCCCGGACTTTTCGACGCGACTCAAGAATGGAATATAAGAGCTGGATGTGCCTGATCTGCGGCTGGATCTACGACGAAGAAGCCGGTCTGCCAGAGGAAGGAATCGCGCCGGGCACGCGCTGGGAAGATGTTCCCATCAATTGGACCTGTCCCGAGTGCGGTGCGCGCAAGGAAGACTTCGAGATGGTGCAGATCTGATCGATCCACCTTGCCGGTGGCGGGCTATCCTTGCCCGCCACGCAAGGTCGATCGATTCGAAATGAATCGATTGCGCGCGCGATGGAACACCGGCGCGCATGCGCTGTCGCAAGATAACGCGTCACGGAGCTTTGCTCGCGATTTATCACGGTGGTCTGACAGGTGCTGTTTCGTGAGCATGGCGCTTTTAGCATCGCGATGTTGCGAACTTGAGCGGTGTCGTCTGCGTCATGTCGTAACCTGAAAAAGCGGCACCATTTCGGGGCTATGCGTTCGGTGGCCCGGCAATTGCACTACTTTCGCCATAGTGGCAGTTCCGGTGGCGCAGTATCGATGCCGCCTGACCACGCCGGCGTTCCTGCAGCCTGCTCATGACCCTTCGATCCGCATCGCCCGATACGCTCGACGCTTTACCGAATCCCCGCGGCGGCGCCGTCCGCCCCGCGGAGCAGGCCATTGCCGACGCGCTTGACGCGTTCGAGCAGCGGCGCGACATGACCGCGCAACTGCTGATCGCCGGGCGCGCGTTACGCGACGCAGGCTGGCTCGCCGCGCACCGTTTCACTGATGCATTGCTGCTCGTCTCGCCGATGGCTGCAAGCGGTCTCGCCGAAGAGGCGGCCGCGCGCGCTACGTTCGGCGCGGCGTTGCGCGCCTTCCGTGCGGCGCTCGAACGACGCAATCTACGCGAGCTTGGCTGCTCGGGCTCGCTTTTCGCGCATTACTGCGCGCTCAGCACGCATATCGCGCAGCACACGCCCGGCTACAGCGTCACGTTCGAAGACATCGCGCTCGCTGGCCGGCCCGTTCCACCCGTTTCGCTGCGTTCGCAATCGGCTGCGCGCCTGGCGCACCTGCGGGCGCGCTACGAGCAGGCGCTGCTGCCCGTGCTGCGCTCGAAGGGCCATGTCAGCACGAGCGCGGTGGCGGGCGCAGTCAATGCAGCGCTCGATGATCTCGGCGCATGTCTAGTCGATCTGTCCGGTCCCGATCCCTACGATTTCTGGCGTCTCGCCTTGGCGTGTTCGCGCGCGTTGCGCGCGACCGGGCGTTCTGTCGAAGACGTCGACACGCGGCGCTTCTATGCGCGTTGCAACATGGCGCTCGCCGATGAAGAGCGCGGGATTCCGCTTGCGCCGCGCTCGCTCGTGCGCGCGACGCTCGCGCTGTTGTGGCGCGACTATGCGCTATTCGGCGCAGCCGCCGAAGATACCGAGCACGTCGAATTGCTGCGCGACTACGGTCTGACGGTCGACTGGCATATCGCGGGCACGCAGGCATCGGAAGCGCTGTGGGAAGCGGGCGCGCACCAGGCCGAGACGCTGGCGGCGCATGTCGCGATGACGCGCGAACTCGGCGTGCTGACGGTCAATGCCAACGCGTACGAAGACTTTTTGCAAACCGCCGACGCCGCGATCGCTGCGCTCACGGATTACGCGCGCGCCGCCGACAATCCGCAGAAAGCCGACCCCAGCGCCGCGCTGCAGGCGGGCGATGCGGCCTATCGTCTGGGCGCGGCAGCATCGGCACTCGGGCTCGGCCAGGTCGCGCTGCTCGCCGATGCATTGGGTCTTGCGTGGCGCCGCCGGGCGCACGCCGGCGTGTCGACACCTGCCGTGCGCGCTCACATCGTTGTCGAAGCGCCCGACGCGCGTTCGCTCGAAGCCGCCGCCGAGGCGTTGCGTGCGATGCTGCACAAGGTTGCGGCGGGCGTCGCGCCTCAGTCCGCGACGAACGCGCTGGCTGCGCTCACGCGCGCCATCGAACAGGGCGGCGGCGCATAGCGAGCCGTCTGGATGCAGGAGACGGCGCAAGACCTCGGCGCTATGCCATTAGCTGCGCGATAGCGCACGCTCGTCGTTCCCGGCAAGGCCGGAGCGCGTGATAGAGTGCAGTTTCATGGACTGCGATCTCGTCGGCCGCGCGTTTGCAGACAGCTTGCCCGCAAAGACCGGCGAACAGCCCGTTGCACGATTCTGGCGCAACGCACGGGCCCGCAGTCGCGCACCGTCTTTGCTAAAATTCGACCTATGTCCAAGAGTAACGATCGCATCAATCTGACCAACCAGTTCCTGATCGCCATGCCGAACATGGCCGACCCCACGTTTTCAGGAACGGTGGTCTACCTTTGCGATCACAGCGAGCGCGGCGCGCTCGGCCTCGTCATCAACCGGCCGACCGATATCGACCTCCAGGCGCTCTTCAACCGTATCGATCTCAAGCTTGAGATCGAGCCTTTGCTGCATGTCCCCGTGTATTTCGGCGGCCCGGTGCAAACCGAGCGCGGCTTCGTGCTGCATGACGCTACGGAAAGCACCTATACATCGTCGATGCAGGTGCCGGGCGGACTCGAAATGACCACGTCGAAAGACGTGCTCGAAGCTGTCGCGAGCGGCAAGGGCCCGCAGCGTTTTCTGCTGACGCTCGGCCATGCCGGGTGGGGCGCCGGCCAGCTGGAAGATGAAATCTCGAAGAACGGCTGGCTCACGGTTCAGGCCGATCCGAAGATCGTGTTCGACGTGCCCGCCGAAGACCGCTTCGAAGCGGCGCTCGCGCTGCTCGGTATTTCCTCCTCGATGCTGTCCGGCGAAGCAGGCCACGCTTGACTGCTCCTCTCCTTGAAGGAGAGGATTCCCACTTCATAGAGCCCAGCCCATGTCTCAAAGAGACAAGGGACTTACAGCCTCTCCATGGGCTGATACCGCCAGTCCGGCGGCCAAGATATTGCGCGCAGCGTTGATGTCGCGATCATGGATGGCTTGGCATTCAGGACAAGTCCATGTGCGAACACTCAGTGGCATGCTGGCAACAGTGTGCCCGCAATCCGAGCAGCGCCTCGAGCTGGGATACCAGCGGTCGATGCCGATCAGTGAGCGCCCATACCACTGCGCCTTGTATTCAAGTTGTGTGACAAATGCGGACCACGATGCATCCGAGATCGACTTCGCCACACAACGATTCCTTTTCATGTTTCGCACGGACAAGCTTTCGACGGCGATGACTTGGTTTTCGTTTATCAGCCGGGTCGAGAGTTTGTGCAGGAAGTCCCTGCGGGAATCTACTATCCTCGCGTGCATGCGTGCGACTTTAAGCTTCGCCTTCCTGCGATTGGCCGAGCCTTTTTGCTTCTTCGCGAGGCGCCTTTGCAACTTCGCCAGCTTCGCTTCGTTTTTCCGGAGCGCGTTTGACGCGGCGATCTTTTCCCCCGTAGACAGAATCGCAAAGTGCGTAAGTCCAAGATCGATACCGATCTTCCCTGTTGCATTCGGACGTGGAGTCACTACGTCGTCGCACAGCATGGAAACATGGTATCGGCCGGCCACGTCTTTCGACACGGTTATGGTCGTTACCTTTGCACCTTTAGGAATTGTGCGCGACCAGCGAATCGCAAGTGGCGCATCCATCTTGGCAAGCCTTAGCTGACTGCCATCCCACCTAAAGGCGCTTGTCGTGTATTCAGCCGATTGCGTGCCGTCCTTGCGTCGGAAGGTCGGGTGCTTCGCGCGTTTCGCGAAAAAATTCGCGAAGGCCGTTTGAAGATGCCTTAGCGCCTGCTGGACTGGGACTGAACTTACCTCGTTCAGCCAGGCATGCTGCTCAGTCTTCTTGAGCTCGGTCAGCGCAGCGGAGGTCTCGTGATAACCCATGCGCTCCTGACGCTCAAACCAGGCGTCAGTGCGTTGCCGGAGCATGTAGTTGTAAGCGAATCGCGCGCATCCAAACGTCCGGGCAAGAATCACTTCCTGCTCGGGCGTTGGGTAGAACCGAAATCGGTAAGCGCGCTTAACGTTCATGGTTCACACAATAGTATGTATTTGTGTGAGAAACAATGAGGCCACTAACTTGCTGCTGTATTCGTTACACTCCTGCCTTGAACGAGGGGATTACTGGGAGCAACGTTCAATGAGGAGTCTGGGAGGAAGCGCAGCGACGCTGCTCGCGTTCGACTATGGCGAAAAACGTATCGGTGTTGCCGTCGGCAATTCGCTCACCCGCAGCGCGCGGCCGCTCGTCGTGCTGCAAAACCGCAATCGCGAATATCGCTTCGAAGCCGTCGGCAAGCTGATCGACGAATGGAAGCCCGACGCGCTCGTCGTCGGCCTGCCGATGCATCCCGATGGCACTCCGCACGAAAGAACCCAGCTCGCCAAGCGCTTCGGCAACCAGCTGAACGGGCGCTTCAATCTGCCTGTCACGTGGGTCGACGAACGCTATTCGTCGGTCGAGGCGGAAGCGGGTATCCGCAGTGGGTCGAGGCAAGCCGGCATGCTTGACGCCGAAGCCGCGTCCATCATTCTTCAGCAATATCTGGACGGACTTTCCGATGAGCTCCATTGACGCTGAGGCGCTCTATCGCGCCTTGCTCGAACAGATTCGCGCCATCTACGGTGACGCGCTGGGTGGCCCGGACGGCGCGGTGCTCGCTGGCATCTATAGTGGCGGCGCGTGGCTGGCCGAGCGTCTCGCCAAAGACCTGAACGTGCCGACCTTCGGCGTCGTCAATGTCGCACTGCATCGTGACGACTACGCGAAGAAAGGCTTGCACACGCAGGCCAGCCCGACCTCGTTGCCGTTCGAAGTCGACAACCGCCGCATCGTGCTCGTCGACGACGTGCTGTACACGGGCCGGACCGTGCGCGCTGCGTTGAACGAACTGTACGACTACGGGCGTCCCGCGTCCGTCGAACTTGCGGTGCTCGCCGATCGCGGCGGGCGCGAGCTGCCGGTGACGGCGCGCTTCGTCGGCGGCACGATCGAAGTGCCGGCGAATTCGACGCTCGTGCTGTCGCGCGACGGCGATCGCCTCGCGTTTCACACCGAGCCGCGTGCGGATTGAGCGCGTGCGCAACGCTCGCTCAGCCCCGAAACGCAGTAACGACCAGCGGCACAAGCAGTCCCTAGTCTGATTCAGGAACACCCATGAACACGCCCAACCCGGTTTCCCAAGGTTCCACCGTTTCGACCGATAACGCCGCGCCAGCGGACCGTTTTCGCTACGGTTTCCTGAAGGGCAATCCGCAGCTCACGAAGAACGGCGAACTGAAGCATCTGCTGACGATCGAAGGCCTGCCGCGCGCGATCGTCAATCACATTCTCGACACGGCCGAGCAGTTCGTTAGCGTAACCGACCGCGAGGTGAAGAAGGTGCCGCTGTTGCGCGGCAAGTCGGTGTTCAACCTGTTCTTCGAGAACTCGACGCGCACGCGCACCACCTTCGAGATCGCCGCGAAGCGACTGTCGGCGGATGTGATCAATCTGAACATCAACGCATCGTCGACGAGCAAGGGCGAGTCGCTGCTCGACACGATCAACAACCTGTCGGCGATGCATGCCGACATGTTCGTCGTGCGTCACGCGTCGAGCGGCGCGCCGTATCTGATCGCCGAGCATTGCGCGCCGCACGTGCACGTGATCAACGCGGGCGACGGCCGGCACGCGCACCCGACGCAAGGCCTGCTCGACATGTACACGATCCGTCACTACAAGAAGGATTTCACGAATCTGCGTGTGGCGATCGTCGGCGACATTCTGCATTCGCGCGTTGCGCGCTCCGATATTCACGCGCTCACCACGCTCGGCGTGCCCGAAGTGCGTGCGATCGGCCCGCGCACGCTGCTGCCGGGCGGTCTCGAGCAGATGGGCGTGCGTGTATTCCACAACCTCGACGAAGGGCTGAAGGACGTCGACGTCATCATCATGCTGCGTCTGCAGAACGAGCGGATGAGCGGCGCGTTGCTGCCATCAGCGCAGGAGTACTTCAAGAGCTGGGGGCTGACGCCCGAGCGTCTCGCGCTCGCGAAACCCGACGCAATCGTGATGCATCCGGGGCCGATGAACCGCGGCGTCGAAATCGACTCGCAGGTGGCGGACGGGCCGCAGTCGGTGATTCTCAATCAGGTGACGTTCGGCATCGCGGTGCGCATGGCGGTGATGGGCATCGTCGCGGGCAACAACGATTGATCTGCGCACGAATCGGGCATACGAATCGGGCAATGAAAGACAGGCAGTCACAAAAGGCAGCGCATGAAGACTCATATTCAAGGCGGTACGCTGATCGATCCGGCAGCCGGCACCGAACAGCAGCAGGACGTTTTTATCGCGGAAGGAAAGATCGTCGCGCTCGGCACCGCACCCGCGGATTTCCAGGCGGCGAAGACGATCGACGCCACTGGCCTGTCGATCGCGCCGGGCCTGGTTGATCTGGCCGCGCGGCTGCGCGAGCCGGGCTACGAACACAAGGCGACGCTGAACTCGGAAATGGCAGCCGCACTCGCGGGCGGAGTGACGAGCCTCGTCTGCCTGCCGGATACCGATCCGGTACTCGACGAACCCGGCCTCGTCGAAATGCTCAAGTTCCGCGCGCGCAATTTGAACCAGGCGCACGTGTATCCGCTCGGCGCGCTGACGGTCGGCCTCAAGGGGCAGGTCATCACCGAGATGGTCGCGCTGACGGAGTCGGGCTGCGTTGGCTTCTCGCAGGCCGATACGCCGATCATCGATACGCAGGTGCTGCTGCGTGCGCTGCAGTACGCGAACACGTACGGCTACACCGTCTGGCTGCGTCCGCAGGATGCGTATCTGGCGAAGGGCGGGGTCGCGGCGAGCGGTCCGCTCGCGTCGCGCCTCGGTCTGTCGGGCGTGCCCGTGTCGGCGGAAACGATCGCGCTGCATACGATCTTCGAACTCGTGCGCGTGACGGGCGCGCGCGTGCACCTGTCGCATCTGTCGTCGGGCGCGGGCGTCGAACTCATGCGCGTGGCGAAGGCGGAAGGCTTGCCCGTGACCTGCGACGTCACGATCAATCACGTGCATCTGATTGACATCGACATCGGCTATTTCGATGCGCAATTCCGGCTCGATCCACCGCTGCGCTCGCAGCGCGATCGCGAGGCGATTCGCGCGGGCCTGCTGGACGGCACGATCGACGCGATCTGCTCGGATCACACGCCCGTCGACGACGACGAAAAGCTGCTGCCGTTCGCTGAGGCGACGCCGGGCGCGACGGGGCTCGAACTGCTGCTGTCGCTCACGGTGAAGTGGGCCGACGAAGCGGGCGTTCCGCTCGCGAAGGCGCTAAACCGCATCACGGCCGCGCCCGCTGGCGTGTTGAAGCTGCCTGCTGGCCGCATCGAGGCCGGCGCGACGGCCGACCTGTGCGTGTTCGACCGTAACGGCCATTGGCGCGTCGAGCCGCGCGCGCTGAAGAGCCAGGGGCACAACACGCCGTTCCTCGGCTATGAGCTGCCGGCTCGCGTGCGAGCGACGGTCGTGTCCGGCCAGGTCGCGTTCGAGCAGCGCTAAGCGCGTTTGGCATCGGCAAAGAATTGGAAAATAAGCGGAAGCTCTCAACATGACGCTCGCGTTTCGCAAGGTTCGGCTGGTTTTGCATCTACTGCACGGCATGTGGGTCGTCTGGACGCGTTTCCCGCGCGCGACGCCACGACAGCGTCTGGAGATGAATCGCGCGTGGTCGCTGCGCATGCTGCAGTTGTGCGGCATGCGGCTCGTCGTTCACAACGATGGCGCGCGGCTCGATGAAGGCGTGCTGGTCGTCGCGAACCACATTTCGTGGATCGACATTTACGTGATCAATGCGTGGCGGCCCACGCCGTTCGTGTCGAAAGCGGAGGTCCGCAAGTGGCCCGTTGTCGGCTGGCTCGCGCAGCAACTGGGCACGGTGTTCATCCTGCGCGAGAGGCGTAGCGACGCGAAACGCATCATGCATGAGCTCGCTGATCGGCTGAATGCGGGCGAACTGATGTGCGTGTTCCCGGAGGGCACGACGTCCGACGGCGTTCAACTGCTGCCGTTTCACGCGAACATGTTTCAGGCGGCGGTGTCGGCGTCGCGGCCGGTCCAGCCCGTCTGCATGTTGTACGAGGATGCGCAGGGCCGTCAGTCGACTGCGCCGGCGTATATCGGCGAGCTGTCGCTTGGGGCGTCGCTCGATGCGCTGTTGCGCGGCGGTCCGCTGACGGCGCATGTGTATGTCGGCGCGCCGCTCGCGCCGGGCGCCGATCGGCGTTTGCTGGCGGCCGAGGCGCAGGCTTCCGTTGGCGCGGCGCTCGCCGCGCTGCAGGATCCCGAGGCGCGACGCTCCGGCCAGATCGCGGACCGGACGCAGCAGTTCATCGATGCCGAAGCGGCAGCGAAAAATCCGCAAGAGCCGCTGGCCGATCCGGACGTCGACATGACGCGCCACGCATAGCGCGTCAGTCAGCCTTGATTCTTCGCGTTCATGCGACGGCGCGGCAGCCTTCGCATTCCACCTGTGTGACCGTGCGTTCGGCGGGCGACTGCGCCAGCCGGACAGCCGACAACTGCTCGCCCCACACGCAGCCCGAATCGAGTCCGATCAGATTGTCGCGGACCATCAAGCCGAGCGCGGCCCAATGTCCGAAGACGACGGTAATGTCTTCGGTTTTGCGCCCCGGCACGTCGAACCACGGCATGAAACCCGACGGCGCGGAATTGACGCCGCCGCTCGATGAGAAGTCCATCACGCCATCGGTATTGCAAAAGCGCATCCGCGTGAGCGCGGTGCACGTCAGGCGCAACCGGTTGATGCCCTTGAGGCTCGGCTTCCAGCGGTTCGGCTCGTTGCCATACAGGCCCGCGAGCGTCTCTTTCCAGGTCGGCGCGCGCAACGCGCGTTGCAGCTCGTCGGCGAGATCCAGCGTCAGATCGACGTCCCATTGAGGCAGAACGCCCGCGTGCACAAGCAGCATGCCGTTCTCGTAATGAACGAGCGGACGATGGCGGATCCAGTGCAGCAGATCTTCGGCGTCGGGCGCGGCGAGGATCTCATCGATCGTGTCGCCTTTCTTGGACTTTCTGATTCCCGCCGACACCGACAGCAGATGCAGGTCGTGATTGCCCAGCACGGGCACCGCGCGATTTCCCAGCGCGATGATGTCGCGCAGCGTCGCAAGCGACTCGCCGCCGCGATTGATCAGGTCGCCCGCGAACCAGAGGGGCGCGTCGGCGGGCGGTGCAGCCTTCGCAAGAAGTTGCTGGAACTGGGTACGGCAGCCCTGCAGATCGCCGAAAGCGAGAGGAGGGGAGCTGGTGGAAACGGTCATCGGCAAGAAGTGGTGGTCCGAAGGGCGTGGCGGCGGGCGTGTGTGGCTGCCGCGATCCACCCGGAATTGAGTTCGAAGCTGCTGCAGGCAAGCTGCATTGCACAACGCGACATGATAGCGCGCGATCCCCGGTCCGTCCGACTCGGCGCACGTTGCTGGCGTCGCCGCGCCGTGTCGCCCGCCAAGCGTTGAATTATTTTGATTTTTTTCGGATTTTTGAATGATTTTCTGGCGGCCAAACTAGCCTTCCACGACCCCGGCGAATGAACGGGGCCGATTCATTCGTCCGATATAATCGGCCGCTGCCAGCGCGACAGGCGCTCAGATCAGGGAGGAAGGGATTTGCGGCATCCGTCTCAGCCAGTCATCCACCGCGTTCTCATCACGGGAGCGAGCGGTTTCACTGGTGCCTACGTGCGCGAAGAACTCGCCGACGCGGGCTATGAGGTCATCGGCACGACGGCTGGCGATCCGCAGGTCGGTGAGCGCACGCTCGACATCACTTCGCTGCAGGATTGCCGCCGCCTGATCGGCGAGCTGAAGCCTGAATTCATCGTGCATCTGGCGGCGATCAGCTTCGTCGCGCACGACGATCCGTTGGAAATGTACAACGTCAACGTGATCGGCACGACGAACCTGCTGCAGGCGTGCGTCGACGTCGGGCACGAGCCGCGCAAGATCCTGATTGCGAGCAGCGCGAATATCTACGGCAACGCGGAAGGGGTCGTCGACGAAAATGCGCCGGCTGCACCTGTTAATCACTACGCAGCGAGCAAGCTGGCGATGGAGCATCTGGTGCGGACGTGGTTCGACCGGCTGCCGATCGTTGTTACGCGGCCTTTCAACTACACGGGGCGCGGGCAGTCCGAGCGATTCCTGGTTCCAAAAATCGTTTCCCATTTTGTGCGGCGTCGACCGTTTATCGAGTTGGGAAATATCAACGTTGCGCGCGATTTTTCAGACGTGCGGATGGTGTCGCGGGCGTATCGGGCGCTGCTGGAAGCCCCTGTTGCGGGCGAAACGCTCAATGTTTGCAGCGGCAGTCCTCGGACCCTCACCGACATCATCGACATCGTGCGCGAGGCGTCCGGCCACGATCTGGAAGTGCGCGTAAATCCCGCCTTCGTCCGTCAAAATGAGGTCAAGGTGTTGGTTGGTTCGGCGAAACGGCTGAATCGCGTCGTCCCCGACATGCCGGCCATCGGCATTGAAGACACCATCGACTGGATGCTTTCTCTCGCCTGATTTACAAACTGTCTCGGTTTGTTAGTCCGCTGGTGTTTCTCATCGACACCTTTATAATGGCCGGTTACGTATCCACGTGCGCCCGTGTGACGCCCGGTCAGCTTTGCCGGCGGTTCCGACCGGTCAGGCAATAATTGCCAGGTCGCTGCCGCCCCAAGCACGCGGTCCACTCGGCCAAGAAAATCTCAAGAAGGAATCCCATGATCCTGGTAACGGGCGGTGCCGGCTTTATCGGCGCCAATTTCGTGCTTGAATGGTTGAACACCTCGGATGAGCCCGTCCTCAATCTGGACAAGCTCACCTATGCGGGCAATCTGGGCACGTTGAAATCGCAACAGGACAATCCTCGCCATGTGTTCGTGCGCGCCGACATCTGCGATCGCGCCACGCTGGACAAACTCTTCGCCGAACACAAGCCGCGCGCGGTGCTGCACTTTGCCGCCGAAAGCCACGTCGACCGCTCGATCCACGGGCCGGCGGACTTCGTTCAGACCAACGTGGTGGGTACCTTCACGTTGCTCGAAGCTGCAAGATCGTACTGGAACGCGCGGAACGATGCAGACAAGGCGGCATTCCGCTTCCTGCACGTATCGACGGATGAAGTGTTCGGCTCGCTTTCGGCGACCGATCCGCAATTCTCCGAAACGACGCCTTACGCGCCGAACAGCCCGTACTCGGCCACCAAGGCTGGCTCCGACCACCTCGTGCGTGCGTATCACCACACGTACGGCTTGCCCGTGTTGACGACCAACTGCTCGAACAACTACGGCCCTTACCAGTTCCCCGAAAAGCTCATCCCGCTGATGATCGCGAACGCGCTCGCGGGCAAGCCGCTTCCCGTGTACGGCGACGGTCAGAATGTGCGCGACTGGCTGTATGTCGGCGACCACTGCAGCGCAATCCGCGAAGTGCTCGCGCGCGGCGTGCCGGGCGAGACATACAATGTCGGCGGCTGGAACGAGAAGAAGAACCTCGAAGTCGTGCACACGCTGTGCGATCTTCTCGACGAGAAGCGTGCGAAGGCGCAGGGCTCCTATCGCGATCAGATCACTTATGTGACGGACCGTCCGGGCCACGACCGCCGTTATGCTATCGATGCGCGCAAGCTCGAGCGCGAGCTTGGCTGGAAGCCGGCCGAAACGTTCGAGACGGGTCTCGCGAAGACGGTGCAGTGGTATCTCGATAACCAGGAGTGGGTCGACGAGGTCGCTTCGGGCGAGTACCGTAAGTGGGTCGAAACGAACTACGCGCAACGCGCGTGAGGGCGGAGCGATGGCGCGCAAAGGCATTATTCTCGCGGGCGGATCCGGCACGCGGCTTTATCCGATCACGCACGTCGTGTCAAAGCAACTGCTTCCCGTGTACGACAAGCCGATGATCTATTACCCGCTGTCGACACTGATGATCGCGGGCATTCGCGACGTGCTGGTCATTTCGACGCCGGAAGACACGCCGCGCTTCGAAACGATGCTGGGCGACGGCAGCCAGTGGGGCATGAATATCGAGTACGCGGTGCAGCCGTCGCCGGATGGCCTTGCGCAGGCTTTCATCATTGGCCGTGAGTTCGTCGGCAACGATCCATCGGCGCTGATTCTCGGCGACAACATCTTCTACGGTCACGATCTCGCGAAGCAGCTGGAACGCGCCAATGCGCGCACCGACGGCGCGACCGTGTTTGCGTATCACGTGCACGATCCCGAGCGTTATGGCGTGGTCGAGTTCGACCAGCAATTCCACGCACTGTCGATCGAAGAAAAGCCCGCCAAACCGCGCTCGAACTATGCAGTGACGGGCCTGTACTTCTACGACAATCAAGTTTGCGATATTGCTGCCGATATCAAGCCTTCGGCTCGCGGCGAGCTTGAAATCACTGATGTGAACTCGCGCTATCTGTCCCAGCAGAAGCTGGACGTCGAGATCATGGGCCGTGGCTACGCGTGGCTCGACACGGGCACGCACGATTCGCTGATCGAGGCGGCTACGTTCATCGCGACGCTGCAAAAGCGCCAGGGGCTGGTGGTGGCGTGTCCGGAAGAGATCGCGTACCGCCGCCGATGGATCGACGACGAGCAATTGCAGAAGCTGGCGAAGCCGCTTGCCAAGAACGCGTACGGCCAATATTTGCTCAATCTTTCGAAGGACCAAGTTGCATGGCCATCACGGTAACCGCCACGGCGCTCCCTGAAGTCAAGATCATCGAGCCGAAGGTATTCGGCGATGCGCGCGGCTTCTTCTACGAAAGCTTCAACGCGAGCGAGTTCGCGGAGAAGGTGGATGGCAGTGTCCAGTTCGTGCAGGACAATCATTCGCGTTCTGCAAAGGGCGTGCTGCGTGGCCTGCACTATCAGATCGAGCATGCGCAGGGCAAGCTCGTGCGCGTCGTCGAGGGTGAGGTGTTCGATGTCGCAGTCGATATCCGCAGAAGTTCGCCAAACTTCGGCAAGTGGGTGGGCGTCGTCCTGTCCGCGGAAAACCAGCGACAGTTGTGGGTGCCGCCGGGTTTTGCACATGGCTTTTGCGTGACGTCAGAAAGCGCGGAGTTCCTCTATAAGACAACCGACTACTGGTTTCCCGAGCATGAGCGCAGCCTGCTGTGGAACGATCCGGCGCTTGGCATCGAGTGGCCTGTCGACGGCGCGCCGCAAGTCGCGGCGAAGGACGCAGCCGGGCGTCTGTTGAGTGAAGCCGAGGTGTACGCGTGAAAATTCTTTTGACGGGGCGAAACGGGCAGGTCGGCTGGGAACTCCGGCGCGCGCTGTCGCCGCTCGGCGACGTCATTGCGTGCGACCGCGAGCGCGCCGATCTGTCGAAGCCCGAGACCCTGGCGCAACTTGTCGCGGACGTGCAACCGCACGCGGTGGTGAACGCCGCAGCTTACACGGCAGTTGATAACGCGGAGACGGACGAGGTGCTTGCGCATCGCGTGAACGCGGAATCGGTCGGCGTTCTGGCGGAAGCCGCGCGCAAGCACGGCGCGCTGTTTTTGCACTATTCGACCGACTACGTGTTCGACGGCTCGGCCCGCGAACCCTACCGTGAAGACGCTGCGATTGCGCCGTTGAATGCTTACGGACGTACCAAGCTCGCCGGCGAGCAGGCCATCGAGGCCGCAGGTGGCGACTGGCTGACACTGCGTACTACGTGGGTCTACGCAACGCGTGGCCGCAACTTCCTGCGCACGATGCTGCGTCTCGCAGGCGAGCGGGAAACGCTGCGCATCGTCGCGGATCAGATCGGCACGCCGACACCGGCGCGCATGATCGCTGATCTGACGGTGCATGTCGTTGCGCAGGCTCAGCGTGAGCGCGCGGCGGGCAGTTTCAGTTCTGGCATTTATCACATGACGGCAGCGGGCGAGACGTCCTGGCATGGCTTTGCCTGTGCGATCGTCGATACTGCCCGAGCCTCCGGCAAAGTGCCCGTGCAAACGACGCGCGTGGAGCCGATTCCTTCCGACGCTTATCCGACACCGGCTCGTCGGCCCCAGTACTCGGTGCTCGACAACGGCGCTTTCGATCGGCGGTTCGGTTTGACCCGGGCGTGCTGGCAAGATGGCCTCGCCCTGGCACTCGACGATCTCTTCTCGCTTTAATCCGGCGTCACATTCGAATATGGACACCCCCTTGGGAACAACGAAACGGCTGATGCATCCGCTCGCAGTCGTATATTCGCTCACCAACAACTGGCCGCTGATCGTACAGTTCGTAAAGCGCGAGGTGGCGGGCCGCTACAAGGGCTCGTTCCTCGGCCTGTTCTGGTCGTTCATCACGCCACTGTTGATGCTGAGCATCTACAC
This sequence comes from Paraburkholderia hospita, assembly GCF_002902965.1. Classification (GTDB taxonomy): domain Bacteria; phylum Pseudomonadota; class Gammaproteobacteria; order Burkholderiales; family Burkholderiaceae; genus Paraburkholderia; species Paraburkholderia hospita. Next base: position 3,074,119 of record NZ_CP026105.1, on the reverse strand, counting down.
GTTCGTGTTCGGCTTCGTGTTCAAGTCGCGCTGGCGTGCAGAGTCGACTTCGCACATCGAGTTCGCGGTCGTGATGTTCGTGGGCGTGCTGTCGCACAACCTCATTTCTGAATGCCTGACGCGAGCGCCGATGCTCGTTGTCGGTAATCCGAACTACGTCAAGAAGGTCGTTTTCCCGCTCGAAACGCTGCCGTGGATCGCGATTGGAACGGCGTTGTTTCACATGCTCGTGGCCTTCCTCATTCTGCTTGTCGCCATCTTCGTGTGGCAGGGGCATATTCCATGGACGGTGGTGTTCGTGCCCGTCATCTTGTTGCCGTTCATGGTGCTGATTGCGGGCCTCGTGTGGTTCCTCGCGTCGTTCGGCGTGTTTATGCGGGACCTGGGGCAGGTGATGGGCATTGTTTCGTCGCTGCTGATGTTCATGGCGCCTGTTTTCTATCCGCTGAGTTCGGTACCGCCGAAGCTGCAAGCCGTTATCATGCTGAATCCGCTGACTTTCGTGATTGATCAGTTCCGTACTGTCGCGATCTGGGGCGGTCAAGTCAACTGGGTCGGATTGCTGATTTATTCTGTCGTTGCCTACGTGATCGCGTCACTGGGGTTGTTGTGGTTCCAGAAAACGCGTAAGGGGTTCGCCGATGTGCTCTGACAGCGTCAGGCAAACCGCTGTCGAGGTACATGGCCTCGGCAAGCGATACGAAATCTATGCGGCGCCGCAAGACCGTCTCAAGCAGATGGTCTTACCGCGCCTTTCGCGCCTCGTCGGTCGCCGGCCGAAGGAGTATTTTCGTGAGTTCTGGGCGCTTCGCGATGTCAATCTGCAGGTTGGCGTCGGCGAGACGGTGGCAATCATCGGACAGAACGGGTCGGGAAAGTCGACGTTTCTGCAACTGGTGTGTGGGACGTTGTCGCCGACGCAAGGCGAAGTTCTGCGCCGTGGGCGTATTGCCGCGTTGCTCGAACTGGGTGCGGGCTTCAACCCTGAGTTTACCGGCGAGGAAAATGTATTTCTGAGCGGGATGCTCTACGGGCTGACGGAAGCGCAGCTCAAGGAGCGCTACAAGTCGATCATCGAATTCGCCGAGATCGGGGATTTCGTGTCGCAGCCCGTCAAGACGTATTCGAGCGGGATGTATGTGCGTCTCGCGTTTGCGATTGCCGCGCATGTCGATGCCGATGTGCTGGTCGTCGACGAAGCGCTGTCTGTCGGTGACGTACGCTTTACGCAGAAGTGCATGCGCTTTTTGCGGGAGTTTCAGAAGAACGGGACGTTGCTGTTCGTCAGTCACGATGTCGGCGCGGTCACGAGCCTGTGCTCGCGCGCGGTCTGGCTCGATCGCGGCTCCGTGCGGCTGGATGGGCCGGCGAAGGAAGTCGTCGAGGCTTATCTGGCCGAGCAGCATGTGCTGGATCGGAAGGCGCAGGGCGTGACGGTGACGGCAGCCAAGGCGGAGCGGGTGCGCGCGAAGATGGTTGCTTCCGACGTCATCGATCCGCGCATCGAACAACTGCGCGCGGTGAATCAGATCCGTGTATTCGAGTTCGATCCGGATGCGCATGCCGGGGAATTCGGCGCAGGCGGCGCGAGAGTGGTGGACGTTGCGCTGCTGGACGACGATGGACACAAGGCTCAGTTGCTGCAAGGCGGTGAACTGGTGACGCTCGAACTGAAGATCGAAGTAAACAGCGCGTTGACGGGACTGATCTTCGGCTTCTATCTGAAAGATCGCCTGGGGCAGCGTCTGTTCGGCGACAACACACATCTGGCGTACGAAGACATGGTGGACGGACAGCCGGACGATGTGTTCCGCGCCACGTTCCAGTTTCGTATGCCGATCTTGCCCGTGGGTGCGTATTCGATCGACGCAGCCGTGGCGTCAGGTACGCAGGACGATCACACGCAGCAGCATTGGGTCCACGATGCGCTGCAATTTCGTACCGTCGACAGCACGATGCGGCATGGTCTGGTCGGCATTCCGATGCTGCGGATCGGTGTAGAAAAAGAGAGGTCAATGGTCTGATGGAATTCACTGGTGAACGCTATATACCAACGGAAGCCGGCGACATCCGCTACGAGCATTGGCACCGCTATGGATGGGCCGCGCAGGCGCTGAAGGGCCTGAAGGTACTCGATATCGCGTGCGGTGAAGGGTATGGCTCGAACATCCTGTCGAAGTACGCTGAATCGGTAACGGGCGTTGATATCTCCGACGAAGCCGTTGAACACGCGACGGGACGCTATGGCCACGTTGCGAATCTGTCTTTCCGGCAGGGTAGCGCGGCGGAAATTCCGCTTCCGGATGCTACGTTCGACGCCGTGGTGTCGTTCGAGACACTGGAGCATCTGACGCTGCATGAAGAAATGTTGTCGGAGATTCACCGCGTTCTGAAGCCGGGCGGATTTCTGATTCTGTCGTCGCCGAACAAGAAGGTCTATTCGGACGACCGGAATTTCCACAACGAATTTCACGTCAAGGAACTGTACTTCGACGAACTGGATGCGCTCGTCAAGCGCCATTTTGCTGCCGTCAAATATTACGGGCAGCGGCTTGCGACGAGTTCGATCATTTTGCCGACGGAAGGCTCCGATGCGAGCTATTCCGCGCTGACGCTCGAAGGCGATGTCGTTGACGTGCGTACGCCCCATCTCGATGGGGTGATGTACTTTCTGGCGGTGTGTTTCAAGGAAGGCGGCACGTTGCCGCAACTCCATTCGTCCGTGTTCTTCGAGCAGGGCAGCGATCTCCATGCGCGCCAGGACGAGGTCATTGCATGGGCGACGCGGCAAACCATCGAAATCGAAGCGCGCGACGAAGTCATCCGCAAGCTGCAGGCAGAATTCGAGGAGCGCACGCAGTGGGCTCTTTCCCTCGACGCCGAATTGCAGGGCTTGAAGGAGTCGATGACCAACCGCGTGCCTGGTCAAGTTCATGCCATTCTGAACCGTCGATACGAAGGCATGCGCCACGAACTCGATGAACTTCAGGAAGCCATCGGCGTACTCCAGGCCGAACTGATGGCGATGCACAATTCGACCTCGTGGCGAATCACGCGTCCACTGCGTATCGTCACCCGCCTCGCGCGCGGCGACATTGGACCGTATGTGCAGAAGCTGCGCCCATACGCCAAGCGGTGGGGTTACACGGCATATCGCACGCTGCCGTTCAGCCCGCGCGGAAAGGCGCGTCTAGCGGAAATGGTGTTCCGCGTCGCCGGCCCGCTGTTCGAAGGCGTCGTCTACTACGAAACATGGAAGCGCAAGGGCCAGCCCTTGCCGCAGATTCTCGGCCGCGGTCCCATCGCGATCGAGAAGGCCGACGAAGTCATCGCCGGTTTGAGCCTGCCCGAAGTTGCGAACCCGCGCGTATCAGTGGTCATTCCGACGTACGGAAACCTGCCGCACACGCTGTCGTGCGTGCGTTCGATTGCCGAGCATATGCCGGCCGCGCCGATCGAAGTGATCGTCGCCGAAGACGTGTCGGGCGACGCGAACATCCTGCGCATGAAGGAGATTCCGGGCCTTCGCTTCATCGAGAATCCGAGGAATCTGGGGTTCGTGCGCTGCTGCAACTACGCGGCGACCCATGCGCGTGGCGAGTATGTCTACTTCCTGAACAACGACACGGAAGTGACGCCCGGCTGGCTCGACACGATGCTCGCCGTCTTCGAATCGCGTAACGACTGTGGCATGGTCGGCTCGAAGCTGGTCTATCCGGACGGGCGCCTGCAGGAGGCGGGCGGCATCCTGTGGAAGGATGCGTCCGCGTGGAATTACGGGCGTCTCGACGACGCGTCGAAGAGCCGCTACAACTACGTGCGCGAAACCGACTATGCGTCGGGCGCGTCGCTGCTGATCAAGCGCGATTTCTTCGACAAGCTGGGTGGCTTCGACGAACTGTACGTGCCCGCGTATTGCGAAGACTCGGACCTTGCGTTCAAGGTGCGTCAGGCGGGCAAGAAGCTCTATTACCAGCCGGCGTCCGTCATTGTTCATTACGAAGGCATCTCTAACGGCACCGACACGGCTTCGGGCGTGAAGGCGTATCAGGTCGAGAACCAGAAGAAGTTCCATGAACGCTGGCGCAGCGTGCTGGAATCGCAGCATTTCGATAACGGCACGAACGTTGCGGCCGCATCGGAGCGCTCGGCAGACCAGCAGACCGTTCTGATCGTCGATCACTACGTGCCTCAACCGGACCGCGATGCCGGTTCGCGCTCGGTCGTCTGCTTCATTCGCGTGTTGCTGGAAATGGGCCTGAACGTAAAGTTCTGGCCGCAGAACCTGTGGTACGACGAGGCCTACGTGCGGCCGCTGCAGCAGATGGGCGTCGAAGTTTTCTACGGCCCGGAGTTCCTCGACGGCTTTGACGCGTGGCTGGAAAAGACCGATCTCAGGCTCGACTACGTGCTGCTGAACCGTCCGCATGTGAGTGAATCGTTCATCAAGCCGCTGCGCAAATTCCGGCCTAATACGAAGCTGCTCTATTACGGCCACGATCTTCATTTTGCACGCCTGCAAAAAGAGTTCGAAGTGTCCGGCAATCAGAAACTGCTGCGCCAGGCCGAGACCGAGAAGTCGCGAGAAATGGCCGTCTGGAATGCCGTCGATGTGATCTATTACCCGTCACAAGCGGAGACCGACACGGTGCTGCAGATGGCGCCTAAGGTCAACGCACGCACCTTGCCGCCGTATTTTTTCGAACGTCGTCCGCGAACCGATATGGGTGCCACCCTTGGCGAGCGGAAGCACATCATCTTCGTTGCGGGCTTTGGCCATCCGCCGAATGTGGACGCAGCGAAGTGGCTGGTCAGCGAGATCCTTCCGCGCATCAGGAGCGCGCTGCCGGATGTCCACCTGATGCTGGTCGGCTCCAATCCCACCGACGAGGTGAAGGCGCTCGCTGGTCCGTCCGTCAACGTGACTGGCTACGTTAGCGACGCGCGTCTCGCGGAACTGTACGACCTTGCGCGCGTGGCGATCGTGCCGTTGCGCTTCGGCGCAGGCGTGAAGAACAAGGTGGTTGAAGCGATGAACTTCGGCACGCCGCTCGTGACGACATCGGTCGGCGTGCAAGGCATGCCTGGCCTAGACGCATTCCTGCCGATCTCCGACGATCCCGCCGCGCTGGCCGATTGCGTGATCGAACTGCTGCGCAATGACGAGCGCTGGTTCGCCGTGTCGGACGCGGGGCGCGAGTACGTCGCGGCCAACTTCTCGAGCGACGCGATCCGCGCAGTCTTCGCACAGGACATGGACAGAAAGGTTGAATCAACACATGGCTAACACTTACACACCCGGAACCGTGCGCGCCCGCGCGCCGCTGCGATTGGGCCTCGCTGGCGGCGGCACCGATGTGTCGCCGTATTCCGACGATTTCGGTGGCCTCGTTCTGAACGCGACGATCGACAAATTTGCCTACGCGACCATCATGCCGCGCGACGACGAAACGATCGAACTCGTTGCTGCAGACAATTCGATCCAGTGGTCGGGCGCTTCGAGCGCGAAGCTCGAACTCGTCAAGGGACTCGAGTTGCACGTTGGCGTTTATAACCGAATCGTCCGCGACTACAACGACGGCCGTCCGCTCGCCGTCACGGTGACGACGCACTCTGAAGCGCCGCCGGGATCGGGGTTGGGTTCTTCGTCGACGATGGTGGTCGCGCTCGTGCATGCGTTCGCCGAATATCTGCAGATCCCCCTGGGCGAATACGATATCGCGCATCTGGCGTATGACATCGAGCGTGTCGATCTCGCCTTTGCGGGCGGTAAGCAGGATCAGTACGCGGCGGCGTTCGGCGGCTTCAATTTCATGGAGTTCTATGGCGATCGCGTGATCGTGAACCCGTTGCGTATCAAGCAATCGATTCGCGCCGAACTCGAATCGTCGCTGGTGCTGTTCTATACGGGTGTGTCGCGCGAGTCCGCGAAGATCATCCAGCAACAGACGGATAGCGTGAAGAGCGGCAACAACACGTCGCTCGACGCCTTACACCGTGTGAAGCAGGAAGCCACCCGCATGAAAGAAGCGGTGTTGAAGGGCGATTTCGCCAGCTTTGCCGAATCGATGCGACTGTCGTGGGCATCGAAGAAATTGATGGCAACGAGCATCAGCAACTCGAGCATCGATGCGATCTATGACGCCGCGATTGCGGCAGGCGCGCTGGCGGGGAAGGTATCAGGCGCCGGCGGTGGCGGGTTCATGATGTTCGTCGTCGATCCGACGAAGCGCCCGAACGTGATTCGCGCGTTGGAAAAATTCAATGGCCAGGTATTTACCTGCAATTTCACCGAGCACGGTGCATATTCCTGGAGGACGCAATGAAGGACACTATTCGCACGGAAATCTCGAAGGCAATCGAAATCTTCAACGCGATTCACGCCGACGGCAAGCTGCTCGACAAGGTCGCGGGTTTCGCGCAAACGATCGTTGACGCGCTGAATGCAGGCAACAAGGTGCTGATCGCCGGCAACGGCGGCAGCGCTGCTGACGCCCAGCATATCGCGGGCGAATTCGTGAGCCGCTTCAACTACGATCGTCCGGGCCTGCCGGCATTTGCATTGACGACGGATACGTCGGTGATGACGGCGATCGGCAACGACTACGGCTATGAGAAGCTGTTCTCGCGCCAGGTCCAGGCAGTCGGCAGGAAGGGCGACATCTTCTGGGGCATTTCGACCTCGGGCAAGTCGCCGAACGTGCTCGCCGCGATGCACGAAGCGCGCAAGAACGGCCTTTACGTGGCCGGCTTCACCGGCGCGAGTGGCAATGCAATGGCCGAGCTGGCTGACGTTTGCATCGAAGTGCCGTCGCGCGAAACGCCGAAGATTCAGGAAGGTCACATCCTGCTCGGCCATATCGTCTGCGCGCTCGTCGAATCCAGCATTTTCCCGCGCACATGATTCCGGCAATCGTTCTGGCGGGCGGCTTCGGCACGCGGCTGCGTTCGGTGGTGCCCGATCTGCCCAAACCGATGGCGGAAGTGGCGGGCAAGCCGTTTCTCTGGTGGGTGCTGCGGCGTCTTGAGCAGCAGGGAATCGGTGACGTGTACCTGTCTGTCGGCTACAAGCGTGAAGTGATCGAAGCGTACTTCGGCGCGAAGTTCGGCGCGTTGAACGTGCATTACGTGGTCGAAGACGAACCGCTCGGCACGGGCGGCGCGATCGCGAAGGCGTTCGATGCGATCGGCGGCGAAGAGGCGTTCGTCCTCAACGGGGACACGATGGCGATCGTCGAGTTTGCCGAACTGCGCTCGGCGACTGCGTCCGATGTCGATCTCGCGATGGCGGTTGCCAAACTCGACGACGTCGCACGGTATGGTGCAGTTGATTTCGACGCCACGTCTGTGCGCCGTGTGACGGCTTTCCGCGAGAAAGGGCAGACGGGCGCTGGCTTCATCAATGCAGGCGTGTATCTCGTCAAGCGGGACGCGCTGAAGCGCTATGCGTTGCCGGAGAAGTTCTCGTTCGAGCAGGATTTCCTGCATGCGCATCTGGCGGAATTGCGCGTGAGTGCAGTGCCGGCGGTGAGCCAGCTGATCGACATCGGCGTGCCGGATGACTACGCGCTAGCGCAGACGCTCGTGCCGAAAATGGTGGCTTGAACATGAGCGCAAAGAAGCCTGCGCTGTTCCTGGATCGCGATGGCGTGATCAATGTTGATATTGGTTATCTGCACCGCAAGGAAGATTGTGTTTTCTTGCCGGGGATTTTTGAGCTGGTGCGTCGCGCGCGCCGCGCAGGGTTTGATGTGTTCGTCGTGACGAACCAGGCGGGGATCGCTCGTGGGTATTACACCGAGGAGACGTTTGCCGGGTTCACCGACTGGATGATGGGTCAGTTCGCGGATGAGGGGGCGCCGATTACGCAGGTTTATTACTGTCCGCATCATCCGGATGCTGGAGTCGGCAGCTACAGGATTTCATGCGAGTGCAGGAAGCCGCAGCCGGGGATGTTGCTCAGAGCTGCGGCAGAACATGGCATTGACCTCGCGGTCTCTGCGATGGTCGGTGATTCGGTCACCGACACGGAGGCTGCAAAGGCGGCCGGTATAAGGCATCGATTTCTAATCGGCGAAGCGCGTCAAACTTCCGGTCACGATGACTACTTGCCCATCGTCGAATTAAGCGAAGTGGCGACCAGTCTTCACTGGCTGTAAAGATAGTTGGATTACTGAACCGCGAAGTTTAAGCGCGGCGCAAGTGCGACGCGACAAGGGGTTACGATGAAATGCAGCGTTTGCGGCGGCGAGAGTTTTAGTCCCAAGACCGTTCTGTGGGGCGAACTCGTCAATGATTGGCAATTGTCGAGCGCCGAGGCGGCTTATGTGAACCGCCAACAGGAGAAACATGTAACGCCTGTGGCGCTAACCTGCGCTCGATCGCGCTCTCCAACGCTCGTCGCGCGGCAATGGGTACGGACTCGCTACTGAACGATCTGCCAACACTCGAGCGAGCCCGGCACCTCGCGATTCTGGAGATCAACGAAGCGGGTAGTCTTAGTCCCGTGCTGCGCAAATTTCCGGGCTATGTATTCGGTGCCTATCCAGAGGTCGACATGCACGCGATGCCATATGCCGACGCCTCGTTCGATATCGTTGTGCATTCAGACACCCTCAAACATGTGGAAAATCCCGTGCATGCGCTGGCTGAATGTCGACGCGTGCTGAAGCCGGGCGGTGCGCTGTGTATGACGGTGCCCGTCATCGATGGTCGAATGACTCGAAATAGGCAAGGACTGAAGCACAGCTACCACGGTAATCCGGCGACTTCCGGATACGACTTCGTCATGCAAAGCGAGTTTGGTGTGGACGCCTGGACGTATCTGATGGTCGCTGGATTCGATAACGTAAAAATCTTCGCAGTTGAATATCCTGCTGCGACCGCGTTTCTCGCGCAGAAGAATTGATTGTTCTGGCTTTGCCGTGATGCACGACGTGATGAGGCGACGGGACACGTTGCCTTATCGAACTCGAGCGCATATGGGCGTTCGTTTTTTGGAAGCTTCAAACCAGACGAGTGTAATGGAAGCGCCTAGGCTGCCTATGGCGATCGTGGAACAATCGGTCCCATTTCGCAGCGTCGGCTTGTTATGGTGGCGGCGCTAACCATGTTGGTGACGCTGATTCCTGTGCGGGGTGTGCCCGTTCTGTCGTGGGTATTTCCATCGACCTACAGTCACGTCGCGTACACGATGTGCGTTGCGAGCGTGTTTAAGGTGGATAGTGCCGCGTCACAATGCGTGTTTCACCCTAATTTGACATCCTGTCATTCCCCAGTCAACCTGTTCTATCACCAAACCGGATTTGCTGGGTCTCATTACCTGAGCGTTATATAATCGCTTTTTGTGGCGGCTGTTGAAATTTGCACGTTTTTTGCTCCCTGCCATATGGGCAAATGGCCTCGGCATACGGAACATGCAGCGGTTCGTGCTGCGATACGCAACACAATTCATCATCGCGCGCTCGATCGTGGTGGTGAACGAAACGACTCTTGCATGCCGAGGCATGCGGTAAGCACAAAGGGGCTTTGATGAAAGCAGTCATTCTTGCCGGCGGGCTTGGCACCCGCATTTCGGAGGACACGATCAATCGACCGAAGCCGATGATCGAGATCGGAGGCAAGCCGATCCTGTGGCACATCATGAAAATTTATTCGACGTACGGTATTAACGATTTCGTGATCTGCTGCGGTTATAAGGGCTACGTCATCAAAGAGTACTTTGCGAACTATTTTCTGCATTTGTCGGATGTGACGTTCGACATGAGTTCCAATTCGATGGAAGTTCACCAGCGCTATGCGGAGCCGTGGCGCGTGACACTTATCGATACCGGCGAAAACACAATGACGGGCGGCCGACTGCGCCGCGTGCGCAATTTCGTCAAGGACGAAGAGACGTTCTGTTTCACTTATGGCGATGGCGTTAGCGATATCAACATCGCGGATCTTATCGAGCATCACAAACGCAGTCGGACACTCGCGACGTTGACGGCCACGTACCCGCCCGGCCGCTTTGGCGCGCTCGACATTCGTGACCACAAGGTGCATTCGTTCCGTGAAAAGCCCAAAGGTGATGGCGGAATGATCAACGGTGGCTTCTTCGTCCTTTCTCCGAAAGTCATCGACCTAATTGAGGATGATTCGACGGTCTGGGAAAAGGGGCCGTTGGAAAAACTGGCGAGCGACAACCAATTGTCGGCCTATGAACACAGCGGTTTCTGGCAGCCGATGGACACGCTACGCGACAAAAATCTGCTCGAGTCGCTCTGGCAGAGCGGCAAGGCACCTTGGAAAACCTGGTCATGACTGCGTCTTTCTGGCGCGGCAAACGCGTCTTCCTGACCGGTCATACCGGTTTTAAGGGCGGGTGGCTCACGCTGTGGCTGCAATCGATGGGCGCTCACGTGACGGGCTATGCGCACGCACCGGACCCGGAGCCAAATTTGTACACGTGCGCGCGTATCGGCGAGGATATGGATTCGCTGATCGGCGATATTCGCGATGCTGCTGGTTTGCATCATGCATTGAAGGATAGCGCCGCTGAGATCGTGATTCATATGGCTGCACAGCCGCTTGTTCGTCAATCGTACGTTACACCCGTCGAAACGTACGAAACGAACGTGATGGGCACCGTCAACCTGCTTGAAGCCATTCGGCAGTCCGACAAGGTCCGCGCGACCGTGATTGTGACCACGGATAAGTGCTACGAGAATCGTGAATGGGAGTGGGGGTACCGTGAAAACGAAGCGATGGGGGGATACGACCCATATAGCAGCAGTAAGGCCTGTGCAGAACTGGTCACTTCGGCTTATCGCAACTCGTTCTTCAACCCCGCCCAGTTTGAGCGACATCGCGTGGCTATTGGGAGTGCGCGCGCGGGCAACGTGATCGGCGGCGGGGACTGGGCTGCCGACAGACTCATTCCAGATATTGTTCGCGCCATCAGTCGAGGCGAGCCCGTTAAGGTGCGCAGTCCGCACGCGATTCGGCCTTGGCAGCATGTACTCGAGCCATTGGCGGGATACCTGTTGCTGGCGGAGCGTTTGTTCGTCGACGGGCCGCGATTTGACGGCGCATGGAATTTCGGGCCATTCGATTCCGACGCCCGCCCCGTCGAGTTCATTGTTGATGAGATGGTGCGACATTGGGGCGACGGTGCGAACTGGACGCTCGACACCGATTTGCACCCGCACGAGGCAACCTACCTGAAGCTGGACTGTTCGAAGGCGCGCACCCGTCTGGGCTGGCAGCCCCGCTGGAACCTCAGTCTTGCACTCGAACACATTGTTAGCTGGTACAAGGCGGAAGCGCGCGCGGAAGACATGCGCGCTTATTCTCTCAGTCAGATTGACCGCTTCGTACAGCATTGAAAGATAGAGATTATGGATAAAGATCAGATTCGCCAACAAATCATCACCCTCGTGCGCCAATACGGTGAACTGGCAAGCGTTCCCGCTGCGTTCGAGCCGGGAAGCTCGGTTGTGCCGCCGTCGGGCAAGGTCGTCGGCGCGCACGAAATGGAACTGATGGTCGAGGCGTCGCTGGATGCCTGGCTAACAACAGGTCGATTCAACGAAGAGTTTGAGCGGCGTCTTGCCAAATACATCGGCGTCGATTTCCTTTTGACGGTCAACTCGGGTTCGTCGGCGAACCTCGTCGCGTTCTCGGCGTTGACGTCTTCGAAGCTCGGCGATCGGGCGATCAAGAAGGGCGACGAAGTGATCGGTGTTGCCGCAGGTTTCCCAACCACCGTGAACCCGATCATTCAATTCGGCGCGATACCCGTGTTCGTCGATGTCGAACTCGGCACGTACAACATCGACGCGACCAAGATCGAAGCGGCCATCTCGCCGAAGACGAAAGCGATCATGCTCGCCCATACACTCGGCAACCCGTACAACCTCGAAGCGATCACGGCGCTGTGCAAGAAGTACAACCTGTGGCTGATCGAGGATTGCTGTGATGCGCTTGGATCGACCTACAACGGCCAACGCGTCGGCACGTTCGGCGACATTGGCACGCTGAGCTTCTATCCGGCACATCACATCACGATGGGCGAAGGCGGCGCGGTATTCACGAATAATCCTGAGCTGAAGATGATCGCCGAGTCGTTCCGCGATTGGGGGCGCGACTGCTACTGCGCACCGGGCAAGGATAATACCTGCGGCAAGCGCTTCTGCTGGAAGTTGGGGAGTCTTCCCGAAGGCTACGATCACAAGTACACCTATTCGCACCTTGGCTACAACCTCAAGATCACCGACATGCAAGCGGCGTGTGGTCTCGCGCAGATGGAGCGGCTTGACGGGTTCGTGCAGGCTCGCAAGGACAATTTCCAGTTCCTGCACCAGCGTTTGCAGTCGTGCAGTGAGTTCCTTATTCTGCCGCACGCGACACCCAATTCCGACCCTTCCTGGTTCGGCTTCCCTGTCACGCTGAAGGAAAATGCCGGCGTGCGTCGCGTGGATCTGCTCGGCTATCTCGATCAAAACAAGGTCGGCACGCGCCTGTTGTTTGCCGGCAACCTTACGCGGCAGCCGTACATGATCGGGCGCGAGTACCGCGTCAGCGGATCCCTCGAGAATACCGACATCGTCATGAATCAGACGTTCTGGATCGGCGTTTATCCGGGCTTGAGCGAGGCAATGCTCGAGCACGCCGCATCGACGATCGAAACGTTCCTCGGCGTCAACTTCTAAATCCTCGTATGCGCCCGGCGTTTCCACAGGAGGATCTTGATCGCATCGTCGCCGAAACCGGCGACCTGTGGCACGATTTGCGCGGCAGCCGCTGGTTCATCACGGGCGGGACGGGTTTCATCGGATCGTGGCTTCTCGAGTCCATTCACCATGCAAACCTGAGTGTGGGCGCGAATATCGAGGCCGTTGTCCTCAGTCGTTCGGTGCAGAAGGCGGTCGATGCTGCGCCGCACCTCTTCACGTCTGGGGATATCTCGTTCGTAGAGGGTGATGTCACCAGCTTCGATATGAATGTAGGCGCGCTGGACGTATGCATTCACGCTGCGACCGACGTCGCGGACCCCGTTCGAGCGGCTGATTACGCGCGCATTTTCGATGTCGGCGTGACAGGGACTCGGCGCGTTCTGGACACCGCGCAAAAGAACAGCGCGAGCCGCTTCTTGTTGACGTCCAGTGGTGCTGTCTATGGTCCTCAGCCGGCTGATCTCGAGCGTATTCCCGAGTCGTACAACGGAGCGCCTGACCCGCTCGACTATCGTACTGCCTATGGACAGGGAAAGCGAGCGTCCGAGTGGTTAGCGGCGAGTTACAGCGAGCGTTACGCGATGAACGTTTCCATCGCGCGCATTTTTGCGTTAATCGGGCCTGGGTTGCCGCTCGATGGCCCGTTCGCTGCAGGCAATTTTATTCGCGATGCTTGTCGTGGCACCCGCATTCAGGTTCGTGACGGTCGACCGTTTCGAAGCTACCTGTACGCTGCGGACGCATGTATCTGGCTCTTGCGGATCATGCAGGACGGCGCGAATCAAGGCGCATATAACGTCGGGGCCGAGCGCGCTGTTTCGATTGCACAAGTGGCGCGGATGATTGAACAAGCAAGCGACCTCGATCAGTGCTCCACCGAAGCTGACGCCCAGGTGCCGGACGCACATCCGTCGAGATACATTCCAGATACGTCCAAAGCGCGTCGCGAACTCGGGCTTGTCGAGCGCACATCTCTCGAAAGCGGTTTGAGTAGTACAATCAACTGGAGCCGTATGGCGGCCATGCTATGAAGCAATTTGATCCCATCCGCATCCGCAAGACCATCCTCCAGATGGCGTACAGCGGCTCTACAGTTCACATCGGTTGTGCGTTCTCGATCGTCGAACTTCTCGCCGTGCTCTATCGGAATCACCTGCACCTTGATCGCAATAACCCGGACTGGCCGGCGCGCGATTACATGGTGTTGAGCAAGGGGCACGGCGTGATGGCGCAGTACGCCTGTCTCAACGAACTCGGGTGGATCTCAGATGACGAGCTTGCGTGCTATTTTGGAAATGGCACGCGTCTCAAAGGTCTCGCGGATGTGCACGTCCCCGGTGTCGAAGTCACGTCAGGCACCTTGGGGCATGGTTTATCAGTGGGCGTTGGTCTTGCCCTGGCCGCCAAACGGAATCGCACCGACCAACTCTGCTACGCGCTCGTCGGCGACGGCGAACTGAATGAAGGCACGATTTGGGAGGCGGCGCTATTCGCGCGTCAGTTCAAGCTTGATAACCTGATCGTGATCATCGATGTCAACGGCTTCCAGGCAATGGGCCGTACGGATGAAGTCATGGCACTGGACGATATCAGCGCCAAGTTCGACGCTTTCGGGTTCGAGACGATATCGATCGATGGTCACGATGAAGAAGCGATCGACGCTGCCTATAACCAGTTTCGCCACGCGAAGAACGGCAAACCTAAGGCCATCGTTGCACGCACCATAAAGGGCAAAGGCGTGTCCTTTATGGAAAACGACAACGTGTGGCACTACACCCGGCTCAACGCCGAGACATTCGCTTTGGCGACTTCCGAACTAAAAGGCAAGGAATGAGAGCAGCTTTTTCAGACGCACTCGTTGCGCTTGCACAGCGTGATCCGAAGGTTCTGTTGTTGACGGGAGACCATGGCTACGCGCTATTCGATCCCTTTATCAGGGGATGTCCGGATCAGTATTTGAACTGCGGTATTGCCGAGCAGAACATGGTTGGTGTGGCTGCGGGTCTTGCAAGGGCAGGCTATCGTCCATTTGTCTATGGACTCAGTGCGTTCGTACCGATTCGGGTATTAGAGCAGATCAAGATCGATATCTGCTACGAGAATCTGCCTGTTACCCTGGTAGGTGACGGTGCGGGGCTCGTATATGCACAACTCGGAACCAGCCATCAGTCGACAGAAGACATCGCCGTGCTTAGAGCGGTGCCGGGTATCAGCATTTACTCACCAGCGGATCGGTTCGAACTCACGGCATGCATGAACAGGGCTTACGAAGAGCGGTTGCCCGCGTACTTGCGCATGGGCAAAGCCGATCTTGGTGATGTTCACCCGTCGCTCGCCGACGCAGGTTCTGCCGTCGAACTCTTGCGCGTCGGGACGCAGCGAGCGCCATATCTATTTCTCGGCACAGGTTCAGGTGTCAAACTTGCCGAGCAGGTAGCGAAAATTGTCGGCAACGCCGACGTCGTATCGTGTCCGCGCCTGAAGCCATTTCCCACCGAGTCCCTTCTCGCGCTGGCGCGCGAACGCGCGGGTATTGTGACTTTCGAAGAACACGCAATCGACGGCGGCCTGGGTAGCATCGTCGCTGAGCGTTTGCTCGGATCATACGGCGGCCGCTTTCTGCGCATAGGTATCGATGACCGGTTTAGCACCGAATGTGGCAATTACGCGTTCCTGATGAAATGGCACGGGTTGACGCCGGAGGCCGTTGCGGATCGCGTGAAGAAGGTTCTTGATGGCGCTACCTGACGCGAACCGTCGAGCCGTCAATGCCCGCCAGGTGACGTTAGCGATGCGGCTCCTCAACCCGATAATCGGACTTGTGCTTCGGCACATGCAACTGATCCGCTTTCTGATTGTCGGCGGTATCAATACGCTGTTTGGTTATTCGGTCTTCTTCGTTCTGACGTGGATGGGCCTGCATTATCCGCTGGCTATCGCCTTGGCCACGATTGCTGGCGTCACCTTCAATTTCCAGAGTGTCGGCAGGCTGGTTTTTGGAGGTGCACCTCGCTCGCGATTCTGGCGCTTTGTTGGAGTGTACTGTCTGATCTACCTGCTGAATCTGGGTGGCGTACGGGCGTTGCTGGAGATCGGCGCCAACGTTTACGTCGCCAATGCGATTGTGTTGTTGCCACTGAGTTTGTTGGCGTTCCTATTGAATCGCCGTTTGGTATTTTCTAACTTATGAAACATATTACGGTTGTCACGCCCTGCTATAACGAAGAAGAAAATGTCGAGGGCATTCACGAAGAGGTGCGTCGGATATTCGCGTCTATTCCGACCGTCACGTATGACCACCTTTTCATTGACAACTGCTCGACCGATTCGACGGTCAGCAAGTTGCGTGCGATAGCCGCGAACGACGAGTCGGTGAGCGTCATCGTTAATGCGCGCAACTTCGGCCATATCCGTTCGCCGATGCATGGCCTTCTCCAGGCTCGTGGCGACGCGGTGATCTTGCTGGTCGCTGACTTCCAGGATCCGCCCGAACTGATCGTTACTTTCGTTGAAAAATGGCTGGCAGGGGCGCCGATTGTCGTCGGTGTCAAACCGGAGGCGAAAGAGTCCGCCGTGTTCTTCGCGTTGCGTCGCGCGTACTACAGAATGGTCACGCGTATTGCCAACGTCCGACTTATTCAAAACTTTACAGGTTTTGGGCTTTATGATCGCAAGGTGATCGAGATTCTGCGCAAGATCGATGATCCTTATCCGTATTTCCGAGGACTGATCTGCGAAATCGGGTTTGAGGTGGTGCAGATTCCCTATGTCCAACCTCGGCGCAAACGGGGCATTTCGAAGAATAATTTCTACACGCTCTTCGATATCGCGATGCTGGGCATCACGTCGCACTCCAAGGTGCCGTTGCGGCTCGCGACGATCGCAGGGTTCGCGATGGGGACGCTCAGCCTGCTGGTGTCGATTGCGTATCTCATTCTGAAATTGCTGTTCTGGAACAAGTTCACTTTCGGTAGTGCACCATTGCTGATTGGTTTGTTCTTTTTCGCGTCCGTGCAGTTGTTCTTTACTGGCTTGCTGGGCGAATACGTCGGTGCAATCCTCACGTACGTGATGAAGCGGCCGCTCGTGATCGAGCGGGAGCGGATCGGGGGCGTTATCCCAGCCGCTGAAGAACGCGACGTGCCGCAATGGGAGAGACAGGGCGAAGCGAACTAGCTTGGACTGCATATCTCCGGCATACAACCGCCGCGCGAGCGGCTGGCGTTTCGGTAGACGCGGCGTGATTTCCGGGGCTGAGTGTCAGTGCAGGAAGCTGCGGTCAGTTTGAGTAAATCTATCGGTGCCATTTGCACCAAAACATGTAAAGGTGTCCGATGAAATTGGCGTTGCAGCGAGCAGAGGTGAGTAGTAGCGCCGAGCGTAAGCAATCATTGGCGTGGTTTCTCCAAGCTGCTTTGTTAGCCATCCTGTTTCTTTTCGTAGACGCTTGCGTTCTCAAGTTTATTTTTCCTGGATATCTCGATCCATTTTGGCCGCATCACTCTGATTATTACCTCCCTGCGGCGATTGCCTATTCGCCGGCTAGTATTTGGGACTTGTTGACTTATCCGCGTCCCGTCGGTCAGATATTTTTTTGGGTGATCGGGCACTTGAGGACGCGCGGCGCCATGGTCGCCGTCCTTTGTGTAGTGGCGGCGAACTTCGCTCTGCTGCTCATGGTGGTAAAGCGCGTCTTTCGAATCTCGTTTGATTTCAGACTGATTCTGAGTGCGACACTTTTCGCATTTCTGCTGGCCGTACATCCCTATCAGTATCAGTTCTCCACTTGGGACGCATTTACTCAGCTCTCGCTTCTGCTTCTGCTGCTCAGTTTGTTTTCGATGATAGGGGCGATACCTTGGTGGGTTTCCGGTCTACTCGTTTTGTTAGCCTTTCTTGCGAAAGAGACGTTCATCGTCTCGGCGGGATTTCTAGCGTTTGTCTGGTGGGTCTCGAACAGGTGTAGGTTGAGATACGTCCGGCCCATGGTGATTATTGGTATTGCAGGAGTATTGGCGATTCTCGCTGAACATTTTGCATCCTCTCCGTTCACTAGTGGCGGTCAGGTTGGCGGGCCTTATCAGATTGTGGTGAGTGTCGAGTCGATTTCGCATGAATGGATGCGATACGCGGCAGAAGGGATGAACGCGTTGAGTCTTGCTGTTGTCCTGTTGACCGCGATTGCTTTGGGCGTTTTTCGCGGAATCAAGAGCAACGAACTATTGTGGGCCGTTGCGCTGCCGGTCGCGGGGACGCTCGCGTGGTTGCCAAACTCGTTGCTTCCGTACCACCACTTCGAAGCGTATTCCTTCAGCGGTGCTTATCTAATCTATCTCCCCGTCACATTTCTGGCGCTATTGCTGGCGGGGTGGCTGCGGATTGCGTGTGCGTTCGTCATTGCTGCTGTGGCGACCGGCAGCCCTTTGTTTTCGGCAAAGGCATTTGCAGACCAGAATTGGATTGTGATGAACCAAGCCCGTCAAAAATTGTTTCTCCGTACGTTTGGTGGCCTCATTAAGACGCTGCCAGCGACTGGGAAAACGGTCTTGGTGTCGGGCATGAGTTTTCCCTACTCGATGTTTTCCTATCGATACGCCGTGCGTTCTATAAGCATGCCGACAGGTACTCATTTTGTTGTGGTGCAATATGACAACAAACCTGTCGAATCCATCACGAAGAAGCTGAATGGAGCCCAAGATAAGGTCGTGAGATTCATCAGCCCAAGTGAAGTCGACAAGCAAACATTCGACGAAGCATGGCTCTTCCGCGACGATGGTGGTCTTGTCGTCAGGATGAGGAATCTCTCAACGCGTCCCCACTGGAGCGAGGGCGGTATTACGGACCTAGACGTTCTCAAGTATCCGCTGCTTGCGGACTCGTTTGGTCCACCGCATCAAAAGCGAGCAAATTCCGAGAGCGGGCCAGACGGATACGCCTATTTGTCGTGCGGCGTTCATATGATCGACTACAACAATCTGGTGCTAGCCGGGACTTGTCTGGAAAAGGCGGTCTCTATGCTGCCCGATAATCCTTATAGCTCGTATTGGCTTGGCGTTGCGTTCGAAAAGCAGGGAAAATTGAATTTGGCTCGCGAAGCCTACCAAAATGCTATCAGGGTACAGGCGAACTCGCCAAATCCTGCCTTCCAGCAGGCATTGGATCGATTGCACTAACCTTTACGTCGGCACAATACCCGAAGCTCGGTAACGGACAAACGAATGGCAAGAAATACGTTGGCTCCTGTCAAAACGCTATCTAAAGACAGAATGGCGGTGACGAAGCATAACTCAAGCGCGCGCATTTCGACCATCGGCACGTTGGGGATCTTGGCGATCTTCGCGATAGTGATCTGGCTTCGTTTTCGATCATGGGCGCCACAACTGTTTTATGGTGACGACCTGTTCAACTATATGTTGTACCACGGCGATCGTTTTCAAAGTAAATGGGCAGACTTGTTCTTTTCGGAAAGCGGGCAGAAATTTCGTTTCGTATTCAGTAGTTTGATGCACGTGGAGATTGCGCTCTTCGGGAAGAGTACCACCGCATACTTCATTGTCAACGTCGCTATTCATGCCGCGAGTAGCACTGTGCTGGCGGTGTTGATGTATAGGTGTTGCGAAAACTGGTTTGTGGCGTTCATTCTCGGTGTGATTGCAGCGACATCTCACCTTGGATTGTATGAGGTCACGCAGGCGACCGGCCAAGTGGAGTCACTTGGGCTGTTTTTCTGCACGCTCACGATGTTGTCCGTTTTCGAGTGGAATGTCGCTGGCAAGAAGGATGCTTCGTCACAACGCGCGTATAAATGGTCCGCACTGCTGTGGGCGTTTTTAGCTTTTAATTCGCATGAACGCTATATCGTTCTATTGCCATGGCTAGGATTGTTCTTTGTTAGCGGTAAGCAGGCAGGGTCGCGGAAAGAGCGACTCATATTTATTGGAATATGCCTTCTGCTTGTCGCCACGAATTTCCTGATCAAGCGGTTGGTGTTCCATTCAAATTTTTTTCAGGGGACGGGCGGTCAGCCGCTTGGTGTCAACTTTGGGTCAATCGGCGCGTTGTCATCGGAGGCGTTCTTATCGGTGATCGGTGTTAATCACGGACCACAATACCTTACAGGCGCCGAGTGGTCGGACTTTTCGATGCTCGTCAAGATAATGACGATGCTGTTCACCGGGACGTGCCTATTGTTGATCACAACGGGTATGGTGAGGCGGCGGAAAGTAGCATGTTCCGAGGCGGCGCCTGCTGGGTGGAGTTTGTACTGTGCTGCGTTGATTGTTTTACTGCTGCTACCCGCCGTACTCACGATCCGCATGGAGCAGCGATGGGAATTGGGGCCGTTTTTCCTTTTTCTGACGATGGTAGCCTGTGGATTCGGCGTTTTACACGATCAGGGAAATCGGCTGCTCGCAACGTATGCGTTGTCGCTGATTGTCGCAGGCTCAGTTGTGATTGAATCGCGCATCTCTCGATCGTTCGATGAGGTTGCTTATCTGTCCGTCGACCGTTTTGCCAGCGAAGTGAAGCATACTTTGGTGGACCAGCAGGGTGCTTTGCGAGATGGAGAAATTGTAATTGTCGCCGATCCGGGATACTGCGTTGGAACTTTGCTCGACGGAGGATTCTTTCTTGTGTACGGCGGTAACTATCGACCCGTCTCATGTGCGAAAGATATCGCGCAGGCCCGCCTGGAAGCCTGTCGCTCTGGTGCGAGGCTGTTCAATTGGACGGCGTCCAAGACCTTAGTCGAATTGCGCAACGCTTGCGACGCAAATCAATAAGATCATTGATGTGCCGCCCTTCGGCTTGCAACCGCGGTTTTGGGGAGTTGCCAACGTCACTTTGCATGACAACGCCTTAAACAATCGGAGGGTGTCCTTGCCGCCTGTTATTCGACACGGCCCAAAAATGCAGACGCTGTGGGCACCTTGCGCTCCGGCAACTACGGCCGCTGTTCCGGCGTTGGAGCAGGCAACATGAAATAACGCCGGCTCAGCGGATTCGACGGGCGAGGGTTTCCTTGTTACTCGAACAGTCCGACGATACCAGTCTGGAGATTTGGACAAGCAGCCATTTGTCGTGCAGGCGGCTGACATGTGCCACGGCCAATATCGAAACCGGCTTGCGGAGCCGGCTCACGTCACGATCGCGGGCCTGGGCCGGGGATCGTTAGGTACGCGAGCCGTTTCGCTTCCAGCCGGCCTTTAGTGACCGTATCCAGAATCAGCCCGCAAACCAGGAACAAAAAGCCCACGACGCTCAATGCGACGCACAGCAGGGCGGTCGGCACGCGCGGCACCAGTCCCGTTTCGATATATGTTTCCAGCAGCGGCACAGCAAGTCCGACAGCAAGCAACATGCTGAGGACGAAGCAGATACCGAAGAACGCGAATGGCCGTTCGAGCTTGAACAGCCGCAGGATCGTCACTAGGATGCGAATGCCGTCACGGTACGTGTTCAGCTTGCTCTCCGACCCTTCCGGACGGCTGCCATACCGCGTTTCAATTTCGGCGACGGGCATGCGCAATTCGAGGGCGTGGACTGCGAGTTCTGTTTCGGTTTCGAAGCCTTGCGCGTGCGCTGGGAACGATTTGACATAGCGCCGCGAGAAAATCCGATAACCCGACAGCATGTCTTTGAAGGTTCTGCCGAAAATAGCGGCGGCAAACCCAGTGAGCATAACGTTGCCGAACCGGTGACCCGACCGGTAAGCGGTGACTTCGTCGGACACGCGGCTGCCGACGACCATATCGAGTCCCTCGTCGAGCATCGCTTCGATCAGACGGGGCGCGGCACCGGCGTCGTACGTGCCGTCGCCATCTACCATGACGTATACATCGGCCTCGACGTCCGCAAACATCCGACGAATGACGTTGCCCTTGCCTCGCAAAGGAACGCGGCGAACGTGGGCTCCAACGGAGTGCGCAACCTCTGACGTGCCATCCGTCGAATTGTTGTCGAAGACGTAGATTTCGGCTTCCGGGAGATGGCGCCGGAAATCCTCGACCACGCCCGAGATGGTTTTCGCTTCGTTGTAGCATGGCACGATGACAGCAACTTTTTGACCCACGTTCCCCTCGTATGTGAAATTTTATGGCGCATGTCATCGCCGCAACGCGGCGAATTTGGCCAATAGATAAGCTTTTTTGAGGCTCGCGATTTTACCTTTTGCGGCTGTAAAGC
Organism: Paraburkholderia hospita; assembly: GCF_002902965.1. Lineage (GTDB taxonomy): Bacteria > Pseudomonadota > Gammaproteobacteria > Burkholderiales > Burkholderiaceae > Paraburkholderia > Paraburkholderia hospita. The sequence goes on along the minus strand of NZ_CP026105.1, from coordinate 3,052,214 downwards.
TCCACGAGTTCCCTGTCGCTGTGGACATTATGGAAGTGTCCACTTGACGGAACCTTTATTTATGGTTAAGGCTGTGCGCGAAAGGGAACGGGTTGGCCGCAGTTAAGGGTTGCGGTCGCATCGGGCAGAAGAGGTGGGGACATGGTTGAAGAAGAGAGTTGCGCCGGATCGTGCCCGCGATCCGGCGATGCGGACGACTCCCTCGCTATGCTGTATGTGTTCGCAACCAGTCGCGTGCGCGGCCCAGCAAGCTCGGATGATTCTGCTGTACATCGAAATTCGCGCCGGCGTCCTTGGAGCCGCGCCGTACTTCTTCGATTTGCTTGACTTGCTTGGCCGTCAGTGCCTGCAGTCGCTCGACTTCCGCCTGAAGGCTTTGCGCCCACGCTGTGCGTTCGATGACCGTGGCGTATTCCAGGTAGCTGCGTGCGGCATCTCGTCCAGCGTGATACATCAGCGAGCCGGCGTTGCCATCCCGAAGCACAGCGACATTTTCAGGAAGTGGGGACCAAAGCCGCTTTTCCAGCAACTCCTGTGGAGACTGCCTAGTCTTCTCTGACTGAAACTCAAGCAAAAATGCCCAATGGCGACCGGGTAGCGGAATGACCTCAAAACCATACGGCTCGAAGATTCGTTGGGCGCCCGCGATCGAGTATGCAACGACGTGCCCACGTCCTATCGGATCGAGATAGCCTGGATCTTCGTTTTTGACAAACGTCGGTTGGCCGGAATTGATCAGGTAGAGCGCTCCCGGAGTGGATACTTGGGCCATCTGTTTCGCGAGGCCATTCAGCATCGACGGCGTGAGATGCTCGATGACTTCCACGCACACGCCCGCGTCGAAACGCTCGCCCGAGTCGCCTATCGAGCACACCTTATAGTTGGGGTGGCGCGTTCGAAGAGACTCGTCAGGTGGAAATAACTCTACGCCGTAGAACATGTCGGCAGCGTCGGGCAGTGCACTGGACGCAGCATCGAGCAGGTAGCCCGGGCCCGAACCAATATCGACGAACCGCCGAACGGGAATTCTGCAATAGAGAAACGTTTCCGCTATGCGCTGGAGCGATGAGCCGTACGAGCGCTCTCGCGCTGCGTGTAATTCCGATTCCCAATACGAATGCTGATAGTTGGAGACGCGGCCAGCTTCCAGATCACTCAGAAAAGCCGGATCGGCAAACAGTGACCCGCATGCTTCACATTCGAAATAATCGACCTTGTCGATCGTGCGAAATGGCACTGCTTTCGAGGAGCATACGACGCAATGGGTCACAGAATTCTCCTGACAATACGGCTAGGTTAGATCATATCCTACGCATCTTACAAAAGATGCAACCCTGGAAGGATTTGAAAAATGTATCAGGGCGTAACGACAACTGTCATGGTTCAGTTCGTCGTTATTCCCGGTCTATTCATGCGACTTGCAATTTTTTCGGGCGGTGTGCATATCACCGAATTGTGTCAATGTGGAGAGCGCGCCTCTTTGGAAACACTGATTTATCCGACTCGGCGGTCATCGCTGACATAGCCGAGGACGTTGTAGAAAGAAGTTCAAGGAGCTGACCCACGACAATGCAGCGGCAGATCGGTTTTGCGGAAGCGGAAAGTGCGGGCAAGAAGCGGATGACCAGGCGTCAACGTTTTCTCGCCGAGATGGAGAAGGTCGTCCCTTGGTCGCGGCTGCTGTCGGTCATCGAGCCGTACTACCCGAAGGGTGAGCGAGGCCGGCCGCCAATTGGCCTGGAACGGATGCTGCGGATCTACTTCCTGCAGCAGTGGTACGGATTGTCGGACGAAGGGCTGGAAGACGCGCTTTACGACAGCATTGCGATGCGCGCCTTCGCCGGCATCGATCTGGCCGTCGAGAACGCGCCAGATGCGACCACGCTGTTGAAGTTCCGTCGTCTGCTGGTCGAGCGTGACCTGACGCGAAAGTTGTTCGACGAGATCGGCATCTCGCTGTGTGAGCGCGGACTGATGATGAAGGAAGGCACGCTGGTCGACGCGACGATCATCGAAGCGCCGCCGTCGACCAAGAACGCCGCGAAGAGCCGCGACCCGGAGATGCATCAGGCGAAGAAGGGAAACGAATGGCACTTCGGCATGAAGGCGCACGTTGGTGTCGACGCCGATTCGGGGCTGGTGCATAGCGTGGTGGGCACGGCGGCCAACGTGTCGGATGTGTCGCAGGCCCATGCCCTGCTGCACGGGCATGAAGAGGAAGCGTTTGGCGATGCGGGCTACATCGGCGTGGACAAACGCGACGAGATGAAGGGCAAGCCGGTGAAGTGGCGTGTGGCGGCCAAGCGCGGAAAGATCAAGGCGATGCAGGAAGGCCCGCTGAAGGACCTGGTAATCGCGGTTGAGCGAACCAAGGCGCAGATCCGCGCGCGGGTCGAGCATCCGTTTCATATCGTGAAGAACCTGTTCCGTCATCGCAAGGTTCGCTACAAGGGGCTGGCCAAGAACGCGGCGCAGCTGTTCAGCCTGTTCGCGCTGGCGAACCTGGTGATCGCGAAAAATCAGCTGCTGTGGACTCATGGGAGCAGTCCGTCATGCGTATGAAAAACGCGGGAAGTGAGGCCCGAATACGCGCGAAATTCACCTCGAGTGTCGTCACATTCCTTCGTCAATCTGAAAATTGCAACCGGCCTCGCCCGTCATGCGGACGACAGGCTCATTGATCAGCATTTCCCTTTGAGCGCGTATGCTCTATCTTGCAGTTTCAGTTTAATGGTCGGCCGAAAAGCCTTGGGACCGATCAGTAGCACGTGAAGTTTCCCCACTCTTGTGGACCAAATAACTAGTCGAGCCTGAACAATTCGGCGAGCCCCGAGCGGAGCTTTGCGGTCGAAATGGTGTTGTGAGATTTGCAGGAACCTGGCACATTAACGTGAGAATCCGGCAAATTCTGATGAGGTGCGGATGGGTGCCAAGACGCCTGTGAAAGAAGGAGATTTCTTCCGGCAGCCGTCGCGCGAACAGATCAATCTGAAACATCCGCTGGTACGGCTGGCTGACCTGATCAATTGGGATTGGTTGGGCGTCGCGATGAGCGAAAGCTTCGTGTCGCACAAGGGGCGACCGGCGACATCACCCAGGCTGATCGCCGGTCTGCTGTATCTGCAGCACGCATTTGAACTATCCGACGAAGAGGTCGTCTGGCAATGGGTGGAAAATCCGTACTGGCAGGTGTTTACCGGCGAGACGTACCTGCAGACCGAACCGCCAATCGATCCGTCGAGCCTGACGCGCTGGCGCAAGCGGCTGGGCGAAGCTGGTGTTGAAGAACTGCTCGCTGAGACGATTGAGGCAGCAAAACGTGCCGGTGTGATCAAGGCTGCGAGCGTGAAGCGCGTGATCGTCGACACCACTGTCATGCAAAAGGCGGTCGCGCACCCGACGGATTCACGCGTGCTCGAGCGGTGTCGCGAACATCTGGTGAAGGCTGCAGCGCGCCACGGCCTGAAACTGAGGCAGAACTACAATCGCGAGGCGCCGCACCTGGCGCGTCAGATTAGCCGCTAGGCCCATGCAAAGCAGTACAAACGCATGAAGAAGGCGTTGCGTACGCTGCGCTCGCGTGTGGGTCGGGTGATGCGTGATGTGGAGCGACAGATCGCTGGTATGCGGAGGAAGTCGCGTGACCCTGCAGGAACTGATTGGGCGCGCGAAGCGGATCCTGTCGCAAAAGACAAAGGATAAAAACAAGCTCTATGCACTGCATGCGCCAGAAGTTGAATGTCTGGCGAAGGGCAAGGCGCGGACGCCCTATGAGTTCGGCGTGAAGGCGTCGATCACGACGACGCACAAGGAAGGGCTGGTCGTTGGCATGCGCTCGATGCCGGGCAACCCGTACGATGGACACACCCTTGCAGAAGCGCTGGAGCAGGCGGCGATCCTGAGCGACATCACACCGGAAATCGCTGTCGTTGACCGTGGCTACAAGGGTGTGGACATCGAAGGGGTGAAGATCTACCACCCAGGGCCGAGGCGAGGCATTACGCGGGGATTACGGGCGATGATCAGACGGCGCAGTACGATCGAGCCAGCGATCGGCCACATGAAGACGGACGGAAAGCTCGACCGGAACTGGCTAAAAGGTACGCTCGGCGACGCGATGCACGCGGTGCTGTGCGGCGCTGGCCAACCTGCGCATGATCCTCAGGAAGCTGCGGCTTTTTTGCGCCCTCGTTCTTGTCGCGTTGTTCATTTCTGTCGATCAGACAACGCCCGTCGTCTGACGCCGACGACGGACAAAGCGCTTTATTCAGGGCGGACTAACTAATTCCGTTACGGTCGCAAACGAACAGGGACGACGGTGCGATGCAATGCAGGGCATCCACTCGCCGAAAGCGCGCCTTCTCATCAAATCCGGACGTCAGGCACGAGTCTGGGTATTGGACGACCCGCGGAAGGTCCGCGTCAATCGATCCCAAAAGCGGTTATGCATTGGACGAGCATCCTCGGTGGTCGATGCCGTCTCGCGAGCCGCCGCAAACATCCTTTTGGCCTGCGTATAAAGCAGAAGATCTAATGCATTGCACTCGAGTAAATTGCGATACAGTGCCTGGCCGAGATGTGTCTCAATGTGGTTCAGACGCTCGGATAACGTCGGGTGACGCCCCGGCGTGACGTTCTGATTGAGGTGGTCGATCTCTATCTCGCCAATATGCGGCGTAAGTTGCTGCTTGATTCTGACGAGCGACTCGTCGAATTCTTCGACGATGCCGAAGAACGGCAGCGCCGTCAGCCGTGCCAGCGCGTTTTCATAGTCTTCATGCGTCGCGCGAGCGGTGCGCATGTCGGTTTGCGCGTTTGCTAGGTGAATCACATGGAAGTTGCGACATACAGCGGTAGCATCGCCGCCGATTACCCAGCGCGCAAACTCGGCGATGCCGCCATTGCGTGCGATCGCCACGCTCGGGCTCATGCTGTCCTCCGGCTGCCGGCGCTCGAACTCATAGACTGAGGCGAAGCGGTCGATCGGATGTCGGATGAACAGGATCGGGAAAAACTTGATCGACTGATGCTGCGGCAATGGCAGGCGTGCGTGATGGCTGGAAATGGCTCGCACCGACGGATTGTTTGCGGCGAATTCAAGAACCTGTTCCGGCTGAAGGGTCGACCATGGCAGCGGGCCTTCGACGTGTCCATGCTGGTCGCCGGTGAAGTTCCGCTCTAGGATGCTGTCAACCGTTGTGCCGGCGTTCTTGAAGAGGTGGTAATGGACAATGACCGTCCGCATGCTGTTGATGTCTTTCATATCGTGCTTTAACTGGCCGAGAAATTGCGGAAGTGGTCGGCCCGGATTATAACGAACCGCGGAAATCTGGCGTGAGACCCGCGCGACCGCCTATATGCTCAATTAGGAGAGTCAAGGCAATGCAGTAATTTAGCCGATTTAAAAAGGACAAATCGTGCGTTTGAACTTGCGCGTATTGTGGCTCCTTACTTTGGAAATTTTCCATTCGACTCGTGCCAAGATGAGAGCCTCAGTGTCCCAACACGCTCGACGGGCGGCGTGTGGTTTTCGTGCTGAAGCCTGTTGGTTTCCCGCCGATGGTGTTCTCGGGGGCCTGCTGGACGGGTAACATAGCGGGCCTCGCGCTGTAAGGCGGGGTTTGCGGCGGTTCTCCGGGAACCGGGCGCGGCATTCAAACTGAAGGGCGGAGCGGGTTTATGATTGGGCAGCCGGGGACCAACACGCCGAGTTCGATATTTAAAATTGTCCTGAGATGAAACAAAGAATCCCAAATGTCGCTGCTGTCATTGTTCTCATGCTCATTTTTTGGGCGGGAATCTGTTATCGCATTACCCTCCCGGGAATATATATGGATGCGGTCAATCCCGACTATATTGCCGCGCGCGTCCTCTTTCCCGCGCTGAAAAATCCGATCTGGGTGTTCCCAACAGTGGCCTTCCCGGTTTTGGGAAATTTGTACCACGGTGTCCAAAATCTTTACGTCGATATTGCGGTTTTTAAAGTATTCGGAATAAGCGTCGAGACTCTTCGCTGCGCGCAGGCGCTTTTTGGTGCGGGAATCATAATATTCTCCTACGGTGTTGGTGTAAGGGCTACCGGCAACCGGATCGTATCGTTTGCATTTTCGGCGCTTCTTGCGCTCGACATCGCCTTCATCAGTTCGTTCCGCACGCAGTTCTATATCATTCTTGGCGGAGAGATGTGGCTGTTTGCCAGCCTCTACGTGCTGTGGGGCAACACGAAGAGCGGCTTGTTCTGGTCGGGCGTGTTTTATGGATTGGCCATATACGGATACTTCGTGTTGGGCTTTTTTGCGCCCGCGATGGCAGTGCTGGTTCTCACTAGATCCGATTCGCGGCCGTCCCGCTGGATCGCGGGGTTTGCCTTGGGGATGCTGCCGTATCTGATTGGATACGCGTTCCTTGCCCTTCGCTTAGGCGGTCTTCACGAGACTCTGAAGTGGATGGCTGCGAAGACGCAAGGGTTAGCCCCCTTATCGTCAAAGCTTTCCATGATCGACAGCGTTCGATATACGCTTCACATGGCCTATCTGGCGTTGTCCAATATCGGAAACGGACTCATGACGCTTGGCGCCGGCAGTGAGGACTGGTGGGTCAAAGCCAAGGTGGCTTTCTTTGTTGCTGTCGCGATCGTCGCGCTAATAAGGCTGCGCCGTTCCAGAGCCATGCTCTTGGTGCTGCTTCCGATTTCGTACGTAGCCGTTGCAGTGCTGCTGGGGAACAGACTTTGGGTGCATCATTTCGGTGTCCTTGCGCCGGTCTTCTACTTGCTATGCGCTGCAGTTTTGGGCGACATGGCCCGCAGCGGCGTTTCGCGTGGAGTGGTAATTGGCGTGTGTGTCCTGTTTGCCGCAGGAAATATCTCGCAAAGCAGCGGTTTTTTCCGCGAACTCGAAATTACGGGCGGAGCAAATCGGGCGACGAGTGCACTTAATGATTTGGCCGCCGATGCCGTTAATCGTTCTGACACGTTGTATGTCTTTCCGGACTGGGGCTTCTTCATGTCGTTCGCGCTTCTGACAAAAAATCAGATTCCATACGTCATTGACGTCGATCAGATTCAAACCGGAAAGGCTAATTCCCGGCATATTGAAGTTGCGTTCTGGTCGAAAGACGACACGGGAAGATATATAGATGTGCTTGCTCAAAATGGCGCGGTGAATATTCGCAGCGCCCGATATTTGACTCGGAACGGAAAGGACGCGTTCTTTACCGTAACCGGGGATCTGCAACCCTAACAAAGTGGGCGGTGGGATCGACGCGCCTCGCCCGCCCCATTCTGGTGCGTAACATTTCGAAACCCCGGTTGCCGAATGCTCATTTTTTTAGCAAACTTCTGGCTTCGATGTGACCCCCATCCCAAAAACTAAAGTGTCGCGACAAGACACGTTGCATTTTCCACATGAATACTACGCGTGAGCCGGGTAACGAGATCGAGGGTCTCTCCGTGTCCGTGGTCGTCTATCGGCCGGACCTGCAGCAACTCGCGCAGACGCTGAACAGCCTTGCCGCCGCTTACGATGCGCTCAAAGAGACGCATCCCGCGTTCAGACTGGACGTCTGTCTCGTCGACAACGGTGGACTGCCTGACATGACGGTTGCTTTGGACGCCCTGCGCGCACATGGCGCAACCTACTCGGTCATTGCCGGGCAGGGCAACGTCGGCTACGGCCGTGGCCACAATCTGGCGATCGAGCGTGCGGCGAGCCGCTATCACCTCGTGCTGAATCCTGATATCGATCTCGACCGGCAGGCGCTCGTGCGCGCCGTGGAGTTCTTCGAAAGCCATTCGCAAGTTGGTCTGCTCAGCCCCCGCATCGGCGACGAAGACGGCCACATCCAGTACCTCTGTCGCCGCTACCCAACACTACTCGACCTGTTCGTCCGCGGCTTCCTGCCTGCGCGCGTCCGCCGCTTCTTCACGCGGCGTCTCGCGCGCTACGAAATGCACGATGTCATCAACGAGCGCGACATCGTCTGGGACCCGCCGATTGTCAGCGGCTGCTTCATGTTGTTCCGCACGAGCGTGCTTAAAAAACTCGCCGGCTTCGACCCCCGCTATTTCCTCTACTTCGAGGACTACGACCTGAGCCTGCGCACGCACGAAGTCGCCCGCGTCGCCTATCTGCCCGCCGTGCGCGTGCTGCACCACGGCGGCGACGCAGCGCGCAAAGGCTCCGCACACATCCGCATGTTCGCGGCGTCTGCGTTCAAGTTCTTCAACCGTTTTGGCTGGAAGTGGCTATGAGTCACGTGGTCGTAAGCGGAGCGAACGGTTTCGTCGGACGCGTGCTGTGCCGCGCGCTCCTCGACGCCGGCCATCGCGTAACGGGCCTTGTACGGCGTTCCGGCGGCTGCATCGACGGCGTGACCGAGCGGATCGACGCGAGCTCGGACTACAGCGGCATCGCGCAGAACTGGCCCGCCGACCTGAAAGCCGACTGCGTCGTGCATCTCGCTGCGCGCGTGCACGTGATGCGCGACACAGCAGCGGATCCCGAGGCCGCGTTTCGCGCGACCAACGTTGACGGCACGCTGCGCCTCGCGGCGGCCGCCCAGCAGCATGGCGTGCCGCGCTTCGTGTTCGTGAGCAGCATCAAGGCAGCCGGGGAGCAGGATCGCGGACAATCGCTCCGCGAGAACGATCCACCGCGCCCCGAAGACGCTTACGGCCGCTCGAAGCGCGCGGCCGAAGACGCGCTGACGCGTCTTGGCGACGACACCGGCCTGGAAATTGTGATCGTGCGGCCCCCGCTCGTGTACGGACCGCAAGTGCGCGCTAACTTCCTGCGTCTGATGGACGCTGTGTGGCGCGGCGTGCCGCTGCCTCTCGGCGGCGCCGATGCGCGGCGCAGCATGGTGTACGTTGGCAATCTGGCCGATGCGCTCGTCCATTGCGCGACCGATCCGCGTGCCGCGCGCCAGTGCTTTCACGTCGCGGACAGCGACGCGCCGACCGTCGCGGAGCTGGTGCGCGCGCTCGGGCGCCATCTCGGGAAGCCTGCGCGGCTGTTGCCCGTGCCGGCCGCATGGCTGCGCATGGCAGGCCGGCTGACGGGACGCTCGGCGCAGGTCGACCGTCTGATCGGCAGCCTGCAGGTCGATACGTCGCACATTCGCGACGTGCTCGGCTGGCAACCCCCGTTCTCAACCGACGAAGGTCTGGCGGCAACCGCCGACTGGTATCGTTCGACTCATTGAGCCCGCTCATGCAGATGCAAGATTCACTGATGGCTCCATGGACACTTCCGCTCGTCGCTGGCGCGGCCGTCTGCGTGTGCGCGGCGATCCTGTTTCTGTTGCTGAAGACAGGCCTTGCGTGGCGCCTCGCGACCGATATTCCCAACGACCGCTCGCTCCACGTGCGCCCGACGCCACGCGTCGGCGGCTGGGGCATCGTGCCCGTCGCCGTCATGGCGATGCTGCTGGTCGCGCAGTCGCTGTGGTTCGTCGCGCTGGCGACAGCGTTCCTCGCCGCCGTCTCGCAGGTCGACGACCGCCGCGGATTGCCCGCGCGCGTGCGCTTTGCCGCGCATCTGGTCGCCGTCGCCGCGCTCGTCGCACTGTTCCCTGCAGCCGCGCCATGGTGGGCGCTGTGTGCGCTGGCATTTTTGATGATCTGGCTGGTCAATCTCTACAATTTCATGGATGGCGCGGATGGCCTCGCGGGCGGCATGGCGCTGTTCGGCTTCGCGGGCTACGCGGCGGCGGCGCTCCTTTCCGACCATCCGATGCAAGAACTGGCCTTGGCCTCGCTGGCGGTAGCGGGCGCCGCGCTCGGCTTTCTGTTCTTCAATTTCCATCCGGCCCGTATTTTTCTCGGCGACGCGGGCTCGATCTCGCTCGGCTATCTGGCGGGCGCGCTCGGTTACTGGGGCTGGCGCGGCGGCGCATGGCCCGTGTGGTTTCCCGCGCTGGTGTTCGCGCCGTTCATCGGCGATGCGTCGGTTACTCTTGCGAGGCGCCTCGCACGCGGAGAAAAGTTCTGGCAAGCGCACCGCGAGCATTACTATCAACGGATGGTACGCTCGGGCGTCGGCCATGCGGGCACCGCGTGGGCCTGGTACGCGGTCATGGTTGTCGGCATAGCGCTTGCGTTACTTGTACTTGGCCGTTCCCCGGCCGTTCAGTGGGGCACCTTAGCAGGGTGGGCCGCCGTGCTGGTCGTCATCGGATTCATCGTCGACCTGCGCTGGCGCCGGTTCCAGTCAACACTGTCCCAACAATCCGAGGTATGACGCTGATGCTCAGATCCAAAGCCACCTGGCTATCCTTCAGCGCTTTCCTTTTCGACCTGGCCGCCGTCTCCGGCGCGTGGCTGATCGCCTACGTGATCCGCTTCAACGGCGCCGTGCCCGCCGATTTCCGCGACGGCGGGCTACACGCGCTCATCTGGGTGCTGCCCGTCTACGGCGTGATGTTCCGCATCTTCGGCCTGTACCGGGGCATGTGGGTGTTCGCGAGCCTGCCCGACCTGATGCGCATTTCGAAGGCGGTCGCGACGGGCGCCTTGCTGTCGATGATCCTCGCGGTGATGATCCAGCCCGTGCCGATCGTTCCGCGCTCCGTGCTGCTCGTGTCGCCGCTGTTCCTGTTCCTCGCGATGGGCGGTTCGCGCGCGCTGTACCGCGCGGCGAAGGAGTTCTACCTGTACGGCGGCCTCGTCGCGCAGGGCAAGCCGGTCATCGTGATCGGCGCAGGCACGGCAGGCGCGATGCTCGCGCGCGAGCTGTCGCGCTCGAGCGAATGGCGGCTGATCGGCCTGCTCGACGACGACGTCTCGAAGCAGGGCCGCGAGATTTACGGCTACAAGGTGCTCGGCTCGATCAACAAGCTGCCCGAAATCGCCGAGGCGACGAAGACCGAATACGCGATCATCGCGATTCCGTCGGCGCCCGTCGAGCAGCAGCGCCGCGCGGCTACGCTGTGCGTGCGCGCCGGCGTGCGCGCGATGGTGCTGCCGGCGCTGACTGATGTCGGGGAAGGACAGGCGTCTCTGTCGCGCGTGCGCCATATCGACCTAGAAGACCTGCTCGGCCGCGAGCCCGTGAATATCGACACGCCGCACGTCGAAGCGCTGCTGCATGCGCGCGTTGTGATGGTGACAGGCGCGGGCGGCTCGATCGGCTCAGAACTGTGCCGCCAGATCCTGCGTTTCAAGCCGGCGCAGTTGATTGCCTTCGATATCTCCGAGTACGCGATGTACCGGCTCGTCGAAGAGTTGCATGAACACTTCCCAGGGCTGTCGATCGTGCCCGTGATCGGCGACGCGAAGGACTCGCTGCTGCTCGATCAGGTGATGGTCCGCCATACGCCGCACATCGTGTACCACGCAGCGGCCTACAAGCACGTGCCGCTGATGGAAGAGCAGAACGCGTGGCAGGCGGTGCGCAACAACGTCCTCGGCACATATCGCGTCGCGCGCGCAGCGATTCGTCATGACGTGAAGCGCTTCGTGCTGATTTCGACCGACAAGGCCGTCAATCCGACCAACGTGATGGGCGCGAGCAAGCGGCTCGCCGAGATGGCCTGCCAGGCGCTGCAACAGACAAGCGAGCGCACGCAGTTCGAAACCGTGCGCTTCGGCAATGTGCTTGGCAGCGCGGGCAGCGTGATCCCGAAGTTCCAGCAGCAGATCGCGAAGGGCGGCCCCGTCACCGTCACGCACCCGGAGATCACGCGCTTCTTCATGACGATTCCCGAAGCCTCGCAGCTCGTACTGCAGGCGTCGAGCATGGGCCATGGCGGCGAGATCTTCATTCTCGACATGGGCCAGCCAATCAAGATCGTCGACCTCGCGCGCGACCTGATCCGGCTCTACGGCTTCACCGAAGACCAGATCCGCATCGAGTTCACGGGCCTGCGTCCCGGCGAGAAGCTGTACGAAGAACTGCTCGCCGACGAGGAAACGACCACGCGCACGCCGCATGCAAAGCTACGTATCGCGCTGGCGCGCGGCGTCCCCGACAATCTGCTCGACGAGTTGCTGCCGTGGCTGATGCAGCATCGCGTGCTGACGGACGACGAGGTGCGCCGCGATTTGCGTCGTTGGGTCGCCGAGTATCAGCCGAGCTTAGCTGCGCCGCCGCTGCGCAGCGTGCCGCCGCTTCCGGGTAAGCGGGCTTCGATGTAACGAAAAAGGCGCCGAGGCGCCCTTTTCGTCTTCGTCGTGCAATCGGGTGCCGCTCCATGTGTGCGATAAAATAGCCGCGCTTCGCGCAGCCCGCCGTCGCGCGTGAAGCCCGTCATTATCATCATCCATCACCTTGTCGATGCCCCTTTATGATTCGCTTTGTCTACTTTCCGGCAGCGACGACAGCAGCGACTACGACACTCGCAGGACGGACCGTCGAATGAAGCGCGAACTACTCCGCTTCGCCATTGCCGGCGTGATCGGCCTCGTCGTCGACGCAGGCGTGCTGTACGGGATGCTCGCGCTCGGCGCGGGCTATTTCGTCGGTCGCGCAGTCTCGTTTGTCGCGGCTGTCTGGTCAACGTGGCAGTTCAATCGACGCTTCACATTCGTCCAGGGCAGCAACAAATCCGCGTGGGCCGAGTGGTGGCACTACCTGTTCGCGATGCTGGGCGGCGGCGTTGTCAACTACGCTGCCTATAGCGCGACGGTCCTGATGCTGCCGAAGACCGCGCTGCTGCCGCTCATCGCCGTTGCCGTCGGTTCGCTCGCAGGCATGACTGTCAACTTCGTCAGCGCGAAGCTGTGGGTGTTCAAGGCCCGCCCGTGACGGCCCGTCCCGTGACGCCGCATCTTCAAACGGGGGCCGCGTTGCCCACCGCGCGCCGGCGCATCGTCGATCTCCGCTCGGGTCGCGCGATGACGGCCGCATGCGTGATCGTGCCGCTGCTGTTCGGGCTGTACTCGCTGCTGCTCGGCGCCGACGCGAACTGGGACCTCTACAACTATCACCTTTACAACCCGTTCGCGTGGCTGCACGGCAAGCTGCAGACCGACCTCGCTCCGGCGGGCATGCAATCGTATTTCAACCCGCTGCTCGACACGGCGCTGTATCTGTTGAATACGCATCTGCCGTCACGAGTCGTCGGGTTTCTGCTCGGCGTATTGCATGGCTCGACGTTCGTGCTGATCGTCGCGATCGCACGCGAAGTGTGGCCGTCCGCCTCCAGCGACGATCGCTACCGCCTGCCCGTTCTGATCGCCGGGGCCGGCTGCCTCACCGCAAACTTTCTGTCCGGTCTCGGCAATTCGATGGGCGACGACACGATGGCGCTGCTCGTGCTGGGCGGCCTGCTGGTGGCGCTCTCGAACTGGCGGCGGCTCGGCGAGCACACGGCGGGCGCGTTCGCGGCGTCGATCCTGAGCGGCCTGCTCGTCGGTTGCGCGACGGGCCTGAAGCTGACCAACGCGGTCTTCGCCGTCGCGCTGTGCGTGAGCCTTCTGAGCTATCCGGGCACGCTGGGCACGCGCGTGCGCATCGCGTTTCTGTTCGGCGTGGGTGTACTGCTCGGCATGGCCGCGACGACAGGCTACTGGATGCTGCATCTGTGGCAGCAGTTCGGCAACCCCCTCTATCCGCAGTTCGGCAAGTTCTTTCCGAATCCGCTGACGACATCCGCCTCGCAAGGCGACGTGCGCTGGCTGCCGCGTAATTTCGTCGAGACGCTGCTGTGGCCATTCATCATCGCTGCGGATTCGAAGCGCGTCGGCGAAACCCCCATCCGTCAGATCATCTGGCCGATCGTCTATCTGGTGTTCGTGTGGTGGGTGTTCGCGCGCATTGCGCAGCGCTTCAAGAGCCAGCCGCGCGCCGCCCTCGAACCGAAACAGCGGCTCGTGGTGCTGTTCGTCGCGCTCGGTTTCGTCGTGTGGATGAAGCTGTTCAGCATCTACCGTTACATCGTGCCCATCGAAATGCTCGCGCCGATGGTGCTCGTGCTGCTGCTCGACCGGCTGCTGCCCGCCCACATCGCACGGCGCGCGGCGGCGTGGCTGCTCATCGCCGCCACGGCCGTCGTCGTGATGGGCGGCGCCCGCACGTGGGGACACGAAGGCTGGGCTGATCCGCTCTATCACGCGCAGCTTCCGCCGCTTGCACAGCCGGAGGGCACGACGGTCGTCATCCGGAGCACCACGACGGGCTGGGCATGGATCGCAACGCTCTTTCCCGACACGGTCGCGTTCACGCAAATCGACAGCAGCTTTCCCGCCAGCGACGCGTTTCGCGCCCGCATCGTGGCGCTCGCGCGCGAACGCGGCGGCCCGACGTTTGCGTTGATCGACGGCGCACACAACTGGCGCGAGGACAATGTCAGCGGCGTGAACGACGTTGCCTCCACGCTCGGGCTGACGCGCTCGGCGCGCGGCTGCAGTACGTTGCGTTGGGCGGTGTCGAAACTGCGTCTGCATGCAGCCGTCGAAGGCCCGCGCGACGCGTCCGAACAGTGCCGGCTTGGCCTGCGCGCCGACGACCGGTTCGATCTCACGGCACGCAACCGCCAGCTCGCCGCCGATGCCGCTGGCGCTTTCCAGCGCGCCGGCTTCAGCTTCGACGTGGCCGCCTGCACGCCATATGAAGCCGGGATCGGCAAAGGCGTGCTCGCGTGGCAGTGGTGCCGCATCAGTCCGCGCTGAAGTTCACGCTAAGGTTCGCGCCATGGGTGCGCCGCCCGTCGACGATCCTCGACATACTTCTGAAAGGGTGCCGTCTCGTCTGAACGCTGCAGCGCGTGAATTTATTCACGTTTGACTTCACGTGCATTCCGTTGCTGATTTCATCAACTATGCCGTCTCTTCCACACCGCTGGTCATTTCGGCGACGTGAACCGGACGATGCTGATATAGAGCCAGATATAAGTCAGCGCGAACACCATGACAAAGCAGACAAGATGCAACGTGTGCCGCCAAAACAGCGTAGCGGGAACGACCGCGATCAGGTATAGCAGCCACAGATACGGCGACGTCAGCGAATTGCGCCGCGTTAGTTCACGCGTCTTCCTCGCGCCAACGGAACACCTCACCAGCCGCTGAGAGACGAGCATATGCAGATGCACGCCATCGGGAATCCCACGCGACATCCCGCGAATGAAGTTCTTCCGGTAGATCGAGAAGCACGTTTCGAAGATCGGATACATGAAGAGCAGCACGGGATACCACGCCGACACATCCCGATTGCGCATCACGAGCACGATCGGCAGTTCGCCAAGCATGAAGCCGGTGAAGTCCGCGCCCACGTCGCCGAGACGGCGCCGTAGCGGCCGTTGTTGCCGCAACGGAAACAAGTCAGAGGCAGGCCGCCAGAAGATCTCGCGGCAGGCTCTTTGCAGGATACCGGCAAAGGGCCACGGTCGTTCGTCCGCATCGCTCGCTTCTCCTGCGCCGTCCACTCGATGGAAGCTAACCGTTCCTAGCAGGCGCAGGCGGGTCTGGCGTCACTGAGTCATTGGACGTGCCACTGTCGCGCCCCGCGGAGTATTTCCTCCCGCTCGAGTAGGAGTGACGGGCGGCGGTGCACTCGTCAATTTCCGCAACGAACCTGGTTGTACCTGGTCGATGGCGTCAATTACGGTGACCGCCGGAGTGAACAATTGTCGCGCGTAGCAGGTGCTGCGAAGCATGAGCGATGTGGCGGGATGACGGCGCGGCAATAGCGCGACAAACGGACCGGTTGCGCACTCTCACGTCGATGTGCGCTAAGGCGCAGGAGTCCGTCGTGAGCAATGCTACGACGCACGGATTTTGTCTGCGACTCGGACGCACCTTGAGCGCGATGTGCGCCCGCCTTGGTAGCCGACCCGACAGATGTCAACCGGTTGACGCCGTTATCCGAGAAAGGCGCAGGAAAAAGGTAGCTTTTGAATCGATCAAGAGTGTCGGGAACATGGAGCGGTTCCATTCACTAATCGAAAAGCGCGAAGGCCCCGAGCCGGGGTCCCTTACCACAGATTTAGCGCTGCGCCGGACCAAAAGCTACGTGATCTTACGTTGCTTTTCGGGTTAAGACCGTGAGCCGGCTCGTCCGAGCGTTGGTTCGTGGAATCGATTTCCGCTTACCGGCATCGAGGGTGGCCCGTATTACCAGGACCGTTCCGGTTAAAAGGCCTATCAAAATTGTCATCATAGTGAACTGTCATTGTCCTGAGCAGCGCTACGATCGTCTTTGCTGACGCGGCCGGACACTCGGGGCGCGGAGCCAAAACACGAACGGGAATGAAAGGAGAGTTCACGATGACCAAACGATGTCCTACGTGCGGACGTATGCGCCTGGATTTCTTCATGCCGACTCAGGCAATCCTCGGATATCCGAACCGGTTCGCGAAGAAGCCCGCAGTCGCGGATCACCGCCGGAAATATATCGACTTCTCGCGGAGACTGCATGAAGTACTCGCGCCTTTACTTGGCGAACGCTACTCGTTGCACGAGGAGCTGACCGTCCTGACTTCGGATGGTCTCGCGGGCCATAGCGTTCGGGCCGACTGTTTAGCCGTTACCGATATCGGCGTATTCGTCGTCAGCCGTATCGAATGGGCGGGAAAGGTGACACAGAGCCTTGAAGAGGACAAGCTGTACGTTCAGTCCGCACCAGGGATGACGGGGATCTATCCGTGTCCCCTTCGGTACACCGCACCCGCCGTTCACTTTCTCGGTGCCTTGCTGGATGGATTTAACTGCCCGATTGAAAACATCGCTGTGTTCGAAGACGATACATGCGAGTTCGGAACGGGTTTGCCGACCTCATACCTCAAGCTGAGCGAATTGCATCATTTCTTCCGGGTAAGGCGCGAACAGGTGTATCGCAAGATAGCATCTCGCATCAACGTCGACGCAATCGACGAGCGATTGCGCATTGGTTGTAAATTGATTGCGGGAGCCAGGCCGAGCCAGCTTGACCACGTTTGACATCCGCCTCGCCCTCAGCGGCTGGCGCAATACACGCGGAAGTGGCGGATTTCTCCAGCGTGACGGTCATGTCCGACCGCGAGAATGTTTCAGGCAGTAGCAGGCTAGTAGGCTTAAGCTGGAATGACGAAGATTTGGTATAGCTTTAAGGCCAACGAATACAAGCGGAAACGGACGGGATCTCGATTTGTTACATGGTTTACATGGAATCGGCCCGTCACGTCATTGATTTAAAGCGAGAAATCACATACTTGCCCGTGAGCCGGCTAACGGTCTTAAGCCGAAATGAAGGGGATTTTTGGGTAGCTTTTGGGCCACTGAATACAAGCGGAAACGGATAGGATCTCAGGTTGCTACATGGTTTGCATGGAATCGCCCGATCACGATATCCCATTTTTTTTCGTCAGACGGCTGACGAAATTTGCGGCAACATCGCGTCATCATGCCAAGCCTTTCGAAATGGGACGCGTCAGCACTTCTCGGTGCGCTAGATTCTGCGCCCCCTCTCAGCCCGACTGATTATGGAAAAACCTTTGAAAATAGATCCACACACGTTTCGTCAGCAAGAAGCCCTCGCGCAGTACAACAAGCTTCGCCAGCGGAAGACGTCGATCATCATATTGGGCCGACTCTGCGCTTACTTCTTGACTGGGCGAATTTGGCGATCGCAGTCGGAAATGGCCTTAGCATTGGGCGTTTCGAAACCGCACGTTACTCGGATGCTGCATGCCGCGACGATTCCAGACGAAGTTATCCATACTTTTGGCGACGTATATCGAATTTCTTTCGCAATCGCGGAAAAACTCGTGAAGCTTGAAAAGCGAACCGGACGTCGGCGTTTGAGAGATTCCGCGGCTATCCTTGGCGCGCGTCCTGACCTCGATGTGCGCACGATACTTGCGGCTCTTGCCACCGGCTTGCCGGTGCCGACCGATAGAACGGTCGTGAGACTCACACGCCACAACGAAGAAAATTACATCAGGCTGTATTCGCCGCAGTTGAGCCGCATTTCTTCGGATGTCCCACGCCTTGAGAAGGCGATCAACGCCGTCCTGGGTGCAGTGTTGCAATTGATTTGAGTCGCAGGGAAGTTGGATCTTCCTCGCTGTTAACCAGCTGACGCTCTGATTAAAATCATTGAAGCTGGGCTCATACGGGTGTTCACCGACATTACGAATGCCAGCAGTCATCCGTGCCCTCTTGGGATAGGCAGTAGGGGGTGGGGCCGGTTGCAGTGGGTTCTATCGCACGCAGCTACCGTATGATGCCTGATGTCTTTGAGGGCCGACCTGACGTTTGATGTGCGCCCAAAATGCTCGCGATCGAACGAGAGCTATGCACCCGAAAGCTGCGTGCGCACGCGACTATCATCGGCGACCTGGCGCACGAATATGCGTCCAGTAACTGTCGCACGAGTTCAACAGTAACATCCCGCTTGGGGGAGGCGTCTCGTGTACGCATCAACAGGCGATGGAAAAGCGAGACTACTCACCACCGTCTTCGATCCTCATGGGTCTCTGCTCCGCTATTGCCGTCAAACGGAAAGCGTTGAACAACGCCGGGAGCAAAATCGCCACGGAGCAGGAGACACGATAGTTCAACCGTTCGTGCAGGCGCTTGGCCCTCCCTCGGACGGTTAGGGCGAGCGGTTGTGCTGCGACGTCGCCTCCTGACAGAGCGCCAAAAGATGCATGAGCGGCCTCCATCAATGTGCCATCTCTCCGCATTCTCCGTTAATCCCTGACAGGCTGGCCTCGATCGGCTTGTCAATGTTGAGCGGCGGGACAAGGGCGGACGCGACAACCTTACTCCGGTTGCCGTCCAATACGGCTGGAAAGTCGGTCTGCATTCCATTCCCGCCCAGTCTGCCCACGTTGCGGCAGACTGGGCGCCTGTTCTTCGCTGTCCCCGATTTGAAGACTGCGTTCGCGCTGATAGGCACTGAACTCGTTCGTTGATCAGCCTGTGCCGCAGTGGGCACCGGACTACGGCGAGCGTGCTGCCAAGCATGCGCCGCTCTGCCCGCCGCAGCTTCCTTGACTTTCGCGTGGCGTGGGCATGATGAATTAACGAAAGTTACTTCAGCGTGCCATGCAATGTATAACGCGGCTTCACTGCCATGTGGTCAAAAGAAAACCAGATACCGCGTTCATCGCGCTGGCCTGGTTCCTCTCGCGCACCTCGCAACGAACGGGTTTTGCAACCCAATGCTGGGACGTCGCTGCCCCGTCAGGGGGCGCGCAATGAAGCCCAGGTCATCAGCGATTCCGGTAAGCCAGGCGCCAAAATCACCGGCGGCATTAGCTGACCCCGAACTGGCGCATCTTGAAGCGGTAATACGCCATCTCAGCAATACGGACATCCTTGATACCGGCTTTAGTCTCGGTGTGTCCTACTGGCTTACCAGGATTGCCGAGATCGAACAAAGATTCTATTTGGTCCCGCTGCAGATCCGACGGCTCGCGCTGCTGCGAAAGATACTCACGGATCTTGGATGAATGGGACGTTGGAGCCGGGCCGGCGCTCAGTGCGTCCACGCGAATCAGGATAACGAACCTCTGGGTAGTAGTCACCCATGGCTTCGGAGGTTCCATCACGAATTGAATGATGTTGAAATGCAGTTAGGCCCCTCCGTTCTGACTGAAGTCACTAAAGCGTCACTGCATTCGGGAGCAATGCTACGAGCCCCGAAAAGCCGGAACTGTCGATTGCGACGATGATGAATAACGTGCGTAGGGGAATTGAGAAAGATGGGAGTCTATGCCGTCGGCTAGTTGTGGCGCAGCGGCGTGCATGGCTCACCACGACACGGCATCGCCTTCTGACAAGACCCCGAGCTTTCACCGTTGTGGTACGCTTTCTGCAATCTAGGCATCCGATGAGCGGAGATCAATTATGAATCTCGGTTTGTTCGTCCTATCTCTCCTAGCGCCGATTCTGGGTTACGGTGCTTACATGAGCAGTCGCGGTCGCAAGCGCGAACGACAGCGACGGCGGCGTATCTTGCGCTGATCGTCCAATTCAATTGCATAGCCCGTTTTCTGTTTTTGTAGAGGGCAACATCGTCGGCATGCTTCCTTTTCTGAGCCATGCACGAAGAGGCGGTAATGGGCCGCCAGCAGGCTTATGCCGGGCCTGACTTCAAGACGAGGTTCGATCGAGAGTTTCGTGCTAACTTGTATGCAAGGAGCGACTCCGAGCGAGGAGAACGAGCAATGGATATCAGCATTCTGGCGTTCGGCGCCGCAGTCGTCATGTGTGGACTTGGCGCGCTGATGGAGCACAATGCAAACAAGGTCAAGCGTCAGCGACGTCTTCCGCGCAGTTCACGTTAAGCTTCCACGAAACGGAGAATCGTATGGGCTTCAGTTTCTTTGCGCTTGGCGTGGCTGTCGCTTTGTCTGTACTCGGTCTGGTCATGGACCGAAACGGCCGAAAGGCTGACCGCGCTCGTCGGCGCATGTCATAGCGCCGGTGTAGGGTTAAGGACGGACAACAATCGAAGCAAGGCTGCGTCTTTCGGGCGCGGCCTTTTTCATTTTTTGAAATCCTGTGTCGCACCTTTTGGTCTGAAGCGTCACTTGACGGCAACGTTGATTGACATTGCCCGACGTCTATCGCGTCGCATGACCGTGCGGGCTGGTGGCTTCACAGAAAAAGCCACGCCAGTCTCCCTGCCGCGGGCGCTTCACCGGTGCCTGCGGACCACCAGCCAGCGCGGCACCTTGAATCGCACGATGCTCACGTAGAGCCAAACATACGTCGCTGCAAACACAATCACGAAGCAGAACAGATGCAGCGTATGCCGCCAGAACAGCGTCGCGGGAACCACGGCGATCAGGCAGAGCAGCCACAGATACGGCGAGGTCAGCGAATTGCGTCGCGTCAGCTCTCGCGCCGTGCGTGCACCAACCGCCCAGCGCATCAGCCGCTTGTAGACGAGCATGTGCAGATGAACGCCGTCGGGAATCCCGGGCGAGATGCCGCGGATGAACTTCTTCCGGTAGATCGAGAAGCAGGTCTCGAAGATTGGGTACATGAACAGCAGTACGGGGTACCACGCCGACACGTCGCGGTTGCGCATCACGAGCATGATCGACAGTTCGCCGAGCATGAAGCCGATAAAGTAGGCGCCGCCGTCGCCGAGAAAGATCAGACCCGCCGGGAAGTTCCAGATGAAGAAGCCCATCACCGCGCCCATCATGATCAGCGATGCCGACAGCACAATGGGGTCGTGCACCTGGAATGCGACATACGCGAGCGACGCGAACATCATGAAGGCGACCATCGACGCGAGCCCGTTGAAGCCGTCGATGATATTGATTGCATTGGCGAGCGCCGCGACGGCCAGCACGGTCACCGCGCAGGAAATGGCCGCGTAGGAGAGCAGAAAATCGAGCGGCGGCACGCTAATGCGTGTGACGGCGATTCCCAGCACGAAGTAAGCGAGCGCTGCGGCGACCATCGTGCAGATCAGCCGGGCGAGGGGCGATACCTTCTTCGTCAGGTCTTCGACCAGTCCCGAAGCGAAAGCCGGAAGACCGCAGGCGACAATGCCGAGAATGCCCGCCGAAACGGCCGGATACGCGCCATACAGCTGGATCGCCGAAACGACCAGCCCGACCAGAATCCCCGTTCCGCCGATGCGCGGCACCGGCCGCGCGTGGAATTTCTGCACGCCGGCCAGATCGGTGTCCGCAAACGTTTCATGCAGATGCGCATATCGCACGATCACGAGCGTGATCAGTAGTGAAACCAGGAAACCGAGCGCGAAACTGAGCATGAAAGTGGGGGCCGGAAAAGCAAACGGTGGATTATACAAATGAAACGCAGCGGGCACGGACGGGTTGACTGCGCGGCGGCAGGCGGCGCAGTTTTCGCTCATAATGCGCAGGATATTCAAGCCGTCCGTTCGAAGATGCGTATCTCCCTTCTTGCATGCCTGAGCGCGGCGCTATTCGCGCTGCCGCTGGTATCCATCGCAGTCCCCTCATCGGTTCCCGTATCGATGACGGGTAGCGCCGACAGCGGCGACACAGTCGAGCTTCGCTTCGACAGTCCTCCTTCGAAGACTGCCACGCTTCTGATAAAGGGCGACAGGACAGGATCCGCTCCAAAAACCGTTCCCTGTACATACGAACTCGAACCCATCCAGAAGGGTGCGCTCGAGAGCCCGGTCGTCAAGATCACGTTCAACGACAGGCAAACGATGACGATCGCTTGCGATCCACTGTCGGACAACTGTCACGCTAACGGCTACCCGACGGTCGGCGGCACCAGCTTCTCCGTCCTCTGGCACATCACGCGAGCCGACGTGCAGGCCGCCCATACAAAAACCCGGCTCCCACAGTAGTAAGGCGAGCAGACCGCGTCTGCGGGAGCAACGCGCAAGCGCGCCATCCCACATGCTACGTCATGGATTCTCCCTATTCGGAGTCTGTCCCGCGTTGCCGATAGCCATCGATGGGGCTGCCATCCCGGGTGGCCGACAGCACGTCACGGACACTCATGCTCAAGAACATCACCATCCGGCAAGGACTGACGCTCGTCATCGGCATCTTCGCGGCCTTTCTCCTGATCGTGATCGGCGTCGGTTGGGGCGCGCTGAAATTCACCAACGATGGCCTGCAGAACGTGCAGCAGTCGTCGGCGGCGATGAACGCGTTGACGTCGAGCTCGGAAAAGCTCCTGCAGGTGCGTCTGTCGCTCGGCAGCTACGAGACGCTCTTCAGCGTCGGCAAGGACACGGATGGACTGCTCGCCGCCGCGCACAAGCTGCTGGAGTCGTCGAACGAGGATTTTCGCGTCTACATGGCCGGACCGTTCGGTAGCGAAGAAGAGGGCAAGCTTGCGCAAACCGTTGCGCAGGCGCGCGCCGCGCTCGTCAATCAGGCAATTGAGCCAGAGCACAAGGCGCTCGTCGACAACGACTTCAACACATTCCGCACGATCCAGGGCGAGACGGCGGACCGCTTTTACGGCGTCTACGCGAAGGCGATCGACGCGCTCAAGCACGCGCAGGCCGACAACCGGCAGCGCGAAGCCGGCCAGTTGAGCCAGCGCTTCAACATCTCGACGGGTCTGTTCATTGCGATCGGCGTGGCCGCCGTCGTGGTAGGCGCGCTGGCGCGCGC
Source organism: Paraburkholderia hospita (assembly GCF_002902965.1). Taxonomy (GTDB): domain Bacteria; phylum Pseudomonadota; class Gammaproteobacteria; order Burkholderiales; family Burkholderiaceae; genus Paraburkholderia; species Paraburkholderia hospita. The sequence goes on along the minus strand of NZ_CP026105.1, from coordinate 3,029,204 downwards.
GGGCCTGTCGTCCGCCGTCGTGAAGCCGGTGAACCAGACGATCCGCCACTTTCGCAGCATGGCCGAAGGCGACCTGACGACCTCCGTCAAGGTGCGCTCGCGCAACGAGATGGGCCAGTTGCTGCAGGCGCTTTCGCAGATGCGCGACGGCCTTGTCGATACGGTGTCGAAAGTGCGCGGCAGTACCCATTCGATCACGCTCGGCGCGAACGAAATCGCCGCCGGCAACGCGGACCTGTCGAGCCGTACCGAACAGCAGGCAGCCGCGCTTCAGGAGACGGCGGCGAGCATGGAAGAGCTGTCGGCGACCGTCAAGCAGAACACCGACAACGCCAAGCTCGCGAGCCGTCTCGCACAAGGCGCGCTGGACACGGTCGTGCGCGGCAGCGACGTGGTCACGCGCGTGACGAAAACGATGGACGGCATCACGGAATCGTCGCGCAAGGTTGCGGAGATCATCGGCATCATCGAAGGCATCGCGTTTCAGACCAACATCCTCGCGCTGAACGCGGCCGTCGAGGCGGCGCGCGCGGGCGAGCAGGGGCGCGGCTTTGCCGTTGTCGCGTCCGAAGTGCGCGCGCTCGCGCAGCGCTCGGGCGCGGCGGCGAAGGAAATTCGCGAGCTGATCGGCGATTCGACGGCGCAGGTCGCGCAGGGCGCGACGCTCGTCGCCGACGCGCGCAAGACGATGGAGGAAGCGATGAACTCCGTGCAGCGCGTGACGGGCATCATGACGGAAATCGAAGGCGCCGCGCACGAACAGAGCGACGGCATCGAGCAGATCAACAAGGCGATCGGCCAGATCGACGAAGTCACGCAGCAGAACGCGGCGCTCGTCGAGCAGGCCGCGGCCGCCGCGAAAACGCTCGAAGCGCAGGCCGTCGTCCTGCGCGAGGCGGTGGCCGTGTTCCGATTGGAGGACACACGGGTTGCAGTTGATGCCGGATAGGCATCGAGCGGAAGAAGCCATGTGCTCAGAAGATGCGGCCAACCATGCTACAGAAGAGGCGACAGGTTCACGCTGAATGGGATAGTGAATGGGTCGGTATATGATGCTATGGAAGGATACGCAGTCGCTTTAGGTCCCCCAAAGGTCGCACAAACTCGTGGCCCGCAAAGACACACGGGGATCGCTTGCTTGGCTGCCACGCAGGCCACCGGCGGGGGCGTCGATGAACGGTCTCTTCGGACCGCTACCATCGCGGCAGCAGGCAACCGACCTGTCGAGATTCATGCTGCGCTGGAACTCGGTAGGTCGCACCCCCCATCAAAAGATGGTTTGCCATTGGCACGTGGGGGCAATCGTATCGGTTTTGAACTGACGAGTGCTCAGCGTCCAGGTGCAAGTGTGATGAGTGGCGCGATGGGCGGATGAACGCACCCCGGTGCGGGATCACGAGGAGGCTGAGGAGAACACGTGGGTACGGGGTTACCTCCGTTCGCATCGACGACCACAGTAACGCCGGTTGCCGCCAGCCGGATAGAAGTTCGGTATGCGCTTCCCGACGATCAAAACATCGATACCGTAGGATTGCATCAGGCACAGCGAAGCGTCCGTCGGTGGAGGGACGGCGTGCAGAGAGGGGCTGCCGGTCGCCAAGCTTGGTCGAAGATCGGGGTGAACGGTTTGGCTCATTAGGTGACTCCGAACGTTTCATCTGAACGCCTGACGGACGATTTGCGTCGGAAAGAACCCGTGCAAAGATCAGGCTGTCCGCAACACCAAATTCATGCGGCGAGCGTGCGGGCCAGATCGCGCACTGTGTGATTGAAGGCAGTTGCCCCATTGCAATTGACCGGGACCACATCAGTCCGGGTTGCAGGTCTTCACACACCCACGCAATCACCTCCTGGGTCTTTCATGAAGCCCTCAAATTTCCGGCACGCCCTGCCCGACGTAGCATTGACACTACCCGCACTGACGATTTGCCGAACCCGCCGGTGTAGTCCTCGCGGCGATTCAGTACCTTCTGTTCCACGCGTATCACAGGCTCGGTCGGCGTGCGTGTTGGTTGAATCTACGCAAGCTAGCGCGTTTTGTAACGGAGCCATATCGCTAAAAGCGGGCGACACGTCGAGAAAAAGTTGGCGAAAGAAGCGGGCGCTCTGTGCTTTTCAAGGTTTCTGGCGTCATTCACAAAAGGCCGCAAATGAAATTCAGTCGCTTCGTCGCCAACAATCGCGAGATCGTATGCCTCAGCAACGGAAACGCGAAACTCTTGATTCCCACGGAAGTTCCTCTAGCAGCGCTCGAACACTTCAGACGTCGCTGCCAACAGCAAGCTGCCAGCGAAGGCGGTACTCTCGATGATAAAAGGCCGGCTGTCCGTCGCAAGGAAAGCGTTGCCTTCGTCTGGCATCGACAAAAGGAAGATCATCACCGGGTCACAAGACTTACCCAGGTACATATCGGATCGGTGCCATCTCGGAATTGTCAACGGGGAATGGACGAGTTACAGCGGTTGCTCCCGCGCGCTACGCATTTCCCGAGGAAACATCAGCAGCGCCCTCTCTCTCGGGCAATTTCCGGATAGCGTCAGGCCTCTTTTCAAAGAAGCCGAGCTAACGTTCGCGGTGGGACGCAAACTGCTTGCGCTCGAGAAAGATCTGGGCAGCAAAGAGTTGCTTGCACGTGCAAGTTATATCCGCTACACGGCGCGCGAACATACGGCCGACCACCTCCTGCGTAAGCTCAAGGGGGAGAACGTCCGCCCAGGGGACTTCTCTCGCCTGCGCATCAGGAAGGGTAGAGGAACAAAGCGGCTCATCATCGAGTGCGATCATGCCGAATTTCTGTTCACTATCGTCGCGAGATGGAAGCCGCACTTATGTCGTGAGGAAACTTACTCTCAGCTCAGAAGCCGATGAGACATTGCGCACGGTCCTATATCCGCATCGCGGATGCGATGCGTGTGGCCAGCCGCTCACGATGAACAGTTGGGATACGGGGTTGCCGCTCGATAGAGCGCATCACAGGGTATGAACGCCGTCGAGTTCAGTCGGCCGTCAGCTGAATCCGGCGTTACCTCACCGGCCAGACCGAACAGCTCGCACTTTCCCTGTCGAACTGTGGTGTCAGATCGAAGACGCCACACCTTTCGCCCTGCACGGAGGTGCGAGCTCTCCGGTTCTGCGCCCCCATGGGGAAGGTTCGGCCGTCCGCCGCATTGACATCCTTATATGAACACGTCCCCGTTGGCAAGGTTGGGTTTGCGTGCGGTGAACGTCCCGTGGTGTTATGCGACGACCGCCACGGCAACCGTTCCATGCTAGCAGCGTGCAGATGTTGTTGCCCGCTGCGTCTTGCACCCGGATGCCGGGGTCGGTGGCGTAGTTCAACGTCCAGCTGCCTGAGCCTGGGAAGCCCTGGAGGGTAGCGGCCGTTCGTGTCCAGCTACCGGCGGCGAATACGTCGTCTGTTGTCAACACGACATATAGTTTCCGGTCCACGGGGACACCCAGAACGTCGATGAAACTATCAAGCCTGATGCCTGCCACGCCGGACCTCTGTCCGTTTTCGAAGCCCGCTTGGGTGAAACGACGCGCGTACCAGACGATTTATAGTCTGCGGGCTGCCAGATATCCAGCTTCGACCGCCGAACGGGTCAGTTACCGGGGCCAACGTCAGTTACCGGGACCAACAATAGGGCTCACCATATCGCGGCCAAGAACCCCCGGTTTGGCGCGGTCTCGTCGCGCCTCGTCAGTATCGGCCTCCCACATTGCCGCGAGCTGCTGCTGCAGTGTCCGTTCGTGGCCGGCAGCAGTCCGCCCCGGCACGCCCGATCGCAAACCGCCCCGGCAGTTAGCCGGCATCGGCGGAGCCATGGGCATCCTTCTGAATGCCGAGGGCGAATCGGAGGACGGTCGAACGCTCTAGGAAACCCGCCTCGCTCCGCTGCGAGCTTCGACCCGGACGAGCAATGATTACCTCTTATGTATCAACACTGTAACAAAATGTGACGGTGCCGGGCCAGCGGCCCGACGAGCCCAAAAAATAAGGGTATTCATCAGTCTAAACACGGCGAAACTGGCGGTATGGAAGCGTCCCCGGGGACCGGCCGAGCATTTTCTACAGGTCGTTCTGACCGACACTGATTTTTGGCGACATTTTTACCCACAAATTCGTGTTTCTGACATGTAACAATTTGTGACGTGCGGGCGGCCTCACGCTCTTGGGCACAACTCGATCTTTCCGTGTTGCCAATACCTAGGTCAGATGTTGCAGATCCTTGAATCACCGTGGAACGAGCCATCTCACGCAACTCCGCCTGTCGGTTTCCTCAGACTTAATCTGTTCGCCCCCCCACATTGACGTCCCCGCGACCTCCAACATCCCGATTTAACAGTTATTCATTTGTGAAACATTCGCCATCATGGACGCATCAGGACATCGTTCTTTTGGCTAAATGAACCAATTCCAGCAAGGGTTTCGGCATACATGGCACCGTTCTGGCTATATGTCCCAGCGACGGTGACGAGCGCATTGGTTCAACAAGATGAGCGTCACGGTTTCAGGCGACGCAGGACTGACGGGGGATTCAACCTGCGGCGTCGGAAAACTTCAACACGTTGCCTGTCTTGTTAACGGCGCGTGTTGAAGATGGGGGAACAGCGAGCAACGGCATAGACCGTCATCGAGGTTTCCGAAGAGGTGGCGTTGGGGAGGGGCGGACGGGGACGCATCCTTCGGGATGCGTCCCCGTACCGAACCGGTCAGCGGCCAGACGCGGCGAGCAGCATTACACCATTGCTTACGGTGTCCTCGCGGCGTAACGGATGCTCGGTCCGGCAGCGAGCGTCATCAACAAACTCGATGTTTTCAAATTTTTTAAGGAGTTTCACAAATGCAGATCGCTCAATCGTTTCGCGCCTTTGTCCGTGATGAAAGCGGTGTGACGGCAATGGAATACGGCCTGATCGCGGGGTTCCTCTCGCTCGTGATCGTTGCCGGCCTCACGGCCGGTGGCCCGGCTCTCAAAGGCATTTTCGACCAGATCGGAACTCAGCTTGCCGCTGCGAAGACCGCGATGGGCTAAAGGCCTGAGCACGACCACAGGTTGATAGCCTGTTGGTGGTGGTCCCCGCGAGCGGGTGTTCGCAAATGGCCTGCTCGCAGCTGGCGAGGGGTACTGCAGTAGCGGCAAGGCCAGTTGCTCGACGCTTCTGGCTTTGCTTTCCAGGCTTATCTAACAAGTCCGCCATGGGGCCCTGTGTCTGACCTGATGCTTCCACTGAATAAGGAGCTGAAAGTGAAATTCATGAAACTGGCGTGTGATTTTGCTTGCGACGAGAGCGGTGTGACGGCAATGGAGTATGGCCTGATCGCGGGGTTTCTCTCACTGGTCATCGTTGCCGGCCTCACGGCGGGCAGTCCTGCCCTCAAGGGGATGTTCGATTCCATTGGAACGTACCTTACGAACGCGCAGAACGCAGCCGGCTAAGTACGCGAGATGGAACTGTTCTGTTGCCGGAGCAGTTCCGGATTTACTCAGGCGAAGCATGACCGGGATGCAACACTGTCAGTGGTAAGCCTGGGACAGCCGACAACTCGATTAGTTAGGGAAACGAAATGAACGCTTTCGAATTTCCAGTCGGTCTTTGTCTGCTGGCACTCGTGGTGATTGCCTCGTGGACGGATCTGCGAGCTCGTCGCATTCCAAACTGGCTTGTGTTGGTCGGTGCGGTACTCGGATTGCCAGTGCAGTGCTACCTCCACGGAGTGGGTGCGGGATTCAGCGAGTGGCTGCTCGGCATGCTCATCGGGGGAGGCCTGTTCCTGCCGCTGTACGCGCTGCGCGCAATGGGCGCGGGCGATGTCAAGCTGATGGGCTCGATCGGAGCTTTTGTGGGTTCATGGGCCGTGTTCAGGATCGTGCTGCTGACTTTCATCGTCGGGGGCATCTGGGCGCTGATTCTGCTCGTCGCCGGCCGGCAGATGAGACCCGCCTTCGCAAACATCCGGGGGATGCTTCTCGCCATGATCGGCCGGTCACAACAGGCTGATCCCAGCGCGGGACCTTCCGGGAGGGCCAGTGTCGGATCACTGCCGTTCGCTGTGGCCATTGCACTAGGTACGGTCGGCGCGATGTGTCTTCAGACGGCTAGCTTGGTGTTCTAAAAAGTACCGAAGGCTTTGTTCAAGCCAGCGCTTGCCTCGACTGTTGCCGCAGGTACGAGCAAATCGATCGGGGCCAGCAATATCCGACGGGGGAATGAAGTGATGGAGAATTCAAGACTGGTGATGGACATCGAAGCGGGCGGTGCCCGCCTTTGCGACCTGGTCCATGCGCGCTCCGGCGGTCATCCGGGAGGCGACTCGCATTCAGCCGTCCCGCGGGCGCCACGGACCATCGAGGAAACTGGACTCACGGAAGCCTTCCTGCTGGAACTGGTCGCCAGAACGGCCTACGTGCTGGGCAAGGTGTCGTTGTCGATCCTGATCCGCAGGCTCAAGCTGGGCGCCAGGGTACTTGAAGACGTCCTGGCTTTCGGAATTCGCGAGCGGATGCTGGAAAGGTCGGGTGGCCCGCACGACATTGACCGCGAGTTCCAGCTTACCGAAACGGGACGCCACCGTGCTGCGGAACTCATGGCTCGCTGCCGATATGTCGGCCCGGCGCCCGTCCCACTTGAACAATACCAGGCCTGCCTGCAGCGACAATCGACGCATGAGCAGCGTGTCACGCGTGCCAGTGTGGAGGCCGCGTTTGCCGATATGGCGGTAACGACCGCGCTGCTGGACCAGATCGGCAGTGCTGTCAACAATGGTCGGCCTGTCATCTTTTTCGGACCGTCGGGAAGCGGAAAAACCTCGTTGGCCGAACGGCTTGTACGACTGATGCCGAAGCGGGTCGCCGTGCCTTACGCAATCGCGATTGAAAATGAAATCATCCAGATGTTCGATCCACTCATTCATAAGCCATGCGAACTGGTGGCTGCCGACGGCGGGTCGAACAACACGGCAGACGGCCGCTGGCAGTATTGCAGACCGCCGACAGGGCTTTCGGGGGGGGAGCTCACACTTGACATGCTGGAGTTGTGCCACGATGCCGTCAACGGCTACTACCAGGCGCCGCCGCATATCAAGGCAACCGGCGGCCTCTACATCATCGACGATCTCGGACGACAGCGAGTAAGCCCCGCAGCTCTGCTTGATCGCTGGATCGTGCCGCTCGATCGCGGGTACGACATGCTCACATTGCGCACCGGCGTGCGCTTCTCGCTGCCCTTGAATGTACGCATCGTCTTTACCAGCAACGCTGCGCCGGCGGACCTCGGCGACGAGGCGTTCTTTCGGCGTCTTGGCGCCAAGCTGTACGTTGGCCCCCTTGATGTGACCGATTACCGCGCGATTTACCAGCAGCGCAGCGGCGAGCTTGGCATACGGTCGGACGACGAAGCATTCGACTATCTGGTGCACGAGCTGCACCGGTTGTCCCGCCGCCCGCTGCTTGCTTCATACCCGGGCGAACTCCTGCGCATCGTGCTCGCCAATGCCCGTTACCTGGAGCAGCCCGCGGTAGCGGACGGCCCGAGCCTGAAGCGCGCTTGGAATATTTTTTTTGCGGTCGTCGAGCATGACATTGCGCCGGCCGGAATGGTTGAAGGCGGGCGATCTGCCTGAAGCAGTCGCCAAACTTGCGAGTTGAGAACTGACTGGGCATCGGGGGATCGATCATGAAGAACGTACGCGCGCTGGTGATGTTGCTGGTTGCAGCAGTGGCAGGTCTGGTCGGCGTGGCCATGGCCTCGCGCTGGCTGCTCGACAGGTCGTCGGGGATGACCGAAAAGATCGCGGTTTCCGCAGTCGACATCAGTCTTGGGCAGCGGCTCAACCCTGAATTCATCAAGATGGTCGACTGGCCCTCGGGCAGCTTGCCGCCCGGTTCCTTCACGTCAGCCGACAAGCTCGACGGGCGCGTACTGAAAACGAGCGCGCTGCGCGGCGAGCCGATCTTGGAAGGCAAGCTGAGCCCGGTGGGCACCATGGGCGGTCTTTCGGCTGTGATCGCGGAGGGGCGTCGAGCCATCACCGTGCGCGTCAACGATGTGATCGGCGTAGCCGGGTTTGCACTCCCAGGCAACTACGTCGACATCATCGTCAGCACGCAGCAGGACAAGGGCAACGACAAGGGCCCGACCAAGGACGAAAGCATCTCCAAGATCGTGCTCGAAAAGATTCTGGTGCTGGCCGTCGCGCAGGAGGTGGGACGCGACGAGACCAAGCCCAAGGTCGTCAACGCCGTGACGCTCGAAGTCACGCCGGAACAGGCGGAGAAGCTCGATCTGGCGCGCAGTGTCGGCACGCTTTCGCTGGTGTTGCGTAACCAGGTCGATACCGCCACGCTGCCGACGGGAGGCGCAACCAAGTTCACGCTGCTCGGTGCTTCCGCTCCGGCGCCGGCCTCGGCACCCGCTGCGGCACCCGTTCGCCCGGTGCGCGCGCATTACGTGGCACGTCCGGCTGCGCCGCGTGATTGCATAGGCGTGCTGTCGGGGGTGCTGGGCAGCGTCGAATGTTTCTAGACTGGTAGCGGCTGCGTCCAACGGGCGCGCGGCGGCAGGCAAAAAAAAGGCAGGAATGCAACTCTCGATTATCCATATCGAGGTCACGGGGGCATGACGAAATGAAAACGAAACCAGGATTCTCATCCTGCAGCACCAAGCAACGCTGCTCATTGGGCAGCAAGGCGATCGCTGCGATGGTTTGCTTTGGACTGGTCGGTGCGCAGACGGTCCAGGCACAAGAGATGTTCGAATTTCCGACGATGGCGAAGCGCGGCGCGACTCCGCCGTTGCCGGCAGGCCGCGGCGCGGCGCCGATGACGCTCGCGATGGGCGGGCCCGCTGGCGTTGCAGGCGCCGCAGGTATGGCAAACGGACCTTTGCCTCTGCGCGGCCCAAGCTGCACGGGCGAAATCCGCGATGAAACCAACGTCACCGTGCCGGTCGGCAAATCGGTACTCGTCCCGCTTCTCGAGCCCGCACGCAATCGCACGCTCGGCAACCCCGTCGTCGCGCAGGCCACGCTGGTGTCGCCTCGCACGCTTTACGTCGTCGGGATGACGGTCGGCACGACCAACATGATCGTGCAGGGCAAGAGCGGCTCATGCCAGATGATCAACGTGATCGTCAATGTCGATTCCGAGGGACTGCAGCAGGCGCTTCGGCAACTGATGCCGGAAGAGCGGGGCATCCGCGTTTCGACGGCGGCCGGCAATCTGGTGCTGGGCGGCAGTGTGTCGAGCGGGCCCGCGGCGCAACAGGCCATGCAGATCGCCCAGGCTTTCGCGGACTCGCAACCCACGCAGCAACAGCAGGCGGCCTCGTCGGGTTCCGGCAATGGCATGTCGAGCACGAGCCAGCAAAGTTCGAGCACCAGCAAGGCGGCCGCGGTGATCAACATGATGTCCGTCGATTCGGCGCAGCAGGTGATGCTCGAAGTCAAGGTGGCGGAGGTCTCGAAGTCCCTGATCAACCAGTTGGGCTCGGCCCTGAATATCCAGGGCGGCTTCGGCTCCTGGACGGGGGCGCTGGTGAGCAACCTGCTTGCCGGCGTAACCAGCGCGCTCGCCGTCAGCAAGGCGAACAACCGCCCGTTCAATCTCGCCGTCGATGCGCAGAAGACTGACAACCTGGTCAAGATTCTTGCGGAACCGAACCTCGTGACGATCAGCGGCCAGGAGGCCACGTTCCTCTCGGGTGGCAAGATCTTCATTCCCATTCCGCAAAGCAGCGGCAACGGCGTGTCGAGCATCACGCTGCAGGAGGAAGAGTTCGGCGTCGGGCTCAAGTTCACGCCGACCGTGCTGGCGAACGGCCGGATCAGCCTGAAAGTGGCACCTGAGGTATCCGAACTGTCGCCCACGGGCGTGACCGTCTCGTCTTCGGGCACGAGCGGTGTTTCAATCCTGCCGCTCATCAACACGCGTCGCGCGTCGACGGTTGTCCAGATGCATGATGGCGAGTCGTTTGCGATCGGCGGACTGTTGAGCAACAACATCACGGGCGCGCTGAAAGCCATTCCGGGTCTGGGCGAAGTACCCGTTCTCGGCGCGTTGATGCGTAGCACGTCGTTCCAGCAGGACATGACGGAACTCGTGTTCATCATCACGCCGCACCTCGTGAAGCCGATGCAGACCGCGAACTATCCGCTGCCGACGGACAGCTTCTCGCAGACGAATGAAGCCGACGTCTATGCGACTGGCAACATGGAAGGCCGCCATGGCAAGTATTCCGCCGCGCCCACGGGCGCCGGGCCGGGCAATGCGCCAGCACCGGCACCCGCACCCGCACCCGCACCCGCACCTCAGGCGCCCGCCGCACCCGTGTCGAATGCACTGCCGCCGCACGACACGCAGGCCACGTCGAGCGCGCCCGTGCAGCCGGCCGCGTCCGGCAATGCAGCGCCGCCGCAGAAAGCTGAGCCGTCGGCTCAACCCGTAGTGCTCAATCCGGTGATGGACGAACACGCAGCACGGATTGCCCGCATCGAGAGCGCCGCCCGCCGGATCGCTGCACGCGAGGGACGGCAGGACGTCGCGAACACCGATGCTTCACGCCATGCGCTGGACCACTGAAGTCACGCCAAGGGGAGTCACATGAAACTCGCACATATTGTTTTCGCGCGCCGGGCAGCGCTGGTGGTGTCGGTCTGTGGTGCGCTGGGTGGATGCATGTCCAGCACGCCGATCTGGGATAAGCACGTGGGCGAGGCGCTCAAGGCCGTCACCCAGGCGCAGATCATCGACCCGCATGCGGGAGAGAGCGCGCCATCCGCACAGGGCGTGGATGGCAAGTCCGCTGCATCGGCGATGGCCAACTACGACAAGTCATTCAAGGAAATCGTGCCGACGCCGAATGCCTTCGTGATCGGCGTGGGCAGCGGCAGCACGGGCCAATAACAACGGCAGCCTCATAACAACAGCTTCGGGGAGATCGTCATGCGTCGCGTCAATCATTCTGGTGCATACGGTGGCGCGCATCGGCGCGAGCGCGGCGTTGTGGCAATCATGGTTGCGCTCGCGATGGTGCTGCTGTTCGGCTTTGCGGCACTCGCGCTCGATCTGGGCAAGCTGTATATCGTGCGCAGCGAACTGTCCAATGCCGCGGACGCCTGTGCGCTCGCGGCGGCGCGCGATCTCACGGGGGCTGTGTCGCTGGAGACGTCCGAAGCAGCCGGCATCACGGTCGGCGCAGCCAACAAGATGCTGCTCCAAAGCCAGAACGTATCACTGTCTGTGAATAAAAACGTGACGTACAGCAAGACGTTTGCCGGGCAGTATCAGACCAAGGACAAATACACGAGCGCCGACCTGCCGAGCATCGGCTATGTCCGCTGCACGGTTGTTCAGTCCGGCATCAGCAACTGGTTCATGCAGGTCATTTCCTCGACGCTGGGCACCTCGGCGGTAGCGGCCACCGCGGTCGCGTCGACCACGCAGGCGCAGACGACGTGCGCGTTGCCGATGTACGTCTGCCAGCCGCCAGCCCCGGCCAGCATCAACATTTACGACTGGCTGTGCAGCAAGTCGGGACCAGGTTCGCCTCCTCCCTGCGACAAGAACACCGGCAATTTCGGATGGGTCGATCTGGGTCAGGGTGGCGGAGCAAGTGCGACGGCCAATCTTTTCTCGGGCTACGGACAGTGCAACCTGCCGACGTCGAACACGCTGACAACTAACCCTGGGTTGGCGAATAACGTGGCAAACGCCTATAACACGCGATTCGGAATTTACTCCGGAGGACAGTACAAGGGCCCCGCCGATGGACCGCCCGATTTCACGGGTTATGCCTATACGAGCGATTGGCTGGCGGCAGGCAATACGCAGCAAACGAGCTTCGCTGATTTTCTCAAGCAGCGCCTGAAGTTTTCGGCCTACCAGGGCGACAGCGCGGCCGGTGTGTTCACGCAAACCCCAAGCCCGCCGGCGAGCAGCATTTACACGCAAGGTGCCGACAGACGGCTTGCCATTATCCCTATCGTCAGCAACTGCTCCTCGGTGAACGGCAGCAGTACGGTGAATGTCTCGTCGTGGGCGTGCGTGCTGCTACTGCATCCGATGACGACCAATTCGAACAAGGACACGATCGCGCCATCACCGATGAACGGCTGGACGATGGTCCAGTATCTGGGGCAGGCATCGGCAGCTGGTTCACCCTGCGCCACGCAGGGCATCCCAGGCACGACTTCGCTCGCGATTGGGCCGAAGGTGCCAGTGCTCGTGCAATAGGAGAAGCGATCATGCACAAGAAAGGCCTCTCTATTCGCCGTATGCGCGGCGCCGTCGCGGTCGAATTCGCGTTTCTCGCGATTCCGTTGACGCTCCTCCTGCTCGGCATCGCCGAGTTCGGCAATGCGTTTTACCAGTACAACACGATCGACAAGTCCGTGCGTGACGCAGCGCGGATGCTGTCGGCCTACAGCCCATTGCAGGCCGACTATCCGCTGGACTCTGCGCGATGCGTGGTCGCGTACGGTAACCCGGATTGCACAGGTTCTCCATTGCTTGGCGCGTTGACGAAAAACATGGTCGTGATCTGCGACCAGGTGAACACGACGGGGTGCACGGGGCAATTCAAGAACGTTCAGACCGACCCGAGCGGAGACACCATCAACATCGTTCAGGTGACGGTCACGGGGTATGCGTATTCGCAGATCACAGGTTTCTTCAACCTGGCCGGACTGGTCTTCGGCGACATCAGCTGCGTGATGAGGCAGATATGAAAACGATCGATATCAAGATTACATATGGCCGGCGGCGTGAACGCGGTTTGGCCGCGGTCGAGTTCGCGCTCATCGCGCCCGTCTTCTTCATGTTGCTGATCGGGATCATGCAGATGGGGTTCTTCTTCTTTTACTGGAATACGGCCACTGAAGCGACACGGCTCGGCGCCCGCGTTGCGGTGGTCTGCGACGTCAATACCAGCCAGTCCGCAACCAATCCCGTGATCAAGAACATGCAGCAGATGCTGCCGATCCTGCAGCCGTCCAACGTCACCGTGGCGTACTCGCCGTCGGGTTGTGACGCCACTTCATGCGTTTCGGTCACGGTTAGCGTGTCGAATGTCACCGTCGATACGGTGGTGCCGTTCGTGAAACCATTTTCAATCGGGATTCCGAATTTCTCGACGACATTGCCGCGCGAAAGCCTGGACAGTCAAGGCGGCACCAACCCGACCTGCAGTTAGACGATCGATGCAAACAGGATGCCATCATGGTTAACATTCTCGCTATCTCACCGGAGCCTGCTCGCGCGAACGAGATCGGGCGTGCGCTCGCCGCGGGTGATTCGCGCTACCGCTTCCATACTTCGGAGACTTCGCTCGCGGACCTTTGTATCCAGCATGATGCACTCGACGACATCGACCTGTTGCTCGTCGACGGCGTGCAGATGACGGCGCAGGATTTCACGACGCTCGCTTCGCTGACGTCGCAGCACGCCAGTCTGGTTTGCGTGATGCTGACGCCCGATCCTTCGGCCGAGGTCGCGCTTCGTGCGATGCGCGCAGGCGTGCGCGACGTGCGGCCCTGGCCGGCGCCTCACGAAGACCTGCTGCGCGCCATCGACGAGATTGCGAGCAGGATCCAGGGCGCAAGGCGCGCCGGTAAGGTGATTTCCTTCGTGTCATGCAAGGGCGGCAGCGGCACGTCGTTTCTGGCCGCAAACCTCGGTTTTGCAGCGTCGGCCGCCGGCAAGCATGCGCTTCTGATCGATCTGAGCCAGCAATATGGCGAGGCGGCCTTTCTGGTCACGGAATCCACGCCGCCCGCCACGATCGCCGATGTATGCATGCAGATAGACCGGCTCGATCAGGGCTATCTCGAAGCGTGCCTGACCCATGTAGCCGACGGATTCGACGTGCTCGCGGGCGCGCCCGACCCAGCGCGAGCGAAAGAGATCAAGCCGGAGCACCTGCAACGCATCGTAAGTCTCGTGCGCCATCGCTATGACCTCGTCATCTTCGATGTTGGTCAGAGCATCAGCAACGTGTCGATAGCGGCGCTCGACCTGAGCGAAAGCATCTTTCCGGTGGTGCAACTGAGCCTCCCGTACCTGCGCGGTGCACGGCGACTGCTGGAAATGTTCAGGTCGCTTGGTTACGGCAGTGACCGAATCCACCTAGTGGTGAACCGCTTCCACAAGAAAGGTCCGCTCGGTCTGGCAGAACTGGAGAAGACCCTCGGCCAGCGCGTGGAGACCGTGATACCGGAGGACAGCGCGTCGGTGTCGGAGTCGATCAATCAGGGCGTGCCCATCTTGCGGCTAGCCAGGACGAGCGGTGTGGCGAAAGGCCTGTGGGAAATGGCGCATTGCATCTTGCCTGCACCCGAGGCCAACGGTGGCAGTTTCCTGCAGAAGCTCTTTCGCAAGCCGATTCCAGCCAGAGCCTGATTTAGGGGGAGCCAAGAAATGACGAACATAACCTCATTGCGCGATCAGTTTTCCGACAACGGCGATTCATCACTGCGCGATCATAGTGTCGCCCGGACGAGCATGGCCAGAAAGGCGTATCAGGAGCTTCGCCGAAACGTTCACCAGTCGATTATCGAGCGCGTGGAGTTGGAAAAGCTTCAACGCCTTTCGCCCGACCAGATGCAGCACGAGATCGCACTGCTTGTCGAGCGTATCATCGATGAGGATTCGATCCCCGTCAACGAGATCGAACGGCGTCAGCTGATCCGCGATGTACGCGACGAGATGCTCGGCTTCGGTCCGCTCGAACCGCTACTCGCGGACCCGACCGTTTCCGATATTCTGGTCAACACATCGAGGCACGTGTACGTCGAACGGCGAGGCAAGCTCGAGCTTACCGATGTCACCTTCTACGACGACGCGCACCTGATGAAAGTCATCGAAAAGATGGTGTCTCGCGTGGGCCGCCGAATCGATGAATCGAATCCGATGGTGGACGCGCGTCTGCCGGATGGTTCCCGTATCAACGCGATCATCCCGCCGTCCGCGATCGACGGGCCGCTGCTGTCGATTCGCCGTTTCTCGGTCAACCCGCTGACGGTCGCAGACCTGATGGAGAACCAGAGCTTCACGTCGCCGATGATTCAGGTACTCGAGGCGTTGTCTGCGGCGAAGGTGAATATGCTGATTTCGGGCGGTACGGGCAGCGGGAAAACCACGCTGCTCAACGTTTTGTCGGGCTTCATTCCGGCCTATGAACGCATCGTGACCATCGAAGACGCAGCCGAACTCCAGTTGCGCCAGTTGCACGTTCTGCGGCTGGAAACCCGGCCGCCGAATATCGAGGGAAGAGGCGAAATCACCCAGCGCTCGCTGGTCCGCAACGCGCTGCGGATGCGCCCGGACCGCATCATTCTCGGCGAGGTCCGTGGCGCGGAAGCGCTGGACATGCTCCAGGCGATGAACACGGGGCATGAGGGGTCGCTCGCAACGGTGCACGCGAACACACCAAGAGACGCGCTGACCCGGCTCGAAAACATGATCGGCATGGCCGGCCTGAACCTGCCGCCGAAAGCCGCCCGCCATCAGATCAGCTCTGCGATCACGGTAATTGTACAGGTCGCCCGCCTGACGGACGGACGTCGGAAAGTCACGAGCATTCAGGAGATCACCGGCATGGAAGGTGAAGTGATCAACATGCAGGAGATCTTTACCTTCAAGCGCGCCGGTGTCGACAAGGATGGCAAGGTCACGGGCCATTTCTGTGCGACGGGCGTGCGCCCGAACTTCTCCGACCGGCTGCGCGAATTCGGCGTGCCGGTTCCCGATGACCTGTATGACCCGACAAAGCGCCATGTGGTGTAAGAACGCCACCGCAGGCCACGGCCTGCGACGGGCGCCGCACATCGAGGACGTTGAGGAGGCTTCGTCGTGAACTATCTATATTACGGTTTCGTCATTCTGGTGTTCTTCTCAATCACGCTGTTGATCGAGGCGGCTTATCTTTGGTGGCAGAGTCATCATAGCAGCGCGGCCAGGCGTATTGAAAACCGCGTCCGCATGGTCGACAGAGACGGACGCGTCGCCCAGAACGCCGAGTCGATCCTCAAGCAACGCGCGCTGGGTAGCTCTGCACTCGCGGAGCGAATGCTGCTTCGGGTTCCGCGCATTCATTCACTCGATCAATGGCTCGTCCAGACGGGCCTCGGCTGGTCTGTGCAGAAGTTCGCGTTCCTCGTGGCGATTCCGGCCGTTGCGGTGCTTCTGATATGCAGTCTGTTTTATGTGCCGCTGGTTTTTACGTGCACGTTG
Source organism: Paraburkholderia hospita (assembly GCF_002902965.1). Lineage (GTDB taxonomy): Bacteria > Pseudomonadota > Gammaproteobacteria > Burkholderiales > Burkholderiaceae > Paraburkholderia > Paraburkholderia hospita. Next base: position 3,012,972 of record NZ_CP026105.1, on the reverse strand, counting down.
ATGGTTCTTGTGGGAGCTGTTGCGCCATTCTGGGCGTATCGCGCCAAAGAAAAGCGGTTCAAGCAGCTTGAGGAACAATTGCCCGAAGCAGCGGACATGCTCAGCCGATCGCTGAAGGCCGGCCACTCGTTCGCCACGGCCCTCGGCATGGTGGGCGACGAGATGCCTGATCCGATTGCCAGCGAATTTCGAATCGCGTTCGATCAGACGAGCTTCGGCGTGCCGCTCAACGACGCATTGGGCGAACTCGCGACCCGCGTGCCCATCCCCGATCTTCGCTATTTCGTGATCGCAGTTCTGATCCAGCGGGAGAGCGGGGGCAATCTGGCAGAGATTCTGTCGAACATTTCGCAGCTCGTTCGCAGCCGCCTGGCGCTGCTGGGTAAGGTGAGGGCGCTTTCGGCGGAAGGCCGCCTGTCAGCGTGGGTTCTGGGCGCCATGCCGTTCGGGCTGGGCGGACTGATGTCCATTGTGAACCCTGATGTTCTGCCCATCCTGTGGAACGATCCGGCGGGCTTCAAGATGATTGAAGTCTCGCTGGTGGCGATGCTGTTCGGCTTTGTGTGGATGCGCAAAATTGTTCGCATCCATGTATAGCCGGACCTGAACCTAACTTTGGAAACGAGGTGAGCCCATGCCCGTCATGAGTGGTACACAACTACTGCTGCTGGTCGCCGTATTTGCGATTATTGGCGCGGTCACATTTGCAGCCATGGCTCTCGTCATGCCGAGCTCGGTGAACCGGCGCCTGGACAAGCTGAGAAGCGACGATCAGGTGCCGTCGAAGGCGCAGGCTGTCGAAACTGAATGGGTCGAGAAGATTGCGCAGGTTTCCAGGCCATTCGCGAAACTCTCGATTCCCAAAGAAGGCTGGGAAAAGTCGACGTTGCGCACGAGATTCACGCACGCCGGGTGGCGCAGTCCGTCGGCGCCAGGGATCTATTTCGCCGCCAAGACTGTACTCATGGTCGGGCTGTCGCTCGTCCCGCTCGTGACGGCCGGACCGTATCTGATGGGCGCGCACAATTATATGCTCATCGGGATTGTTCTGGTATTGGCCGCGATGGGCTACTACCTGCCCAACCTGGTTCTTGCCTTTGCGATTCGCCGGCGCCAGCGAGTGATTTTCGAAGACTTTCCGGACGCTCTGGATCTGCTCACCGTGTGCATTGAGGCGGGCCTCGGTATGGATGCCGCTATCGTGAAGGTCTCTGAGGAAATACACATCAAGAGCCCGAAGTTGAGCGAGGAGTTTCAACTGCTGACCCTCGAACTGAGAGCGGGCATGAGCAGGGACGATGCTCTCAAGAATCTGGCCATGCGGACCGGGGTGGAAGAACTGAACGTGCTGGTCGCCATGTTGATCCAGGCGCAACGCTTTGGTACCAGTGTGGGTGATTCGTTGCGAGTGCATTCTGAAAACCTGCGCCTCAAGCGCCGGCTGCGCGCCGAAGAGGCCGCCGGGAAAATTGCAGTGAAGCTGCTTTTTCCTCTCATCTTCTGTATTTTCCCGTCGCTGTTGCTGGTCCTGCTTGGACCAGCCTTCATTCAGGTGCTGCGGATTCTGCTGCCTGCACTCGCCAGTCAGACGGGGACCACAGTTCCATGAACATCGCGGCAGGCACGGGGAGCGTACCGACTACTCCAGAAGAGCACATTGTTTTCGTGCAGATAGATCGACCAGAAATTGACGTCTGCTCCGGCTGCTATCTGCACCGTGCGCCTTCGTCAATGCGTACTGCCATCAAGAGAAGACCATGAACACAACTACTAGCGTCAGATCCACGCCCTCAACGCGGACAATCGGTTTGCCGGTGCGCGCGCCGCAAGAAATCTCTACTTATGGGTTGTCGCGGGCGTTACTCGAAATTGCTGCGCGAACCTGCACCGCTTTACTGTTGGGCTTGTTTGCATACTTCGCGATTGTCAATTGGCGCGCCGATCCGGGGCGCATTACTCTTCTGCTGATAGTAGTGGCGGAATGCGTCACTGTCGGACTATCTCTTTTCGCGCGGACTCCAGTTCGGCGCGACTGGTCGCCATTCGCTTTTGTATGTTCGATCTGCGGAACTTATTACTTCCTCGCGGTGCAGCTCGCGCCTGGCGTGCGCCTGGTGCCTGAGGCGGTTGGGGCTACGCTGCAGATCGTGGGGATCTGTTGGCAGATATTTGCCAAGGCCACATTGCGCGCTTCATTCGGGCTGTTGCCCGCAAACCGCGGGATTGTATGCGGCGGACCGTACAGGTTCATGCGGCATCCCATCTACTTCGGCTATTTTGTCGCGGATATCGGGTTTCTGCTCACCAACTTCGGGACCTGGAATCTTGTCGTTTATATCGTTCAGTTTGTGCTCCAGATAGGGAGGATTGTACGGGAAGAATGGCTTCTTTCCACCGACGGCGAGTACCGCGCTTACATGGCACGGGTCCGTTTTCGCGTGATTCCGGGGCTGTTCTGACGGGGCATCTAAGCATTTTAAACTTTTCGCTGACGATACGTGGATAACAGGGTGGACGTGAGCACCGTGGTTCGACACGCTTGGTGAAGGCCGGCGCCATCGGAGCAAATTGCCTTGTCCCGACGCTAAGCGCTCGCGCACATTAGACGAGGTGGTCTTCGTCAGGGGACGCGATACGACAGTGGCGGAGCCCATGCTTGAATCGTGTGCTACCGCGCAAAGATGCCGCAACTGGCGCGGTCAAGATAGAAAGGACGAAGCACGGGACACTTCACTGGGCCGGCCCCCCGCCCCCCGAAAACCAGACACTAGGTAACGCTTAAACCCACGAGGTAGTCGTCCGCCTATGCTTAAGCCGACAACTAACAACATGGAACCCGTTGAGGGATCACCGGAGGGTACATTGCAGAAAAGCGGACATAAGCAAAGACGCCGCGAGACCGAACCAGTTCCGGCGAACACAGGGGAGATGGCGCGATTCGAGCGTGCACTATCGACCCTGATACTTCAATTTAATGAACGACACATTATGGGATACCTTGCTGCCCATAGCGGCTACACGATCTCCCGTGCATGCTTGACTATTCTGGAGCATCTGAAGTCGCATGATTCAATGCGCGCCAGAGCGTTAGCGGTTCGCCTCGGAGTGGGAGCTCCGTCTCTTACGGCGCATCTCAAAGCACTCGAAAATGACAGGTTAATCAGTCGAGTGGTCGATCCGTCGGATGCGCGCGGAGCGATTTTCAGCCTTACCGAAGGCGGAAGAACTGCCTTGAAGAGCGTGCACGAATCACGAGCGGCTCTCATTGCAAGTGCGCTAAGCGACGCTACGGACCAGAAGACTATCGAGCATGCAGCGCAGGTTCTGGACGGAATCGCCGAAGGGCTTGAGTTGCGGCGAAAAGCCGACTAACGATCGTACCCAACTATGAGGAGTGAGGCGTGCGCGGCCTTCTCGCTCCCTGTACTGCCTGATGACGGGTGCCTTGCTCAACTATCGGACTTGCCAACGGCCTATGCATGCACGACAAGTCCCAGAAGTGCTTACCCTAGGTTGCGCATGACCGCCATTGGCCGAGAATATGCAGCGACAATAAAGAAACGGGGCAAGAGAATGAAAACGGGGAACCGGAAAACCATTTCATGTTTTGAAGGCTTGCGTGGTGCTGCGGCGCTCCTGGTCGTGCTGCTGCATATGAGGCTCAAATGGCCGTTCCTCGGATTTACGTATAACGGCTATCTCGCGGTTGACCTGTTCTTCGTTCTGAGCGGCTATGTGATTTGCCGATCGTATAGCGGGCAGTTGATGGGTCCTGCACAGTTCTGGGTCTTCGTGATTCGCCGCTTTGGCCGGTTATGGCCTGTTCATGTTGCAACCACTGTTCTGTTCCTAATCATCGGCAACGCGCTTTTGATGTCGTGGCCACCGGTTATCCCGTCGCCGACCGAGGCTCTCGCACTCGCATCAATGACGCAAGGGCTAAACCTGTTCGATCACTACGTAGGAACCGGCGTTAGTTGGAGCGCGAGTGACGAGTTCTACGCCTACCTAATCTTTGCCGCACTATGTCTGTTTTTTCGCCGTCGTGCCCGCTTGCTCGCTTTCCTCGTGCTAGCACTCGCGGGATACGCGATGGCAATTTGGTGTGCTGCCGGAACGCAGTTCGATTGCCTACGGCGCGGCGAGTGCTTGAACATGACCTATAGCTACGGATGGACGCGCTGCCTTGCAGGGTTCTTTATCGGAGTATTGATTTTCGAGCTGAATGAACATCGTCTGCTACGCATCGTGTCGGGTAAGCGCAGTGCACAGGTGTTGGCGTTTTTGGCTGTAGCTCTGCTTCTTTGGCTGTCGAGCGTGAAGCCCGCTGTCGCGTTCGCCGCACCGCTCGTCTTTGGCGCCCTGATTGCGTCGTTGCAAAGTGATGGAGGCCCCGTCGCGCGTCTCTTCCAGTGCCGCCCCGCGCTCTACCTCGGGAAGATCTCCTACTCGCTGTATCTCGGACACGGAGTTATTGCACCGCTCTTTGTAGTGCTTTATGACAGGACCGCAAATCTCACCGCGCAAGCCGCGTTATGCGCCGTGTTTCTATTTCAGTCGATTGCGCTCGCCCATCTGTTGTATCGGTTTGTCGAAACTCCGCTTCGCGATCGCTTTTATTCATGGTCGAACACGGCATTTCGTTCGCTGTCCGTCAACGCGACTGACCGAGTGCATTCATGAAAGCGCAACAGGAGCCGGCGCCAGCACAAGTACGTGTCGACCGCGAAGCCGCCGGCCTGACTCAGACCGAAGCCGGCCCGCTCGTGCATGTCAATCTGCGCTCATGGCAGCGGTGGGAGTCCGGAGGCCGCACAATGTATCTGATATTTTGAGAACTGTTTCTGCTTAACAGGTTGCTGAAGTACCCATCAGTGGAAGCAGCACCCCTCCGTTTACGCAGCTTCTGTTGCAAGCTTTTTCGCATTGCGAAATTTCAGCGCGGATTCAACATTATTTTCGATGGCCTGAGGCCAATTTCTGGGCTCGTTGCTGCCATTTCCGCCACTAAGGGCGGACTTGTCCCAGTGAACGCACGCGCACGAGGTTGTAGGCCGCCATGTTCAACACGAACATCTGGTCCACCTTCTTCAAGCCACGCACCATGACCTGGCGCATGCGTCCCACGGTCTTGGCCCATCCGAAACCTTGTTCGATCAACTTGCGCTTTTGCTGCGAAATGGCGTAGCCCACGCTTGAGGCAATCGTATCGGGCACCGCTGAACACCGGCCCGAAGTGTTTTGCGCGATCACATGCGTCGGCGCACCTGTATCCGACACTGTCCATGCGGCCGCAGTTCATTCGCTCCGATCATTCAGTTTAACTAAGTAGAATTTCGTGCGTTCAATGCGCCCAACGTTATCTGTGGCGTCTGCCCCCAAGGGAAACGGGCGGCTTTTTCTATCCGGTTAGGCCAGTCGCAGGCGCACCGTGGAAGAGCGGGTGTCCTGCTGTGTTATGCCCTGTTTTGATAGGCAGTTTCGGCTTGATTCCTTGTTTGCGCGCAAAACAGTCGTTTGCAGGAAGCGTCCTGACGGCAATCTGTTGAACCTGCTGGAGGCGCTCAACTCCCGATGACCTCGGGGTGATTGCGGTGGGAAACCAACGGCGATGTCCTTCCTTTTCAAACGCTGATAGGAGCGTGTGCACGACCGCAACGCCTAGCGTCACCCGGGCCATCCAGCGGAACACCCTCCAGCGACGGAAGGCGGTACGGAACAGTATTGCGATCGCTATTCCTACCAGGAAGATGCAATCCCGGAGCTGTCGTGAAAAAAGATTTAATTTTTTAGACATCCTATTTTCCCAGGCGCTGTGCGTGGTGCTCTTTATCGACTGGACGCTGGGACTCTCGCGCGACCTCGCGCTGGGACATCTTCCAATATTACGGCGAGGGTCACATGACGAGAACTGAAACAACGGTCAGCCGGTCGGATGGCAGGTTTCGGCTTTATCGGCTCGCATGGGGGTGCTCTGGTCGAAGAGCTGTCGGGATCGGACATATGTGTCAGGAGCGGAAAAGACGCTCGATCGGCGTTCGTGGATCTCGGCGAGGCAGAACGGGATAGCCTGGTGGACAGGCGTGACTTTGGCGTCGCGCTCGTATCGAACACAATCCTGGCTGCGATCGGGAGTGGTGCAGAAGTGCCCGAGGTCCCGGCTGTCGTCTCGACGAATTGCCCGGGCGATGATGTCGCGGCGGGTAGCCCGAGAGCGGAATGCCGCATCGGGTTCGCCTTGACTGACCCCAATAACCTTGCATCCTATATACGCATGCAGTTGCGGCTGATGGCGGGAGACACCTTTGGCGTTTCACGTTACGTGATGCAGTACACGGTGGCCGCTCTTGGAGGCAGGTCCGCCGCGGAGGTCGACGCGATTCTGCGGCGAGTCATTTACGCAGCGACGTTACGCCAGCGCAGGGAAGGGATTGCGGTGGTCACCATCGAGGACGTTTGCACAGCACTTCGCGGCAGCTGAGGACGGGCCAGAAGCGGCAGAAAACGACAACGTACGCCGCAGGCGTGGATCGCGACGAATTTGACAGGCGTGCTGCTTGACGGTTATACCAGGTACCGGACACCTCTGCCGTACCTGCGGTTCATGTCCTCCCGGTTCTGGCCGTTCGCAATGCCCGGTTCCGAGCAGCTCGGATAGGTGTCTTCGACTGGAAGGCAGCAGTGGCCGGGGCGGAATTCGGACGTCGATGGTGCGTACGCTATTCCCAGGCCGGCATCCGAAGACTGAACATGACACGTCTATCTCTGCTGCCAGGTCGCATCCATCTGGATACCGGGCCGCGTGACCGGCCGCGTCCGCCTGGTTGCGTGGGGCGCAGGCGCCGTCTTTGCGCGGTGGAAGCGGCGCTCCGTGACTCGCGTTTCAGGACTGAAACGATCGGTACACACAAGCGCCGCTTGGTGAATGCCTGTTTGCCGGTACTGAAGCGCCCCGGGATTTCCGGAGGCTCCAATTCTTGAGAAAATGGAGCTATGGAAAACACGAAGAAGAAGTCGCCAAGGTTCTCGCCGGAAGTTCGTGAACGGGCTGTGCGGATGGTGCTGGAACATCAGGGCGAGCGCGACTCGCAATGGAAAGTGATCGCGTCGATCGCAGCGAAGTTTGGCTGCTCGGGCGAGACGCTGCGGAGCTGGGTGCGCAAGGAAGAGCGGAATCGAGGTTTGCGCCCGGGCACGAGTACGCAGGAGCAGGATCGGCTCAAGGAGCTGGAGCGGGAAGTGCGTGAGCTTCGGCAGGTCAACGAAATCCTGCGCAAGGCGTCAGCGTATTTCGCACAGGCGGAGCTCGACCGCCGACCGAAGTGATGATCACGTTCATCGATGATCACCGGCACGTCTACGGGGTCGAGCCGATTTGCAGGGTGCTGCCGATCGCACCGTCGACATACTACACGCACGTGGCCCGCCGCACCGATCCTGACCTGGTGCCGTCACGGGCCCAGCGCGACAGGATGCTCAAGGATGAGATCCGGCGCGTGTGGGAAGAAAACTTCCAGGTTTATGGTGCCGACAAGGTCTGGAAGCAATTGAAGCGCGAAGGCATTGTCGTGGCGCGCTGCACGGTCGAACGGCTGATGAAGCTGATGGGCCTGCGCGGCGTGGTGCGGGGCAAGACAGTACGCACGACGGTGAGCGATGGTTCGACGCCGTGCCCGAAGGATCTGGTGAACAGGCAATTCACGGCCGAACGGCCCAATGCGCTGTGGGTGTCAGATTTTACCTATGTATCGAGCTGGCAGGGCTTCGTCTATGTCGCGTTCATCATCGACGTGTTCGCCCGGCGCATTGTCGGCTGGCGTGTGTCGAGCTCGGCGCGCACGGACTTCGTTCTGGATGCGCTGGAGCAGGCCTTGTACGAACGACAGCCGGCGCAGCAGGACGGGCTGATCCATCACAGCGACCGCGGCGTTCAATACGTATCGATTCGCTATACGGATCGGCTGGTCGACGCTGGCATCGAGCCGTCAGTGGGCAGCGTGGGTGACTCCTACGATAACGCACTGGCTGAAACGATCAACGGCTTGTACAAGGCAGAAGTGATCCATCGCCTTGGTCCGTGGCGCAACTTGCAGGCCGTTGAAATGGCGACGCTCGAATGGGTGGACTGGTTCAACAATCGTCGGCTGCTCGGCCCCATCGGCGACATTCCACCTGCCGAGGCAGAAGCCGCTTATTATTCGAAACTCGCTGGGTCCGCCATCGGGGCGTGACTCAAGCAAAACAGCCTCCGAAAAACCCGGGGTGCTTCAGTACCTTGGTTGCAAAGTCGCCTCATCGGCGGTTCATGCCGCGTAGAGTTCTTCGCGAGACCCGATAGGCTTCCGGTCCGGACGTGGATCGCGGCGGGCGGGAATCGTGTTTCAGAAGTGAATCACGGAATTGAAGGTCGCTCTTTATCTGGCCGAAGCCTCGTGGCATTTGCGAATCAGGATCGGCGCGGGTCACTTTCCACACTGTTGGGAATTCGCTGGGCGGTTCGCACGTTTCGCAAATGAAACGATTTAAACGGAAAAGCTGGCGTTCGCACCTAATCTGCGGCCTGCCCCACAGAAAATCGCGATTTGGCACAGTCTGTGCTTTTTCGATCGACCGAGTTCGGCTTTTAGGTTAATAACAGATAGTTTGCGGTCTGATTCTTGTTTCTAATTGCTGAGCATCGCTGAATACAAAGAAGCTCGATGAAGAGGCTTTAAGCACAATTCAATCAACGAGAAAACGCTGAACGCGTGCTACGCCGCGCGTCGGGGGACAAGCAATGTTCGGTGTCAAAGGTGTGTCAGTGCAGTCCTTCTATTCGCAAACGCCCGAGACGTTCAAGGCTATGCAGCACCTGGTCGCGGTGATGGACGATCTCTCAAGGCCCATGCAGTTGCTGGAGAACTTGGCGGACCATATCGGAAGAACAATAGCGGCGATGCGGTCAGATGGGATCATCACGCCGCAATCGTCCGCCGCCGATATTCACTTCGTGCTACAGGAAAGGTTTACCAGGTTCTTCGAGGCGTTCGCCACCCGGGCGGGCGCTCAGGCCGCTGCGGCAGTAATTTTCAATGACGAGGTGTCGAAAGGCATTGTCGAGACATACGTCCTTTGCGGGGTGGAAAAATGACAGGACTAAAGAAGCTGTTCAATGTCGCGGTGCTACTGTTCATGGTCTGCTGGAGCCTCGCCTTGCTGGTGCCGGACCAGACGACCTTAGAGCATGACACGCATGCGAACCGCGGCGGCGAGACGATTGAACGGCAGCCAGCGTATGGGCAGACTGGCGCAACTCGTGTGAGCGTTGGTACACCGTAGGATGGCGCCAAGGAGCGTTACGCGTTCGCACTACCTCAGGGAGACTTCCGGGCCCGAAGGTACACATCAAGATCATCTGTGACATGGTGGCCATCATGTCGACGGTGCATTCACGGGCCCTTGCGCCGGCGTCTGCCTGCCGGTGATCTGCGCGAAGATGGCTCGCATATGCCGGATGCCATGCTTCGCGAAATAGCCAGCGCGTCCCCACCAGGTTGGAAAGACGAGGCATGACGATGTCGCGTATGAGTTGCCGCCACTCCACGACGACTTGTACTGCTGCTCGCCCGGCCCGAAGTCGAAATCCAGCCCTCGGTCGAATGCCCATTTGACACATTCATCGACGAGCACGGTTCCCGGTGACAGGTTCGCATGCTTCAGGTCGTACGTCGTCGTCAATAGATACGCGCGCGTGGCGCCTACCGCAACGACGTTCGCGGCAAGCGGTTTTCCCTGGAGTGTCAGTACAAACAGGTGAAACACGCCGTGCTGATAAGCAGCGTTCGTTAGAAGACCGTTCCAGAACCTGCTGCTGGATTCGGAATAGACCCACGGACTATCGATGCCGTTGTGCTGTGCCCATTCGCGCTTTCGCAAAGCAGACCACTCGACTAGCGACGGGATGCGCGGATCATTCGAGTCGAGCATCTCGACATTGAATTCGCCATGCGCGGCCAGCCGCCGTTTCAGATAGTTCGGGCGGGTTTTCGAGCGGCCCGGTCGCGAGCGGCAATACGCTTCCCAATCATGCTGGCCTCTCAATGGGGCATAGGGCGTGCGTTCCTCGGTCGCGCGGCGCGTCACGGCATCGCGCGTCAGGCAGCGTTGCAGTGGCGAACTCGAGTTAATGCGCCAGAACTCGAAAACGTCGGCCTGCGTCGATTTGCGGGCTACTCGCCATGCACCCATCGCTACCTGATGGACGTCGCAATCGGGCGCGACAAGGATGTCGCTTGGTGATCTGTTGGGCGGCGTAAGCGGAGTGGCGTATTTCCAGCAGTTTCTCCACGACGTGACGAGCGGCCAGAGCGCGACGAGCCGACCTTCACGCCGTGCAGTGATGCAGTGGAGTTGACGTCGACGTGCGGCCTCCGCTATGAGACTGCCGTGGCAGTACGCGTACGACTGAAAGTACTCGCCTCCGGCACGAGACCACAAATCGTCCCACTCGGGCTGCATGGCACAAAAGCTGTCGAGATCGCGAACGACTTCGAACGTCATGGTGTGCATCGCGAGTTGCTCCCGAAGACCTGTAATCTTCTGCTAAAGGCGAGAGTCTTTATCCGAAGCCACTGAGGCTGAATAATGGCCATGGCTAAGAAAGGTACCTTTCTTTTTGCTTGATGTCTACAAGCTGGAGCGCGCAGTTCGTGTCACGCGACGGCTTGTTTTGGTAGGAGGAAAGGAGGCATCGCAAGCGGTGCGTTCTCGAGAAATTCGCAAAGCTGCCTCAGCGCAGTCAGATCAATCGCTTGCGCCCGGCCGCATTGAATTTACTTTTGGAATATGGCCTTATCAAGGCAATTGAAGCGTCGCAGTGCGACGTCGCCGATGATCGACGAGCGACAAACGTCAGTCTGGCGGGAGAGAGGGTGACCAACGATTCGACGGTGCTCCGACGTCGCCTGCCGCCGCAAGGCTGGTTGACCACGATACCGCCATGTCCGCCATGGATCTGGTGGAGGGGGCTTGGATTCGAACCAACGTAGGCGTTAAGCCAACAGATTTACAGTCTGTCCCCTTTAGCCACTCGGGCACCCCTCCGTAATTGATGATTGTGGGGCGCGAGAAAATCTAGTCAATGCTCTTACGACCTGGCGTGTTCCCTCCCGCACAGTTTCTGCAAAGCAACTGCTGCGGATCAGAGCGCCAAAGCAAAGCTCAAGAAGCGGATAGGGCACAGGTCAGACCAGGAAAAGGCTAACTGTGGTCGCGCGAATGGCGCCTGAATGCCGGTCCGCTGCCGGGTTTCTTGCGCCCGTGCGATGCATGGGCAAGCGTCGTTTGCTCAGGGAGGTTTTGCCCGGGTTTTCAGTGCCTCGTTTTAAATATTTTCGTCCAGTTCAAGCTGCTCCTCGGCAGCCACGCCTGTTGAGCCCTGTTGCACCGTGTAGATTGCAAGCGCGTCGAGCAAGGATTGCATGGACCGAGCGATATGAAACCTGGAAGTGAAGCACTGTCTGGCGCGCGTGCGCATGTCAGCCCACTCGCGTCGCGAAGCGTCCAGCCAGCGGTGCAACAAGCAGACTGCCCCTGCCAGGTCGTCCTTGTCTACGAAGCCTGCGCCAGACTGTTCGATTTCACGCCAGATGTTGACCTTGTCTGTAATCAGCGTCGGGAGCCCCGCAGACAACGCTTCGGCCACAGCAACCCCAAAATTCTCCTGATGCGAGTTGAGCACAAAAGCGTCGGATACAAGGAATGCGCCCCACTTGAGGTCGTTGTCGAGCAATCCCGTCCATGTCACCCTTTCTGTCAACTGCAACTCGTAGCACAGGGCTTTCGCCGCCCTCGCGTACTCGCTGTCATCGGGGCCCGCTATGATCAGTCGCACATCGTTAATCTTGTCTCGGGGCGTGTCTTGTATGCATTGAGCCAGCGCCCTCAGCGTAAGGTCGATTCCCTTCTTTTCGTGGATTCGCCCAAGAAAGAGGAGGATTCTTTTGCCGCGCAAATGCGGAAACCTCGAAAGGAAAAGTTCGCGTTGCATGTCCGGATTGCCAACGGCACCTGCTGTGCCGTAGCTGATGACATGCTCGTTGCAGTGGTATGGGCGAAACGATTGGCGGGCCAATAGACGTTCTTCCTCGCACGTAAAGAACACGGCATTGGCATCGCGAAGAACCCGGTAGTCTGCCCATGGCCAATAGAGCATCTTTTTGAAGTGCTTTAACGGGTAGCGCTGCTTGAAGTACGGGTCCAGCATCCCGTGCGTGAATACGAAATAGGGTATCCCCGAATCGCGTAGCGCACGCCAAACGCCAAACGATATGTAGTTCCAGATTCCGTTGACAATCACAAGGTCGTATTTCGGCGCGTTGGCCCGCAGCCACGGGACCAGCCTCGGAGCGTATCTGTACTTGCCGAACCCCGGGCCGACGGGATGACAGATGACTTCACACTGAGCGAGTGAGCGCTCGTCGGGTCCATCGAGCGTAACGATCTCGATCGAATTTCCCATGCGCCGATGCTCGCGAGACGCCTGAATGATCCTCTGAATAGGTCCTCCATATGCCGGATTGACGGTGATGATGGCATGAAGAATTCGCAAACCCATAGAAATGTATCCTTGAAATCGCAATCAATCGTGGCACTGTGACTTGCACCTGCGTTAGAAAAACGAATGGAATTGCTGGTGGTATGGAGTAGACAATTCCTGTTTAATTTCCGGCTATCCGCCTGCGTAGGCGTCGTTGCGCTTCAGGATCACGTTTGTGAGGGCGAGCACGTTTTGGGCGAAAAGCTCGGGGGTCCAGTCACGGATCGTTGATTCCGCATTGCGGGCGAGATCTTCGCGAAGCGCATGGTCTTCGGCGAGCTGCTTCATTCTCATTGCAAGCTGCTCGCGGTCGTCAGGCCGAACAATGAAACCGTTGATGCCGTCATGCACAACTTCGTTCGCGCAGCCACAGGTCCGCGACACGATCGCTGGCCGCCCGGCAGCCATAGCCTCGTTGACACACAGCCCCCACTGGTCGAATGCGCTAGCGAGCACGATGAAGTCTGCGAGCGCATACAAGGCTGGCATGTCGCAGTTCAGAATCGCGCTGAAGATCAGGACTCGCTCGCTTAGCCCGAGCGCGGCAATCTTTTCACGAATCGTCTGTTCCAGCGGACCCTGACCGACGAGGACGAGGGACACCCCCTGTTGCGCAAGCTCTGAGCACGCGAACGCCTCCAGAACGAGCGGCACGTTCTTGCGCTCGACAAAGCGGCTCACGCATAGCACGTATCGTGACGGCAGGGCGAAGCGGTGTCGCGCGCTGTCGGCGTGTGCGCGTACGGCTTTTGCGGCGTCGCGAAAGTAGGCAACGTCGATGACATCAAATCCGATACGTGATCGGTGCAAGGGAATGCCGAGCGATTCGGCGTATCGACGATGTTTCTCACCGGCCACGAGTGCACCATCGAAGCGTGAGACGAGGATTCTTTTCAAGGCTTCCTTGAGTCGGTGCCGTTTTCCGTCGTCAGCCTTCGAGTCCGACATGTAGACCAGCTTGAATCGACGCGTCAGCGTCCTGAGCAGACACAGGTAAATCGAATAGCTGGTGTTGTAGCCGAGCGTGATGACAAAGTCGGGGCGTGTGGCACGCACGATTACGCGGAGCCGGGCCGCCACCGTCAGCCAATGCTTGGTGCCTGCAGCGGTACCCTTGAAGACTGTAACCATGTCGGACTGCGCATCCTGAAGGAACGCCGTGCGATTGCTCTGCGGATAGTCATAAAAGCTCGTGAATTCGAATAGCTCTACGAGGGATACCTTGCATCCATGTCGCAGCGCAAGCTGCACGAGCGCGCGGTAGCGTGGTATGTGATAGTCGCTAAGGTTGCCGATAACAAATTGAACGTGCATAGAGTCGATCTCACCCGGTGCCCTATATCGCATTCCGCTGCTGCGCTTCAAGGCGCGGGACGAGATCATCAGGCTTGCAGCCTCGAAAGACAGCGGAATAACTCCCGGCTGCCGCGGATATCTGCGGACGCCGCCCCCTTCTTTTACATTTGGACGCGTGTCGTTCTGCGCCAGAATCTCGGTTATTTTCGCCACTGGCAACACATAGGAAGATTGGTCGGAAAGAGTGTCAGACATGGCGCGTGCCGGGTGTAACCTGTTCAACATCGAATTTCCAAAAAGCAGGCCGGTGCGCTTCCCCCGACATGGCCACCAGGCCATGAAGCGTTGAGCAGAAAATCTGGTCTTGTGTTCGGGGCGTTTGCTGCGCTGAACAATAAGCAGGCGAAGTGCTGGTGGAGACATCCGGGATTTTCTGTTGCCCGGGAAAAGAGTTGATGCATAGGGGAGACATGAAGCCATGAACAACCTCTTTTTCAGAAGCACGCGTCGGGTGCTCAAAGGCGCAGCGTCGCTTATGCCCGATGACCTGTATCTGGCCTTTTCCCATCGTCGAAGAATCGGGCGGTTTCCGAACATGAAGCGTCCGAAGGCGTTCAACGAAATGATCCTGATGCGATGCCTGCAACCGGATCCGCGCTGGAGCAGCCTGGCCGACAAGTTGAGGGTCCGCGAATACGTAAGGGAACGCATCGGGGAGAGGTACCTTATTCCGTTGCTCGCGGCGCCCGATGTTTTTACGAAAGACGTTTTCGACTCGCTACCATCATCGTTTGTGATGAAAGCGAATCACGGCTCCAACTTCGTTGAAGTAGTTTTGGACAAGTCGAAAAGATCGTTTGAAGAACTCCGTCGGATCGCCGGCAGATGGTTGAGCATTGACTACTATCGGGTGGCGCGTGAACAGCACTACAAGGGCATTCAACCCCGGATCTTCTTTGAAACCCTGCTCCTCGACCAGGCGGGCACCGTTCCGTCTGATTACAAGATGCACATGTTCGGCCGCGGTCCAGACGGTCCGGTCATTTACACGGGCATCATTTCCGATCGTTTCGGCACGCCTCGCGCCGATGTCTACGACGCCCGGTGGAACAGACTTGATCTGGCCTGGGGCGACTACGCGCGCAGCGAACGCGCAGTGCCTAGACCGTCGAATTGGGAAGAGCTCAGCAGCGTAGCCATGGCGCTGGCCGATGGGCTTGGTTACGTGCGTGTAGATTTCTATTCGTGTGACGATCAGATATTTTTCGGGGAGCTGACATTTACGCCCGGGGGCGGGACGATGCCCTATACGCCTGATCGCTGCGATTATGACTGGGGGCGTATCCTGCAAAATGCCAACTACTCCGTTACTCGGGGATAAGGCAAAAGCCACGGGGATGCCTGGCCTGGAGCATTGCGAGCATCGTAGCGGAGCATGGCGGATGAGGTGCGCGCGTTCTCGCATGCGCGGGCATGCCCGCTGGCAATTCGGCGCTTTTGAGCTATCCGCATGCTGGCTCGCCACCCGATCCTGTCTGACAGGCGCTATCGACGCTATCGTTCGGTTGAGGTAGCGAGGTGTTCCGTCCCGAGGCGAAGCAACGTGTCGGGCGATCCGCAGTTCGGTGAGCTTACTGTAATCAACGCCTGCGCCGGTTGTGCATCACCTGGAATGCGTTGTTTTCAGCACCGGTTTGAGGTGCGCCGGCCGACCAGAGACCCGCCGGAGAACCGTCCAGTGTGTTCTGATGAATCCATGAGCCGCAAACGTTACAGCGGTATTGGACATAGCGGGTGACCGTGTGCGCAGGTGGGCCAACGACCTCTGCCCGGATCCGCTGTAGCGACGCATGCGGGGTGACTGTCGAAGGCATGCCTACCAGGGTGTCACATGCAAAGCACCGGTTCATAGTCACCTCCGTTGTCACATCGATACGGTCAACGCATAGAGCATGGGCGATCACTGATCAAGATGCCGCGGACGGATTGTCTTTTTGCTGGATAGATCGCAGGGACTGAGCGTTTGCTCAGAGCGACCGTCCTGACGGCCCCAGTGCCGCCGCAGCCGTCCGTCAACGTACGAACACGTGATGATTGTTTTGACTTGATCCAGACCGGCGTTTCCTCGAACGAAACGACCATCGGGAGAAATCGCATGTCCCCGGCCTATGGTCCATATTCCGACCGGGTCCAGATGAGGATGGATGTTTGCAACGGCGAGCTCGGGCAAGCCTTCGAACTGGTGAACAAGGTTGATCGTGTCGTCATCGACAGCACGCGGTTGTGCCATGATGCCCTTCCGTCGTTGCCCCGTCCTTACTTACCTGTTGCAACAGGCGTCGGCCCCTCGTGCAGGCCGATGTCGAATAAATCTGTCATGGAGTCTCCATATTCAATGTTCGCTGCCCCACACAACATTGAATCGAGCATTCGTTCGATGAATAGGCAGCCTTTCTGGAAATCCTCTATTTCATGAATTTCGATACCCGAGCCTGGCTATCTTTGAAATCATGCACGCAAGAGGTCTCTTGAATTAATTTTAGAGTTTTCCGGTTTCGGATAGCTGAGCCCATCTCGAACGCTGGCGTCTGCCTCTTATACCGGCATCAGCAATCGAAGCAGTGCGGCATTGTCTAGATCGCAGATCGCTTTGCGGGTAGGGAAGATACGCTTTTGGTCAAGAAATAAGGAGTACAAATACATCGATTGTTCATTGACACGCGATTTGCTGTGCGCTCAATCAAAAAGCATACGGTACTCGTGCGCATTGCTCAAGGAAAAGAGGGGCAACTCGATTCGCAAGGCGAACCGCTCGCCAGGGAACTCTCTTCATTAGGCTGTCGATCTTTCACAACCCTGGGAAGTGGCCGGCTCGACCTGTTCAAGCCGCGTGCACCTCTCGAGAGTGCGCGATGGTGGGACGTGGCGTTGCTTACGCTCATCGATAGAACCGCGCGAGGCGAGGATTGTGCACAGAGCAGAAGAACGTCGCCAGATCCCGCGAGAGGGCACGTCGTGTCCAGAAGGGTGGATTTCGTCTGATCTTTCGGTACAATCCCTATTTGAATGGACATACTTATTCGTTGGCGAGGACTTCGGGGCGGGGTCCAAATCTCTGTCCGCGCGATTGATTTCAGTCGGGGTCGGAACCAACGTTCGATCGTCTGCAAACAGGCGCTCCAAAGCCGAATCTTAAGTTGTCAAGCGTCCCTCCCAGATTGTAAAAAAAGATTTCCCCAATTCACCTAGGGTTCGCGAACGAAAACCTTATTTTTCCCGAGCGAATAGGTGAGTATCGACCAAGTTGGCGAATCATCTTCGGGTTAGTCCTTAACCGATATGATTGCCGTCAGCGTTTCAACAATGAAACGTTTATACTTCGGTTTCTTTCAAGCCACACGCAAATTATACCTCGAGGTTCAAAAGGGTTCGGTAATTGTTGCATTGCCGCTCTCTTGTACGCGGTTCGACCGCTGTGTGGGCCGATCAGGCACCTGGCGATATCGTATGGCTAAGCGGATGCTTAGCTGCGGGAGAAACCAGAGCTTATGCCGGCCCCGTCGATTGAACATTCGCGCGAGCCGAAGGTGAAAGATAAAAGAAAGCAGTATCAATCTTTTAGTATGCCTAAATGTAAGGGTCGAATTAGAAGGTTGATTGTCTGTCAGCAGTGTGCCCGGGTGTGTGCCGTCGCTCTTTCCCGCACTGCATCCGGTTGATGCAACCCATGGCTTTTTCGTTAAACGGAACTTCATTGAGGGGGTGTTTGTGTACGCGCGTTGAGGACTACTAAGTTGAAAGTTCAGTAAGGTTGGCGGGTCTGCCTGGCTGGCTCAACATGCGACGGTCCTTGGGGCTAAGTATCTGGGGGTGTCGACCTGCGGATATTCACATCATCAGCGTCGAGCGTGCTCGATGGGTTCTTCCTTTTCATCCGTAAAGAGTTTCAGATCTATTGGAACGAAATCAATGAGACAAATTAAGTACTTCTTATTTCTACTTTTTTCGCTGACCTTCTTTTCCGCAGCGCATGCAGCGGGCAATCCGGCTTCGGTTACCGTCAACGGCGTCACGTGGACGAAATGTGCCGACGAACACGGCACCTGCAGTTTCTCGGGCACGCAAAGCGTGCTCTATGGTGCATGGCCTCCGAACTCGCCATCGGCCATGTACGCAGTGAATGGCTCCTACACCCGCAGCGTGCCGTGTGACAACAGCGCGATGGCTGATCCCGCTACTGGTTACATCAAGGCGTGCTATGTGAAGTCCACCACGACCACGTCGTCGGCTACCCAATACACGCCGCCGGCACTGGTGAATCCGGTGAACCCGATCACCTATGGCGCAAAGTGCAATGGCTCGACCGATGATACGGCTGCGTTCCAGAAGGCGATCAATGCGGGCGACGTGCTGGTTCCTGCCGGCACCTGCGTGATCAATGGCACGCTCAATGTGCGGGTGAGCAACCGCCACATCCAGTGCCAGGGCACCATCCTGAAGCGGACCACGGGCTACAACATGCAGATGTTCGTCATCGGCGACTACAAGAACGCCTATACGAATGACAGTATCGTTGAGTGCAATTTCGTGGGCGCAAACACCGCGGCCCCGCAGTACTACAACAACGACAACCGCCATTGGGATATTCCGGTTGAAACAACCGGTCCGGTAAGCAACTTCTTCCTGGCGGGCAACAGCTTCAAGCAGTTCTTCGGCCAGTCGATGTTCCAGACCTACGGCGCGCCCAATGGCGGCAGTGGCGACAAGATCATCTACAACACGTTTGCAAGCTGCGGCTACTATGGTCCGGTGTTCGTTGCTCACACCAATGGCTACATCGGCCATAACACGGTGACCGACTGCGCGGTGGGTATCGAGAACGACAACACGACCCAGGCGACTGGCAACAACGTGATCGAGTACAACACGATCAAGGCTGTGTACGGCTATGGCGCACCTGACATGACTTCGTCGGTGATGCTCACGGGCGGCGTGGCGGCGAGCGCCGACTACTCGACCAACATCGTGCGTAACAACACGGTGTCGGGCACGAGCAATGCGCAGGGTTTCCGTGGCGCCAATATCCCCAGCCGTACCATCATCGGCAAGAACTGGGGCATCAAGGCGGCGCAGTACTCGAACAACACCTGCGTGACGGGTTGCTCGGTTACGCCGTAATCAATCGATAGTGACCCGCGCCTGCGAAGGTCAACAGGCCGGGCTGTAAACTACACCTCAAAGTTGGATACCGATCCGACTTTGGGGTGTTTTTGCGTGGAGCGCTTGCGTTTCCGGATGACCTTGACTTTTGCGTAACGTGTGCCAAGAACGTGAGCATCGACTGACCGATGCTTGCGATGCGTTACCGAAGATAAGGGACAGTGACACTCATTCGGTCCAGTCGCATTACAGGCCCTTCAACCCTCCGACGGACGTCGCCGCCCCTGTGTCCCGCATCGGTACTCTCATTCTTGCGAAGGCCTTCCGCCTGGATTTCTCCCTTCGCATCGGGACGACAGGTTCTCAAGCTCCCCACCAAAGGCTGAGTCAAAGACACGCCGCCTTCATGCCGGATGCCGAATGGGCCGTCAGCAGGCATCGTCAAAACTTGTCCAGGAGCACCCGATTCCCCCGGTTTTGACATCGCTTATGATTTTGGTTCGTCAGTAAAAAGTGTGGGTAGATGGAGGCTCAGGAAGCTTGCCAAGTGCATGATAGAGCGCGATTTCTGTGGATCGGAAGGTTCGGAAGCCGTACGCTTTTCTCATGGTGACTTTGGCCTTGTTGTTCAGCCCCTCGATGACGCCGCTGGAGAACTGCTTTCTGGCACGGAAGTAGTTGAGGATCAGCTCCCGGTGCGAGCGCACGGTCCGGGCAAACTTCTTCATCGGCTCGATGCGTGAGCGCATCACCTGCTTGCACCACTGGTCGAGAAACTTGCCCGCCCAGACAGGAGAGATGTAGTCCCAGAGTTGCTGGAATTCTTCTTTGAGCAGATAGGCACGTACGCTACGTAAATTGTACTGGAGTAGGTCACGCAGGCGAACACGTTGTTTGCCAGTAAGGTTCTCGCGTCGCGCGAGCAGGCACCAGCGGGATTTTTTCAGAACAGGCTCATAGCCATCACGCGTCATGCGCCGGGCCTCATCGGCGCGCACCTCATCGATCGCTTTGTTCATCTTGGCAACGATGTGGAAACGGTCGAGGATGTTCAGGGCGTTCGGACAATGGCGCGCAATCATTTCGAGATAGGGCTTCCACATGTCGGAACACACGAATTCGACCTTCTCGCACAGCGGCTTGCCGATCATCGCAAAGAACTTCGCGAAGCTCTCCTGAGTACGTTCCTGTCCGACCCAGAGCAGTCGCGTGCAGCCGGCCTCGATCTGGTAGACGAGCGTGAGGTACTGGTGCCCTCGGCCATACTGGATCTCGTCAACGCCGAAAGCGCGAATCGTCCCGAGCTCACGATGATTCAGCCCCCAGTCGACTACCCATTCCACGGCATTGAAGACCTTCTCCCAGCTGGTCCGGAAACTCAGCGCGGTTTCTTTCCACGACAGCTTACGAGCCCACTGGGCCAGAAACAGCATGTATGCCTTCGTCAACGTATGCTTGCCGATGGCCCACGGTACCGTCTCAACCTTTACGCCGCACTGACGGCAATCGACACGACGCATCGAATACAGCAGAATGACGGCAAAACCCCAGATCGGGATGAACTCGAAGCGACGTTCTCCGAGCGTATCGTAGCCGCTTCCGCGCTCGTTGCAGCACGAACAAACTGGTTTGGATCCCTTACGTGGGCGCACGTCAATCTCAATGGTATGCGTCCTTTCGCACAGCCGCGCTCCTTCATAAACGAATCCGGGGAAATGATGACAGGAATTGAGCAAGCGGGTCAAAAGCATGGCTAGCAAGCGAAAAATCGTCGGGAATACCGCCATTGTCACACCCGGATCAAGCGATCTTGAACGACTCGTTCCCGACCTGCAAAACTGGCCCAAGTCCTGGAGCCTTGAGGAACAGGACATTCCGTTCGGACAGGATCTCGTCAAGGTATTCACACCGTATCTCCTGAATCTTCTGGACAGCGGTTACAGCCGAAAAACCCTGCACCAGCATCGGGACTTCATCTGGATGTTCGGTGGTCGTCTCGTTGAAGAGCGGCAGCTTTACCGCGAACTCAGGAAGCTGGACGCGCGCTCGATAGTGTTACGGTATATCGACGAGCAAGACGGTGGCCCGCTCCTGGATGACCGCTCTGAGCGCGAGCAAGGCCTCTTCGATGCCACCTGCCGAAAGCTATGTCGTTTCCTCAACGTCGCCTGAATCCATCGATTTCACCCATAGATTCCCCCGACGATCCATGATTTTTTTCATCAGCGGTCCACTGACGTTCGTCTTCATGACTCCCACCTGCCGGGTCAAACGCCGACTTTTCCAAAAACGCTCACCGTATGCTGGACGTCAGGCTGGCGGCCTTCGACAGTTTGTGGCGAGTCAACTGGGGCTCAACGTTACCAACCTGGAATGCCTTGACGTTGCCTATTCCGACGAAGTGCAACCGGTCACGCCGAGCAGGCTGTCAAAACTGATGGGACTATCGCCAGGCAGTGACTATCGCCAGGCAGTGTCACGACATCCCTGAAGAGCCTCGAAAGAGCGGGGCTGATTACCTGCGAGTCCAATCCGACCCATGGGCGACGCATCCTGTTGCGGTTTATTCCGGGAAGTCGTGCTGCGATTAATGCCTGTTTCGAACCGATTAACCGTAACCTGGCCGACTTTGATGAAGCGCTCGGCATGGAGGAATGGCAATGTGTAAGAAAGTACTTTTCTGGGTTGCTGAGGATCATTGATGGCTACCTGACCGACAACCAGAATCTGACAAAAAACTACACATATACTCCCGACTCGAGTACGAGCACTCCAAGGGCGTGGGCTTCTGCTGGCAAAACTCGAGGGCCTGGTTGGGGGCGGATGCTTGGGATTTTGCCTACGCGCTCCGCATTGTCTACACGGCCCCGTTCCCGTTTATCCGCCATCTCATGTGTCCAGGATGGTTCATCGCCAGAGTCGGTTCCTGGTTTTTACGCTTCGGCTTGCACAACGTGTAGCCTAATACGTTTCAGCGTGCCGTATAAGCGTGCAGGATGGTGCGGGACGATCGGCTGTTGATCGCTGACGCGCGCCCTATCGGGCGCAATTACAGGATGATCTGAGTCCATTTCCTGGCCGGAGTATTCTGGAAGGCGACGCTATAGAGGCCGGTCGTCCACCTCGCACCTCGGGAGTGAGTTTGTCACTGTCGAAAGAAAATGTGCGTTATGGTTTGCGCACCTTAAGGATCAACAAGTTTATGCCGATACAAAGGGAGTAAATGGCGCGTCCGGGTACCATTCCGTTCATATGCATGGCGAATAAGCGGCTTCCGGCGAATCACTCACCATATATGTGGATTATGTATGTAGATGTTACATACAAATTGACTCCCGAGCGGGTGCTCGGGATGCACTTG
This sequence comes from Paraburkholderia hospita, assembly GCF_002902965.1. GTDB lineage: Bacteria > Pseudomonadota > Gammaproteobacteria > Burkholderiales > Burkholderiaceae > Paraburkholderia > Paraburkholderia hospita. Next base: position 2,990,578 of record NZ_CP026105.1, on the reverse strand, counting down.
GTGCCGTGGCGGCGGTCGTCGGCTTCTATCGGAGCAAACGATGGAAGACAAATGGGCTGATTATCTGATCTATGAAGTCGTTTCGATTCAACGAAAACGCGCATCCTTTCGCTTCAGGCTCGCGATAGACAACGGTCATGCAGTCGATGAACGCGGTGAATATTTGCGCGACGACGTGGTGTCTGCGATCAAGAACGGCCCGACATTCGTGACGGTGTTTCAGAACCCGGCAAACGGCGACTGGACGCGGGGAGATCGCGTTTTCCTGGCCAGGGGCAATGACATCTAATACGTCAAGGCCGGTGAAAGTGCAAGCCAGACCGACGATCTCGGGATGATCCCGGAGTTCTGACTTCACGGGTCTGAAGACGAACCTTAGGATCGTCCTCCGCCCGGAAGATGTATTGAATGCGCAATGGGAATCCGCTTAAGAGCGCCTGAATCCGCAGCCTGCTTTCCTGTGATCGATTCGGTTCGTCCAGCGGCTCGCGCGAATTGTATCTCGGGGGTATGAAAGGTGGGGTGGCTATTTCCCCAATCAGATGAAACAGGAATTCTGTATATGCGGCTTTCTCTAGAGCGGGAGAAAACAGGCATGCGTTGAGGGCCCGAAAATGAACTCGCGGCGATTGATATATTTGTCGGCAAAACCTGACGCCGATCTAAGTGGATTTTTTGAGCAGCGCGGCTGGGATGTAAGACCGGTCCGGCCGGGTAAGGACGTGAGAAAAGCAATAGAAGGCGCGCAGGCGATCGCTGGAATCGTGCATAGCCATGCCGAATATCGGTTGGGTCGCGATTGTTTCATCGGGTCAGCTACCGATGCCACGCTACGCCATCTGGTGCGCGATTACTGTTCGGATTACGTGACGACTCCGCTTGTTCCGGAGAGGGTCATGAGAGCGGTTGGACATGCACACGGAATGGCAGCCCTATCGTCTGAACCACGCGAGGATTTCGCTCATCAGGAAGTTGAAGGCGAGATGATAGGGGCGTGCGAAGCGATGCAAACCTTGTTTCGATCTATCAAACGAATGGGTTCGACAGACGCTCCTGTTTTCATTGCAGGAGAGTCAGGGACTGGAAAAGAATTGACAGCGGTGGCGATTCATCGGCGCTCTGCCCGCCGTGAAGCTCCTTTTGTTGCTATCAATTGCGGTGCTATATCCCGCGATCTTGTGCAATCTGAGTTGTTTGGTTACGAGCGCGGTGCGTTTACTGGCGCGACTCAACGTAAAATAGGCCGCGTCGAGGCCGCTAATCACGGGACATTATTTCTTGATGAGATCGGCGACCTCCCGGGAGACAGTCAGGCGAGCCTTTTGCGGTTTTTGCAGGAACGCAAGATCGAGCGCCTCGGAGGGTTTGAGGCAGTGGATGTTGACGTACGGATTATTTCTGCAACACATGTTAATCTTGAAGCGGCCATATCCGATGGAAGGTTTCGCGAAGACCTCTATCATCGCCTTTGCGTATTGCGCATCGTCGAACCTCCGCTCCGCGAGCGAGGTAGCGATATTGAACTGCTTGCGTATCATCAGCTCGCCCAATTCCGTAGGGTCGCGGGCCGACGGATACAGGGTTTTGCGCCGGATGCCCTTGACGCAATGTTCAAGCATACCTGGCCCGGAAATGTCCGTGAGCTGGGGAATCGTATCCGACGCGCAGTAGTGATGGCCGACGGGCGGCTGATTAGCGCAAAGGACCTTGAGCTAGATTACCTTTTGGGTCAAACGCTGCCGTCTTTGAGTTCGGTCAGAGAGCGCGCCGAGCGAGAGGCAATTGAGCGTGCATTGCTTCGACATCGCGGGCGATATGGGGAGGCCGCGCATGAGTTAGGCATCTCCAGAGTCACACTTTACCGTCTCATGGAAGCTTATCGAATGCGTGAGGCTGACAGGTCGGGGTTAAACCTCGTAAGCGTCGCAACGCGGACGGGTGATGTGACTGCACTTTTGATCGAGCGTCAACACGCCGGAGAAAAACCGGTATCGGCCTGCCAGTCACGAGGGTGACGATCGCGTGACCGACAGGTTGTCGGGCGCTCTTCGATCGCAGCCGGCAGAGTGCCCGCGCGATGTTTTGGTCCCTTGCTGTTGAGTACCCGAATCCCGCGTTCCGACCGCGCGAGACTGACTCAGAGTATGTCTCCATGGGTGTTGGCCTAAAGAATCCCGCAAAAGCATCCGAAAAGCACGTTGTGGGGTTGCGCCGATCGGGATTGTCATGGTCTTTTGATCTATAAGACAACTGCTACCAACGGCTTGAAAAGGGGGCTATCGTGCAAACGACTGTTGAATACCTCGACGCGGTCAAGGTCGAACTTGGATTGCAATCTGACTATGCAGCATCGAAGGCCCTCGGAGTCACCCGAGGTACGATCAGCCGATACCGGCTTGGTACAAGCGTATTCGATGACGACCTCTGTTTTGCTGTCGCCATGATCCTGGACCTCAACCCATTCGAAGTTTTGATCGATGCGCACGTGGAACGAGCCAAAGACGCCAGGACAAAGGCCAAATGGCTTCGATACTGGAAGGATTTCTCTACGAGATTTACCGTAGAGCGGGTTTCTCGCGATGAGAAGGCGAGCGCTTCGCAGACGGAGGGGCGACGAAAGGACCGCCCGCTTTGCCGCGTGGACCAATATGCTACATGCGATCAGGATTGCGAATTCGTGCTCAGCACCGCGATTGACCTGCTGCAACAGGTCAGAAACACCCTGAACACCGACGAGCCGCCATCGCACGAACAAAAACCTCGACGTCGAAAACGCAGTGACTGGCGTGCGTTGGATGAGGCTCGGCAAGTCGGTTACGACAATTCGACGCAGGACTCGGGAGGTTGAATTGCTCGTGTGACATCGTTCGCCGGCATAGGGCAAGGGCGGTGGCACCCATATCGTCTATTAGAGGTGCGCTATGTATTTTCCGTAAGTTTGATTGTCAATTTTCGCAAAACACTTAATTTAGTCGGACGTCCCGTCATTCATCACCCCGACCAGTACAAAGACTGACGACGCCATCGGAGTCACGGCGTCAGGTGAGCCGATCGCATGAAGCGATCTTGGGACGTCTGCCGAATAGGTGGGCATGCCACTACAAGGGGCAGATTGCTTGTAGGCGCGAATTTCGGCCCACCTCGCTTCCTCGCTTGAAAAGATTGACAGTGCGATAGGCCGGGCTCCTCGCACGAAGCGGGCCCATCCTGCGTATGGCAATCGCCGCATCCAGCCGGCTTCCAATACTGCGGATTCTCGTCACGCTTCTCCAGGATTGAACGTGCGCTTCCACACATCCAGCAGGTTGTGCGGTTTCTCGCTCATGCTACGATCCCTCTCAATTCGTGGGGCGCGACTGGCTCGGTCTGTTCGGTGCCGGGCATCCGGACGGAGGCGTCTACACAATGAATCGACTTGTTGGTTCTCTCGTGATCGCCTTAGGCATTGGGCTTATCCCCAGCGGATTAGCCGCGTGGTTGCCGTTTGGAAATGAAGTGACCGTCTACATGCTGTCTTGCGATGGGAAGGCGGTCAGCGGCGTTTGCCCCGGCAACGAAAAGACCGATACCCCAATGACTTATAAGGTTCTGGTTGATCAGCATTCAGTGTCGTACTGGAGGGCGGACGACCCGGGTGAACAGCAGCGCTTTCCATTCTGCACCGTCAGCGATACGAAAAGCTGGTGGTGCCAGTGGGAAGGCGACGAAATTCCGAAATCGAGGTTCGGGATGGTGGCAGGAAAATATGTAGAGATCGCCACCTGTATGTCCGTCACAACCACCCAGCTTTATTATCAGGTGCCCATGTGGCGCTGGTGGCTCGTCTGGTTGCACGAGAGGCTCGCCTGAGCGGAACATGATCGCCATATCGTTGGCCTTGCGATCAGATCACTCGCTCCCGGTTTTCAACGGGTAAAGCTATTCAACCCCTCTAGCATTCGGGGCGCTTGCAAAGCTCCGGCACATCCGGTTGGTACCCGGTGATGCGCTATGCACGCGGGCCGGGGAAACTCCCGGTCCCGCATCGCCGAACGTTCGTCGCGGATGTCATTTCTCGCGGGTAACTGCTTATCCCACACGGGGCGCCGCAGAGACAGTCAAGAGCCGTCAGCGGTCAGCCATCAGCCAGCAGGATGCAGGCACGACCCCGCATCCCACTGCGCCTGATGACATCATTCGAATCCGCGCGGATTCTGCGCCTGCCAGCGCCAGTGATCGGTGCACATGCGCTCGATGCCGTATTGTGCTTTCCAGCCGATCACGTCCGATGCCTTGGCCGGGTTCGCGAAGCACTGCGCGACGTCGCCGGGGCGGCGTGCAACGATCTCGTACGGCACCGGTTTGCCCGACGCCTTCTCGAACGCCTTCACGACGTCAAGCACGCTATAGCCCTGGCCTGTGCCGAGATTGACGACGAAGCTCGCGTCGTGCTTGACGAGCGCATCGAGTGCCGCGATATGTCCGCGCGCCAGATCGACGACATGAATGTAGTCGCGCACGCCCGTACCGTCCGGCGTAGCGTAATCGCCGCCGAACACGCGCAGCCTGTCGAGCTTGCCGACGGCGACCTGCGCGACATACGGCATCAGGTTGTTCGGCACGCCGCCCGGGTCTTCGCCGATCAGGCCGCTTTCATGTGCGCCCACCGGGTTGAAGTAGCGCAGCGTCGCGATGCGCCACGACGGATCGGAGATCTCCAGGTCGCGCAGGATCTGCTCGGCGATCAGCTTGCTCTGGCCATACGGATTCGTTGCCGAGAGCGGGAACGATTCGTCGATCGGCGAGCTTTTCGGCACGCCATACACGGTCGCCGACGAACTGAACACGAACTGCTTCACGTTGCGCGCGCGCATCACGTCGAGCAGCACGAGCAGGCCGTCCATGTTGTTCCGGTAGTATTCGAGCGGCTTCGCGACCGATTCGCCCACTGCCTTTAGCGCGGCGAAGTGAATCGCACCCGTGATGGGGTGTTTGTCGAAGATCGCGTTGAGGACCGCTTCGTCGCGCACGTCCGCTTCGTAAAACGCGACCTTCCTGCCAGTAATCTGCTCGACGCGCACGATCGATTCGCGCTTGCTGTTCACGAGGTTGTCGATTACGACCACGTCGTAATCGCTGTTGAGCAGTTCCACGCACGTGTGCGAACCGATAAAGCCTGCACCGCCCGTTACCAGAATCGTGCCCTTCGTGGTCATGCTGAGCTCCCTTAGAGTGATATGCCCGTCAACTGCTGAATCAGGGTTTTATACCGTTCGACGACACCGCGTTCGTCAAACTCCTGCGCGACTTTCGCACGGCCGCGCTCGCCCATCGCGCGCCGCTCGTCATCGCTCATGTCGAGCATCTGCGCGAGCTTCGCCGCGAGGCTGTCCACATTACGGGCCTCGCATAACACGCCGTTGACACCGTCCGCGACGACTTCGCGGCAGCCCGGCACGTTGGTCGCGACGATCGGCCGTCCGATCGCCGATGCTTCCATCAGCGTGCGCGGCACGCCTTCGCGATACGAAGGCAGCACGACGCAATCGGCAGCGGCGATCAGCGGACGCACGTCATGTGCCTCACCCAGATAGTCGATCACGCCTTCGCGCACCCATGCATCGACTTCGGCCTGCGAAATCGCGCTCGGATTGTCGACGCCGACGGGGCCGAGCAACTGAAAACGCGCATATGGATACTTCGCGCGCAACCGCCTTGCGGCTTCGACGTATTCGCCCACGCCTTTATCCCACAACAGGCGGCCGATTAATACAAAAGAAAATGTCCTCTGATTATTTTCATCCCCATTTTTACGATCCGGCAAAGGCATGAAAGCAAACTGCTCGAGATCCACGCCCTCGCCACGGAGGAGCCGCGCGCGTTCAGGATGCGCAAGCAGGTTCTGCCCGCGAAAGGCGGCTTCGTCGTCCTGATTCAGAAACCATATTTCGCGCGGAAAACGGAATGCAAAGCGATACAAAAGTTTGGCAATCTGCGCGGTGCCGCTCTTCTGGATAAAAACATAGCCGAGGCCCGTCGTGACCGCAACCGAATCGACGCCCGCCAGTTTCGCCGCAATCGAGCCATAGATATTCGGCTTGATCGTGTAATGAAACACGATCTGCGGACGGATCGTGCGGTACAGCCGGTAAAGCACCCACATCGTGCGCAGATCGTCGCGCGGATTCGTGCCTTTCGATGCGACATGCAGCTCGATGCAGCGGCAGCCCATCTGTTCGAGCAGCGCCGAGGTGCGGTCGCGCGGTGCGATGACCGTCACGTCGACGCCGCGTGCGACGAGTGCCCGTATCAGCCCTTGCCGGTATGTGTAGATCGCGAACGCGGTGTTGCAGACGAGCGCGACGCGTAGCGCGGTGGGAGCTTCGATGGGTTGCTTCATGCTGGCGATAGGGGTGGGATTGAGCACGTGTCAATGGCTCGCGCGCGGCGCGTAGAGCCGCTTCTTCATGCGCTGAAGCGTCTGGTAAGGGGTGACGAAGTGCAACAGGTTCTTCGCGAGGCCGAGCCAGTCGCAAACGTTCAGCACGTTAAAATAGTGCGTCTGCAAACGCAGCGTGGACGCGATCTGGCGGCGCCGCTTCGTCGCGCTGATGCCGCCTTCGTTCAGTTCATAGTACAGGCCAAGTTCGGGCAGGTTCGCGCAGTCGTAACGCGCCATCATGCGCAGGAACAGATCGAGGTCTTCGGCTGCCTTGTACGCTTCGCGGTAGTTGCCGACGGCGAGCACGGCGTCGATGCGCAGCATCATCGAAGGATGGACGAAGCACGCGCGCATGAAGCGCTCGCGGCGAATCGCCCCTGGTTCGCTGGGCGGCGTCAGCATGAAGAGCGGCTGGCCGTCGCGCGAGACCACTTGTGTCCACATGCCCAGACCCGCGATGTGCGGATGCGCTTCGAGATGCGCGCGTTGCTTCGCAAGACGATGCGGCACGGTAAGGTCGCCCGCGTCGATGCGCGCGGCGTAGCGAAAGCCGCGCGCCGCGAGCGCTTCGATACCCGTTTGCAACGCGCGTTCGATGCCGCCGTTTTTCGGCATGCGCAGCACTTCGACCGACATGTTCGGCAGCGCGGGCGCGACGATGGGCGGCGTGCTGCCGTCGTCGACGATCAGCACGTGGATGCGCGCGTCCTCGCTGAACGAAGCCAGTGTGCGCTCGACGTCGGCCTGGCCGTTGTACGCGGGCATCAGCACGGCGACATCGTCGAGCGATGCGGCGGCCGCGGGCGGCGTGAATGATGAAGACGTCATGGACGCAGCTTGTAACGGATGTAATAAAAATTGACGGACGCCGCGGCCAGATAGCCGGACGCCAGTCCGATCAACGCGCCATAGGCGCCGAAGCGCGGAATCGCCAGCAGATTGACGACGCACGCGACCGCGAGCGCCAGCAGCCACTTCGACAGCAACACGAACTTCGCCTGATATTTGAGGACGGCCAGGTTGCCGATCGCCTCAATGCCGGCGGGCACGGACAGCCACACGGCCCAGCGGAAGATATCGATGGCCTCTTCGAAATCCGGTCCGAACACGCGGCGAATAATGAAGCCCGCGAGCAGGTCGAGCACGAACGCGCCTGCGATCATCAGGACTGCCGTCATCGCCGTGAGCCGCCACATGTTGCGGCGCAGTTGCGTGGCGTCCTGCACACGGTAGACGAAGGCGGGTGCAAGCGTTTGCGCCAGCATCAGCGCGAGCGTGATCCAGTTTTCGTTCAGCTGTTGCGCGGCCGAATAGCGGCCGAGGTCGGCGAACGAAATGGCGCGCTCCAGCATCAGCCGGTCGAGCTTCAGGAACAGGTACATGCAGATCAGGCCGAGCCAGAACACCGTGCCCGCCCTCGCGAAGTGGCGAAAGAGCGCGGGGTCGATGCTCCAGCTGAGCGTGCCGCCGTGGCGCCGCATGTAATACGCGACCAGCACCGCGCCGATCACGGCCGATTCCAGCGCCCACAGCCAGCCGAAGCGCGACGGCGCAGCGGCTGCGTGCACCAGCAGCCAGACGAGCATGGCCTTGGCGATTGCCGTCGTCATGCTGGTGAGCAACTGCGGCTTGCTGTAGGTCATGCTTTGCAGCCACGAATTGATCACGCCGACGAACGGCTCGCGAAACAGCATCGTGACGGCCAGCCCGGCGAGCATCGCGCCGACGAGGGGATCGGTGAAGCCCGCCGCAATGCCTGCCCAGGTCAGCAACAGCGCGACAGCCGACACCGCGAGCCGTAACGCGAACGCGCTGCCGAGGACGGTGCCGAGTTGTTCAGCCGGACGATGCACGATGGTCGGCACGAGAATCTCCGCGCCGCACACCCATGTGATCGGCGACAGGACGAGCAAAAGCGTATTGGCGTATTGCCATTTGCCGAACACGTCCGGACCGAAGTAGCGCGCCAGCACGCCGCTGATCGCGATCGCCACGCCGATCTGCGTGAGGCGCTCCAGGCCAAGCCACACAAGGTTTGCGACAGCACGCGTGACGTCGGGATTCGTAAAACGCTTAAGCGCCAGTATCCGCATGGTGTCCGTTTGCAGTTTGCGGGCACGAAGGGCGCATATTGTCGGTAAACTGGCGTGCCCGGCCGAGGGTTTGATGCGGCAACTTTGTAAGCGCGGGGCGTCTAGGCATTCGAATGGCGCCAGTAAAGCGTCGCTGAAAAGCGCAATTATAAGTTGAATCCGGACCGCTTCCCGCAAGGCACGGCGCGTTGACGGCACCGTGTCGATCAAATTTTGGTTCTGCCTTCCCTCCTCGCCGCTGCTCGGCATCACTGTCACGGTCATCGCCTATCTGGTCGCGCTGAGCATGTATGCGCGCGCGGAGCACAATCCGATTGCCAACTTGGTGCTGATCGCGGTGACAATCGTCTTTTCCGCGCTGAAGATCACGAGGACGCCGTATCGCACCTATTCTGATGGCGCGCGGTTCGTCCAGGTCCTGCTCGGGCCAGCAACGGTTGCGCTTCCGATGCGGCTGTGGCGGTAGTGGGACAAGTTCAAGGGCGGCACGCTATCGCTCCTCTGCGGTCTAGTGGCCGGCTCGCTCGCTGCGATCGTCTCGGCGGGGGACATTGCCAAGCTCTTCGGAGCTTCGCATCAAACGCTTGCGTCGCTTGCGCCGAAGTCGGTCACGACGCTCATCGCGGTGGTCGTCGCCGAGCAGGCGGGCGGCATTCCCTCGCTCACCGCCGTGCTCGTGATTTCAACGGGCGTGTTTGGCGCCGTGACGGCGCGCTGGGTCTTGAACATCGTGCGCTTGACGAGGTTGCGCGGCGCGCGGGCGCGGTGAGTCCATGACGCACGAAAGGACCTGGCGAGCGGCAACGCATCATCCGCGAACAGGACGGTTGCTGTGCCGTCACCGCGATTGGGGAGAGGAGGCAAAGCATCGCGCTTCAATGCGATGCCGGTTCCCGACGCGTACTTTGTCTCTCAATTCGACGGCGGTGGGCCACAGGCGATCGTCCATGCCTAGTCCGTCTTGCCTGGGCATCACGTCGCAGTCTTCTGAGTGAACCTCCATGGGCGCCCTGACGATCTCCACCGGCGCGACTTGACTTTGCGATTTCGAGTGGAGACTGGTTTGGCGAACGTCCTCCGGAAAGAGGCGATCGCTGAACTCATTAACCAGGAGAGTTGAGATGACGAGTGATGAAGCACCCACGTGCCAGCGTGACCAGTGTCCCCTGTGTGCCGCATGCCAACGCAGTGTTGAAACGCTTGCGCACGGAGCACGCGGACAGCAATGTGCCCGGAAACACACGATTGCCGGATCCATAAAAGAGCAAGGGCTCGGGCGAGCGGCGCGTTGCTCCAATTGCCGCATCTGCGTGGTGGGAGGCGCCGAAGGACGGGACACCTGGATCGCCTCCTATGTCCGTACGAAATTCAGAACGATTGCGGGCGAGGCCTTCCCAATCTCCCGCCACACCGCTGACTGTTTAGCCAACGCACTGCAGGATCGTTTTCTCTCGGATACGGATGCCGTATTGAAACGAATCCTTGATCTTGCTGCGCTTCGGTATCTGCGTGACGGCTCAAGTACCGTTACGCTGGAGGACGTTGGGGTTGCCTTGCGCTCTCTCGCGTCCTCGCACCGATGACAAAGGTGTCATGCTGCGGCCGGTACTGGCGAGAAATGCCGGTTGGTACGCCCTGAGAGGCTGGCCGGGCTGTGGTCTGGATCCGGCCCGGCGCACAGGGGATCAACCTTGAATTCGCGACTGAAGCGGTGGCACATCGACGCTTTGTTGACCTAGATAGGTATGCTAATGAATGGTAGTCGCAACCCGCCACAACATGATCGCCATGACTTTCGCCGAAAAGGTCGTCGATTTTCCCTCGCTCACCGTCGTGCTCGTAAGCTCGGCGGCTCGTTTGGCGCTGTGATCGTTCGCTGGATTGTTGATGCAGTGTGCGTTCGTTTGACGCAGCCCAGCGCTTGCGATCGGCGCGGCGTCGGCGCCGCGAGCGTTTCGGGTGAGTGAGGAATTTGGCACTTTCGCGGGGTCAAGGACAAGTCCGAAGTGTGCTTGTCCCCGATGCGCAGTCGGAGAACCCGAACCGGAACGGTACCGCGAGCCATGTGGTGGATGGAACAACTAATAACTGTATGCCCATACAGCATCATGCCGCAGCCGCAAGTCAAGCCGGTTTGAAATCGTGCTTCGCACGACGCGCTCTACCTCCCCGGCATGAATATCGAGGCTTCACGCGCATCCCGGTGAAAAAGTGGCGCCGCCGGCGACTAAAGGCCAATTAACGGCGCGGATCAACGGACCTCGAGTGGATGTGGGCCGTTGATCCGCCTTGCAGCTTCGTTACCCGGAGGCGTATTAAAAGCCCTTAATCGAGTGCCTCTGTCCTCGCGCGCTTACGGTTCGCAGTTGGCGCGCATTCGGCACGCCACTCGTCCTGGGAAATGCACGGTAGTCCGAGTGTGTCGGCGACGCGTTTGAACGCATCAGCAGTGCCCAGCAGATCGCGCTGGGCGATTACCTTATGAGCGAGCGCATGCATGATCTTTTCAGGCGCACCATTGACCCGCGCCGAGGTCAACTCCGTTTCGAAATCGACCGCGCGGTTCAAGACAGCGGCGATCGGCATCTTGAATTGTTGCGCCTTCGCGAAAGATGTTGACACCGGGAGCACAGCCTCGGGCGTTACCGTGATTTGGGCTTCACGGGCATATTCAAGGACTGGCGGGTAGACGTCGTCAAGCCGGGTGTCTGCCGGAACGTCGGTAGCGAGAATCCGGATACAGGCCGGAACCACGCCCGCCGCGCAAATCGAGGTAAGCGTTTCTACGGCAGCCTGCTGTGACGCGGTATCGGGGGACACCGAGACAATGATCGTTTTCAGTTCGGTAAGAACGTGACGCCTCAACTGGATAAACGCGATCATGGCGTTCCGATGCTCAGTCGGGACGTCGATGATGCCTCCGCGCGGGGAAGTCATCATGGTGCAGTAATGATCCTGAAGCGCATTTTCGCTTTCTGTCAGACGTGTGTTGTTGTTCACGTGCTCACCGTGTCCATCGAGCGGGCCCGGTTTCAGGAGCAAACCTCCCGTCTGTGCGTGAAGGATTTGCGCCGCCGATGCTTGCGCTGCGCTGTTCGAGCTTTGAAAGTGAGCCACAATCAGATGAGTCATTATCGTTCCTGCAAGGGTGGTTAGTGGAGGTATCGAATGTGTTAAGCGCGTTGCTTCTTACGTGACGGAGTCTTCGATGCGAGCTGGATCGCTGGCGCACGCTTCGTGCTTGGTCCGGCGTCTGCGACTTCGGGCGAGTTGCGAGTACTCGAGCGGTTGGTACGTTCGAGAGCGGAATGCATCCCATTGGCGATTCTGGACGGGGCGACGAATGCGCGGGATCACAATGGAGCGCAAGATCTTGGCGTTGTAGCCCGCGTGCAGGCACACGAGAAGGACGGCGCTCAGGGCGATCAGGGCGTCATCGACGTGCCAATCCCGGTAGTCGAGAGACGTCGCGTACGCGCGAAGCGATTCCTCCGGAATGTCAGGGATGGAAGATGGCATCGTGCCGCGCGATTGCAAAAAAGCTTCGAACTGGAGCCATAACGGCAGCAGTGTCTGGGCTGCTTTGTCGCTGCTGTACCGGGATAGCGCAATGCGAGCTTCCTCTGAGAGTCTGGATTCCAACACTTCTTGTTTACCTCCTATAGACAGATGGATCGTGGTGGGTGGTTAGTCGATTTGTAATGCTAATTATTGAAAATTGCGTTCACGCTGAAACCTCGCGTGATTCGTCTGGGCGCGGCGTCCGCGCGCCGACCGTCGACGCCTATGTTCGGCACCATTGCCTAGCTGCGCCCGGTCGCCCGCGCTGGCCATTGCAGGCATTGAGCGGTTTCTTTTGGTCGTTTTCTCCAATGGTACGAAGTCGCTGGGTAACTGCATCTTTTCGGGAAACCGGTGCCGGATCTGCCAGCAGTAAACTTCGAGAATCATCTTCACGCGTGACGGACCGTGCCCAAGGCGGTCCGATAGCTGGGTCAGTACCTCAACGGGTGGCATCCCCCGATCGAGTGCGGCATTGCCAAAATCGACTGCATAGGTAAATCTCAGGCTGTGACTTCCGAGCTCTTTGCGCATCGGCAATTGGTCAAAGCGGGACTTCAGGCGGGCCTTTGCACTTTTGAGGTCATCGTTGCAGCCGGTGATAAGTTCAAAGTCGCGACTGCGGCAGAACGCCAGCGCTGCGTTGATCGCGTCGAGCGTTTCCTCGACGTGATCCTCAAGCACCTCGGTACGACGCGGACGCCCGTTCTTGGCGCCGCGTTCGATGGGCAGACGTCGATTTCCCTGCAGGATCAGTTCTCGCCAGGTTTCCAGCGACTTGCCGCACATGAGTGCTTCGCGCATGCGAAGTCCCAGCCAACGCATCAGGCGAATCACGTGCACGACACCGTCATCGAGCTTTTGTGCCGCGGCGAGCAGTTCGCTGAACTCCTGCGGCGTGCGAGCACGGTGCTTGCCATGCCGATCCCGTCGCTCAAGCTGGAGAGCCCGGCTGCGGGTTGAGTGGGACATATCCTGTCCGGCCGTATCCTGTATCACGGAGAGCGACGCCCGATAGTTTGCGAGCGTGCCAGGCTTCATCGCCCCCGCAACCAGGAACCAGACAAAAAACTCGAGCATCCAGTCTTCCGCTTCGTTGACTGCTTCCAGCGTGTGACCAATCCGGGCCGCGAAACGCGAAAACTCGCTCCAGTGCAAGCGACGGTGTTTCTGCGAATCTTTGCTTCCGCCGGCTTCGCGGCTCATCTGTGCGGCATGGTTCACGCCTTTTGATCTTCGACCCATGGAACTCCTTTCCTGTGGCTGGTTGTTAGGTTGTTCCGCCTGTACCTGACCTCACGCGCGGGCGGGGACGCGAATGAGGGCACCCTGTTGCCATCGGTTGCGATGGCGACGTGTCTAAAGAGACACGTGAGTGAAACGAGCAGGTTCAACGAGGGCGCGACGTTGATCTGCTGGCATGCGGGAGTGCAAAGAGATGGGCAGAGGCGGTTTAGCTGATGGTCCCCGGATGGCACCGGTGGAAAGGTCTGCGCGCTGGAAGAGAGAGCCCGGGGCGGGTTGAACACCGCGCGTCGCATGGCGGCGCATTCGATGTTCAACCGCATTCGCGTGCATGCAGCACGTGGGCAATGACGGCTCGCTTGAGGGCGAGCACGAGGTGGGCGGATTCTCGGGTGAGCACGTCACGCCGAGATCGCGCTTGATGGTGTGTGAAAGGATTGATGTGCGCTAGAGCGGCGGCGCAGACCGAAACGGTCGATGAGGTCGACCGTTTCAAGACGCAAAAGAAGCCCGCAAGCGGAGGCATGTGGATGATCCCGGTCGCACCGGGAAGCAACTCACGCCTTCGGATAGGCCCCTTCGCACTTGGAGAAGTAACGTGTGCTGCTCTCGCGCGCGAAAACGTGCATTCCGCGCGAAAAGCAGCACGACCCTTCGGGGAGAGCTTGGCTCCCGCAACGGGTAAGAAACGACGGGCGACTGGTTAATCGCCTATAAACATCAGTCCGCTGGCCAATAGTCCGGCCCGAAGCATGGAAAGCCTTCTTTTAAGTAACCCATATCCGTTGCCCGCGTCTTGCGATACGAGGTTTTCAATGGATTTTCAGCGCCGTCCGCGTGTAGCCAGTCGGTGCCGGCGTAAGGACTTAAGAAGAGTGGGTAATGGCACGCTCGCTCGGCCCCAGGTTTGTCGAACCAAGAGGCGTGAACAATACGAAGCGAGCTGGAAACGCGTGCAGTCACATGCACGCGATGTCCCGTCCGGTCGGCGAAGAAAAAGCTGCTGATCGGGCGGACTCCACGGGGGAGCATCACATTCTTTGGTCTAACCTAGGAAGGCTAGATCAGCATCCCACATAATTTTGGGCAAAAACACCCCCAAACCCCCAAGGAGGGGCTGGATAGGTCGATGCTCGTGACGTGAGCGAACGGTGTGCAGATTAAATATCGATCGCATGGAGGACGTCAAGCGCTTTGTTCGCGCCGTGTGACCGTCCTGCAAGCGATTTCCCAGTCGCTATTCAGCGGTGCGCGCAGAGATGCCCATTCCGGTTGAGCGATCCCCACGGAAGCAAGCACGGCAAGAATGAGGTCTTGAAGAGAACCGGGCAAGAGTGAATGCCGACTGCCTTGCGCAGCATTTCACTTTTTTGGGCGAAAGCGCCCCCAAATCCCCCAAGAAGGGGTTGGATAGGTCGATGCTCCTGACGTGAGCGAATAGTGCGCTGGCTAAATGTCAATCGCATGGGGCCTGAGATGTGCCTCGCGTACAGCCAGGGCGTGTTCACGCGCACGGCAGATGCGCCGCGCGGCTCTATGCTCACGCCCCCGCGCGAACAACGCGCGCTTCATCTGCTGCAACGCCCCATGGGGCGTCACAAAATGCAGTAAGTTTTCCGCGGTCGCCGTCGTCATGCTCATGAGCAATTGCGGCTTGCTGTAGGTCATGCTCTGCAGCCACGCGTTGATCACGCCGACAAGCGGCTCGCGAAACAGCATCGTGACGGCAAACCCGGCGAGCATCGGGCCGACGAGGGGATCGGTGACACCCGCGGCAATTCCCGCCCACGTCAGCGGCAGCGCGACAGCCGATACCGAAAGCCGCAACGCGAACGCGCTGCCGAACACGGTGCCGAGCTGGTCGGGTTGACGATGCACGATGGTTGGCACGAGAATCTCCGCGCCGCAGACCCATGTAATCGGCGGCAGGACGAGCAAAAGCGTATTGGCGTATTGCCACTTGCCGAACAGGTCGGACGAAGTAGCGCGCCAGCACGCCGCTGATCGCGATCGCGAGGCCGATCTGCGTGAACCGCTCGAGGGCAAGCCTGACCAGGATTGCGACAGCGAGCGTGACGTCGGGATTCGTAAAACGCTTAAGCGCCGGCATCCGCATGGCGACCGTTTGCTGTCTGCGGGCACGGGAGGTGCACACGTAGTCTGCAAATTGGCATGCCCAGCCGAACGAACAATGCGGCAACTTTGTGAGACTGGGGCATCTAAGCATTAGAATGATGCCAGTAAGGCGACGCTGAAAAGCGCAATTATAAGTTGTATCCGGACCGCTTCCGGCAAGGCACAGTGCCATGACCACGCTGTGTCAACCAAATTTTCCATTGCACGTAAGTGAGCCAATCCATGATCTCGCAATCCATATTCAAGGCATATGACATCCGCGGAGTGATCGGCAAGACGCTCGACGCCGAAACCGCGCGTTCGATCGGTCGCGCATTCGGCAGCGAAGTGCGCGCACAGGGCGGCGAGGCCGTCGTCGTCGCGCGCGACGGCCGGCTCTCCGGTCCCGAACTGATCCAGGCGCTGTCGGACGGCCTGCGCGCGGCGGGTGTCGACGTGGTCAACGTCGGCATGGTGCCGACGCCCGTCGGTTATTTTGCGGCCAGCGTGCCGCTCAAGCTCGACGGCGGCGAGCGCCGCGTTGATTCATGCATCGTCGTCACGGGCAGCCACAATCCGCCCGACTACAACGGCTTCAAGATGGTGCTGCGCGGCGCGGCCATCTACGGCGAGCAGATTCAGGGGCTGTACAAGCGCATCACCGAAAACCGCTTCGAAAGCGGCAGCGGCACTTATCAGGAGTACGACATCGCCGATGCGTACCTTGAGCGCATCACGAGCGACATCAAGCTCGCGCGGCCGCTGAAGCTGGTCGTCGATACGGGCAACGGCGTCGCGGGCGGTCTCGCACCGCGCCTGTTCAAGGCGCTCGGCTGCGAGCTGGTCGAGTTGTTCACGGAGATCGACGGCAACTTCCCGAATCACCACCCGGACCCGGCGCACCCGGAAAACCTTCAGGACGTGATCCGCGCGTTGAAGGAAACGGACGCCGAGATCGGCTTCGCATTCGACGGCGACGGCGATCGCCTGGGCGTCGTGACGAAGGACGGCCAGATCATTTATCCGGACCGCCAGCTGATGCTGTTCGCCGAAGAAGTGCTGTCGCGCAACAAGGGTGCGCAGATCATCTACGACGTGAAGTGCACGCGCAATCTGGCGACGTGGATCAAGGAGAAGGGCGGCGAGCCGCTGATGTGGAAGACGGGCCACTCGCTCGTGAAGGCGAAGCTGCGGGAAACAGGCGCCCCGCTTGCGGGCGAAATGAGCGGCCATGTGTTCTTTAAGGACCGCTGGTATGGGTTCGATGACGGCCTGTACACAGGGGCGCGGTTGCTGGAAATTCTTGCGCGCGTGCAGGATCCGAGCAAGCTGCTCAATGACCTGCCGAATTCGCATTCCACGCCGGAACTGCAGCTGAAGCTTCAGGAAGGCGAGAATTTTGAACTGATCGCGCGTTTGCAGAAGAGTGCGACGTTTCCTGACGCCGATCAGGTTGTGACTATTGACGGCTTGCGCGTCGAGTATCCGGATGGGTTCGGGCTCGCGCGGTCTTCTAATACGACGCCCGTCGTTGTCATGCGGTTTGAGGCCGACAATGATGCGGCTTTGAAGCGGATTCAGGAAGATTTTCGGCGCGTGATTCTGGCTGAGAAGGCTGACGCTAAGTTGCCGTTCTGAGATGCTATGGGAGGGCTGTGTAAGTAAGCCCGCCGGAGTAAAACGGGATTCGCAGACTCGTTTTCTCCAAAGGGGCACGCGAAATGGACGCGTCTCGCACAGCCCTCCGTGGGCAGAATACGAGGGCAGGCCGCCGGCTGTACATGGCCTTTGAACTGGGCGAGAAGAGCTGGAAGCTCTCACTGGGTGATGTCAGCGCGCGCCCAGCCGCTGTACGGTCGCCGTAGGCGATACCACCGCGGTCCTCACCGCCATCGCGAACGCCAGGGCACGGCTGCCACCTCAGCGCCGACGCACCCGTCTACAGCTGTTATGAGGCGGGGCGCGACGGCTTCTGGCTGCACCGCTGGCTGACTCAACAGGCCATTGCCAATCTCGTGGTGATTCGGCCAGTATCGAGGTGAACCGGCGTGCCCGTCGCGCGAAGACGGACCGGCTTGACAGCGACAAGCTGCTGCCCATGCTGATGCGTTATCTCACCGGCGAGCGACGGGTATGGGTGGTTGCACGCATCTCGACGCCCGAGCGGAAGACGACCGGCGCCTGCACCGCGAGCTCGAACGCCTGCGCAAGGAGCGCACCGCGCACACCAACCTATAAGACTTCCCTTTTGGATCCGCTCCCTGCTCGTGCTGCATAACCTTCGGGTCCGGTATGTCGGTGGCCGGATCTGGACGCACTGGTGGACCCGGCAGCGCGAGCAGTTGCCGCCAGGCCTGCGCGCCGAGATTGAACGCGAGTGTGAGCGGCTCACGCTGCTCCGCCAGCAGATTCGCCGGCTCGAAGTGCAGCAGGACCAGCAGGTGCGCAGCGGCGCGCACCCCGGCATGGCCCTGCTGGCACGGCTTGTGGGCATCGGTACCGGCAGCGTCTGGACCCTGGTCAGGGAACTGTTTGGCTGGCGACAGTTTCGCAACCGCCGGGAGCTTATCCAAAGTCCGGCGGTGCAGCTGACGAAACGAAACTCAATATCCTGGGAACGAATCTTTATGCGTGGGTCCTCACAGACGGTCGCCGTGCCGTATCCTGGCTGACTCAGACGCGGGAAACGACGGTTCTGCGGTGTTTTGGTTTCCGATTTCTATGGCGGCTACGATACCTTTGCCTGCCGACAGCAAAAATGCCTAGTGCATCTAAGAGACATCAATGAAGATCTTTGGAAAAATCCGTTCAACCAGGAGTATGAAAAGTTTCTTGCTAAAGGGAGCAATTTGTTTGTACCAGTATTTGATGATGTATATAAATATGGTTTGAAGAAACGTCACTTGGAAAGCACGCGAAAGCCGTTGATCGTTTTCGAAAAAACGATCAATGTTAATTCGACGTGTGAACTCATAGAGAAGTATCGCAAGAGGTTCGCACGATATCGGGAATCGCTGTTCACTTTCCTTGAAGGCGATGGAATTCCATGGAACAACAACATGACTGAACGGGCCATACGTCATCTTGCGATCTAACGAAAAATATCTGGGTTCTTTGCAAAGGCTGGAGCAGAACGATATTTGATTCTTCTTGGTATTGCGCAAAGTTGTCGATTTCAGGAGAAATCGTTCTTGCGTTTTCTATTGTCCGGCGAAATAGACATAGACAAATTTAATGAAAAAAACACCCCCAAGGAATAGCAAAGCAAATATATGATGTTGCAGTCAAAGCCTGCCAGTATCAATCTTAAAGTCGGTTCACTGTTCCATATCCTAGGCCGTCGGTGGAATTTCAACCGAGCGGCGGGTTTCGGGCAAGCATTTGAAACTTGCGAATGACGGGCCTTGGCCGACCCCGGTCCGACACAGACCTCGATAGGCCGCTTATCGCAGCGAATATGCGATCGGCATAAATCGGACCCGATGCTGCCGGTCGAGTCGCCACAGTTCCAAGGGTGGTATCGGAGCGGATACGGTCGTTTCGCGCCGTCACTCCTGGACAAGTGATCGGCCATGAGGCTGCCGCACGCAGACCACTACTCACATTCCCTGCCCCGAAGCCTAACGCTTAGGTCAGCTTGAGCGAGGCCCTCGCTCCACTCTCATACAGCTCGTCCTCGCCGATAGGTCGCCGGTCTGCTGCTGTTGGTCTTAAGTGTCATCGTCAAAGCCAGATCGGCCAGCCTCCCTTCTGAAAACAATACCCGGAATCGGGGCGCTGACGGCATCGGCCCTGGCAGCCTCCATTGGCAACGCCCACGCCTTTCGCAGCGGCAGGGAACTCGCTGCATGACTGGGTCTGGTCCCACGCCAGCATTCCTCGGGTGGCACTGCGCGCTTGCTGGGTAGTCCGCCCTGAATAAAGCGTTTTGGTCGTCGCCGGCGTCAGACGACGGCCGTTGTCTGATCGACAGAAACGAACAGCGCCACAAGAACGAGGGCGCAAAAAAGCCGCAGTTTCCTGAGGATCATGCGCAGGTTGTGGCCAGCGCCGCACAGCACCGCGTGCATCGCGTCGCCGAGCGTACCCTTAAGCCAGTTCCGATCGAGCTTTCCATCCGTCTTCATGTGGCCGATCGCTGGCTCGATCGCACTGCGCCGCCTGATCATCGCCCGTAATCCCCTTGTAATGCCTCGCCGCAGCCCCGGGTGGTAGATCTTCACCCCTTCGATGTCTACGCCCTTGTAGCCGCGGTCGACGACGGCGATTTCCGGCGTGATGTCGCTCAGGATTGCCGCCTGCTCCAGCGCTTCTGCAAGGGTGTGGCCGTCGTAAGGGTTGCCCGGCATCGAGCGCATGCCAACGACCAGGCCTTCCTTGTGCGTCGTTGTGATCGACACCTTCACACCAAACTCATACGGCGTGCGCGCCTTGCCTTTGGCCAGACACTCCACCTCTGGCGCATGCAGTGCGTAGAGCTTGTTTTTGTCTTTTGTCTTTTGCGACAGGATCCGCTTCGTGCGCCCAATCAGTTCCTGCAAGGCCACACGGCTTCCTTCGGATACCGAATCGACCTGCCGCTCCACGTCACGCATCACCCGACCCACACGCGAGCGCAGCGTACGCAACGCCTTCTTCATGCGTTTGTACTGCTTCGCATGGGCGTAGCGGCCAATCTGACGCTCCAGGTGCGGCGCCTCGCGGTTGTAGTTCTGCCGCAGCTTCAGGCTATGCCGCGCAGCCGCCTTTACCAGATGTTCGCGACACCGCTCAAGCAAGCGGGAATCGGTTGGATGGGCAATCGCCTTCTCCATGACCGTCGTGTCTACAATCACGCGCTTCACGCTTGCAGCCTTGATCACGCCAGCACGTTTTGCTGCCTCGATCGTTTCGGCCAGCAACTCTTCGACGCCGGCTTCGCCCAGCCGCTTGCGCCAGCGCGTCAGGCTCGATGGATCGATTGGCGGTTCGGTCTGCAGGTAGGTCTCGCCAGTGAAAACCTGCCAATACGGGTTTTCCACCCATTGCCAGACGACCTCTTCGTCGGACAGGTCAAACCCGTGCTGCAGATACAGCAGACCGGCGATCAGCTTGGGCGATGTAGCCGGGCGCCCCTTGCGCGACACGAAGCTTTCGCTCATCGCGACGCCCAGCCGATCCCAGTTGATGAGGTCGGCCAGCCGTACCAGCGGATGTTTCAGATTGATCTGTTCACGCAGCGGCTGCCGGAAGAAATCTCCTTCTTTCACAGGCGTCTTCGGACCCATCCGTACCTCGCCAGAATTTGCAGGATTCTCACGTTAATTTGCCAGGTTCCTGCAAATCTCACAACACAATTTTGGCCTCAAAGCTCCGCTGCACGAGGCTCGCCGATTTGTTCAGGCTCGACTGGGTATCAGCAAGCGCGGCGATACGGCTTTACGAACCCTTCTGATTCACGCAGTGCCCACGCGGTTATCCGCATGGCAGCCCTCAAGCCCGAGATGGCTGATTCCTGGCTGATGAAACTGTGTCGACGCCGACACAAAAACATTGCCGCCGCTCGCGGCAAAGATGCGCGTACCTTCCAGAGGTTGCTTGAGCAGACTTCATTCGATGACAGAACGGACCGTGGTGGGCCAAACCCGCTTTGCACCACGGGCAACCAGGCCCGAGGCTGTGATGGGGTACCCCATTCGCGGATATTCATCGTGGCCCGGCAGTGAGTGCTGTGTGAATCGAGCCCGGATACATGGCTGCAACCTCGACCCAAGTTCAGAAAACGGAGACTGCTTGACAACAGGGAGTCGTCCATACGTGGTGCAAATTGGGTGGCAGGCGAGAAATCGCGGATTTTTCCGAGACCTCAACGAGCTGAAAGAAGCGCCATCCAGATCGAGGGCGAAGTGATATCTTTGAGGTGCTCTCTCGTGAGAGCGAAAGTGGCCTTTGCGAATGCGATGCGTCAGTTCGATGCCATAGAGGGTAGGGCCTCGTTCCGGAACCGCTTGAACCCGGGCATATCGAGTACCTCTTTGAGCCGTTCTATACGACAAAGACTACCGGTTTGGGGATGGGTCTATCGATCTGCCGTGCAATCATCGAAGCAAATGGCGGTCGATTGTGGGCCCGCGCAGATGTACTCAGCGGCGCTATCTTTGAGTTCACGACACCCGTCCATTCGGCTGTTTCGTCGTAAAAGGGTCTCGCGTTCCGTACCGTCGAGTATCCCATCGTCAGCGGCGCTGTTGCGACGTTTGCTCGTCAGCGCTCGCGTCCGAGCGCGATGCGCCGGCGATTACGGGGTGTCGCGCCGAATCCGAAACGTCGAAAAGGGTTGTCGACAAGGAACATTCGCCCGACGACCATTCCTGAAATTTGGGAAGCTGAGCATGATGTAGCCATCGAACTCGATGCGGCGATCAAGTGACGCACGCAACCGATGCTGCGATTCGAGACCCTCTAGTACGCCTGGATCTTCTTGGGCGCGGATCGAAGTCATGCACACGACTGCCAATGGACATTTGACGTGCGCGAGTCGGGTCCATCGGTCCACTGCTAATCAATTCGACGACCTCAATAAGTGATCCTGGTAAAACTGCTTGGAATTCGGTAACCTGGATTTTTCCCTGGTGCCGAGGTGTCGATGAAATGCCGTGTGAAGCTTGTGAAGGCTGAGGAGATCACATTGCAGGAGATGGCGATCAATCACCGGTTCAAGAACACACGCAGACGCGCCACTGGTATTTTGATGCTCGCTCGTGGGGATAAGCCAAAGGTCGTCTGTGAAGCCCTCGGTGTGAGCGACCAGGCTGTCTACAACTGGGCTCACGCGTGGCGTATTGGAGGCGTTTGCGCGCTCATGGGCGGTCACAACGGTGGTCGGCCGCGTGCACTTTCCGATGACGTGGTCGCTATCGCGCTGGAGATTGCGCGGGCAGAGCCACTTACCCTGGTCCAGATAGCTCGACGCGTTGAGCAGGCACAGGCCCAGGCGCTGCCCTGCAAGATAGAAACGCTGGGTGAAGCCCTCAAGCGTGCGGGCTTCACTTTCAAGCGCAACCGCTTCTCGCTGAAAAAAAGCGCAATGAACGGGAGTTCGAGATGAAACAGGCCACGCTTGAGAAGCTTCAGGTCGCCGCGCGCGATGGCCAGTGTCGCCTGTTCTATTTCGACGAGGCCGGCTTTTGCGGATCACCGCCTGTGCAGCGTAGCTGGTCACCACGTGGACTGCCCCATGCCATTGAGCCCAACCACCATTGTCGACGCAATGTGATGGGCGCACTGAACTTCGCTGAGAACAGTTTCGTCCATGCAGCAAGCAGCCATACCGTCAAAGGGCCTCACGTTGAGGGTTTTCTCAATGACCTGATCTGTCAGGGCGATGGTAGACCGATCGTGATCGTGCTCGACAACGCGAGCATTCATCACGGGATCGATCAGGTCACACTGGACCGCTGGTTCATCGAACACAAAGCACTCCTGTTTTATCTACCGCCGTATAGCCCCGAACTGAATCTCATCGAGATCGTATGGAAGCACTTCAAGTACCACTGGCGGCGATTCGCGACCTGGACGAAAGAAACCATCGATGCGGAGCAGGAAATTCTGCTCAACGGATATGGTTCGAAATTCCAAGTAAATTTTTCGTGAACACTTATAAGCAAATACCTTGCTTATCGACCTTGCTCCAATCTGTATTTCATATCGCAAAAAAGCGCAGCGAAAACTCGCATCTCTTGTCAGATTGTCACAATGTGGAGGGATGGAGGGAGAAACTGATATCGTCGGCGCACTTTTCCAACCTACTTTCCACGTCATTATAAAGTTGTCAAGCCACAACCCGGTGTTGTTAAAAAACATTTCGCTAATTTAACGTTAATCCACGGACGGGCGCCTTAATTTCGTAGATCAGATAGGCGATTCTTGGCTAGATGACCCGATGTGGTTCGGGTTAGTGCTTATCCGCAGGATTTCAACCTGCGTTACAAGGGGGAAAATGCATATAATCACAACTGCAGGATGGCCGCAAATTATACCGTAGTGTCAGAAGAGTGCCGCAATTATTGCGGCATGATCTATGTATGTGGCTCGACAACGTGGGTGGGAACTAACGGTTTTTGCAGTCCCGTGGCGGCGAGCATGAAATGTTGAAAGAAGTAAATCCAATCTGACCCTCAGCAGGCCTAAATCAATGGCTGACTTTGGAAGTCGATTGCCTTATTTGCAGTGGCCGGTTGTCTGGCCAAATCTTCCGACGCATTACGCGTTCAGGCCGCCGGCGTGCGTAATCTTATCGTCGGCTTTTTGCCGCACGCGTGGCAGGCGGATCATCGACGCTTGATGGAGGTCGATCGATACGTGTCGCAGTCGAAGCATACGGGAGCGTCTCACTGTCCTGTATTGCATTCCGGTGGTGCAATCCAAGGTTTTGCTAACTAATGGGCCTTGCTGATGGGGTGTTTGCACTAATTTTAATTTGTAGTACTAATAGTTTGTGCTAACTGTTGCAACTCAACAGATCTGGCAATCTGACAACCAGAGGCGTCCGCACGCCCATATCTGACGGCATCTTCCGACCGATTTTAAAACATCGCTTCATCAGCGATGAACATGGTCACGCATTCCCCAGATTCATCCTGTCACCACTATAAGTAAGTTCATATCTAACTTTGGGAACAATGGAATGAGACACATTAAGTACTTCTTATTTTCTCTTCTCTCGCTTGCATTTGTTTCAACCGGCCATGCAGCGAGCAATCCGGCTACCGTTACCGTCAACGGCGTGACGTGGACAAAGTGTGCGGACGAGCATGGCACCTGCACTTTCTCCGGCACGCAAAGCGTGCTCTATGGTGCATGGCCTCCGAGTTCTCCTTCGGCAATGTATGCAGTGAACGGCACCTATAGCGGCAGCGTGCCATGTGACAATAGCGCGATGGCCGATCCTGCGGTCGGTTATGTGAAAGCGTGCTATGTCAAGTCAACCACCGCCACGGTTGCAGCGGCTGCGTCTACCAGATACACGCCACCCGCACTGGTCAATCCGGTTAGCCCGATTACTTACGGGGCCAAGTGCAATGGCATAACGGATGACACGGCTGCGTTCCAGAAGGCGGTCAATGCGGGCGACGTGTTGGTTCCTGCCGGCACGTGTGTGATCAACGGCACGGTCAATGTGCGAGCAAGCAACCGTCACATTCAGTGCCAGGGGACCATCCTCAAGCGGAACACGGGCTACAACTACAATATGTTCCTGATCGGCAACGGTACGAATGCCTATACGAATGACAGTATCGTCGAGTGCAACTTCGTGGGCGCAAATACTGTGGCTCCGCAGTACTACGACAACGACACGCGGCATTGGGATATTCCGGTTGAAACGAAGGGTCCTGTCAGCAACTTCTTCCTGGCAGGCAACAGCTTCAAGCAGTTCTTCGGCCAGTCAATGTTCCAGACCTACGGCTCGCCCAATGGCGGTAGCGGCGACCAGATCATCTACAACACGTTTTCAAGCTGCGGCTACTATGGTCCGGTGCTGGTTGCTCACACCAATGGCTACATCGGACACAACACGGTGACCGACTGCGCAGTAGGCATCGAGAACGACAACACCAGCCAGGCGACCGGCCACAACGTAATCGAGTACAACACGATCAACGCTGTATATGGCTATGGCGCACCCCTCATGTCGTCGTCGGTGATGCTGACGGGAGGTGTTGCAGGGAACGCTGACTACTCCACTAATATCGTGCGTAACAACACGGTGTCGGGCAAGAGCAACGCACAGGGTTTCAAAGGCGCTAACATTCCTAGCCGTACCATCATCGGTAAGAACTGGGGCATAAAAGCGGCGCAGTACTCGAACAACACCTGCACGTTGGGATGCTCGGTTACGCCATAATCACTCGTCAGTAAGCGATGGAAGCGGGGCTGGCTGTTCAGGGTGGTGTTGTCGGGCCGTTGCACGTAGGCAGTGCAGCGCCGGAAGCCCCTCTGTCAAGGCCACCGCTTTCCATGCGCCGTCATCAGTTTCGCGGGGCACCTGCATTCCCGCTTTCAACACGAGGCCGCCTCTGTTTGCGGTTCTGATGTGATGGACGACTCCCGCCACCCAGCGAGGGGTTTATGCCAAAGTGGAGAAGTCGTGACCTCCACGGCAAAGGAGCGTTCATCATGAACATAGCGACTGTTGGACTGGACCTGGCCAAGAGCGTGCTGCAGCTTCACGCAGTGGATTCGCATGGCCAAATCGTT
Organism: Paraburkholderia hospita; assembly: GCF_002902965.1. GTDB lineage: Bacteria > Pseudomonadota > Gammaproteobacteria > Burkholderiales > Burkholderiaceae > Paraburkholderia > Paraburkholderia hospita. The sequence goes on along the minus strand of NZ_CP026105.1, from coordinate 2,964,907 downwards.
GTACGCAAACAGCTCAGACGCGCGGACGTACTTCGGTATTTCGCCACGCTGCAACCGTGCGTAATCGGCATGGAAGCATGCGCCTCGTCGCACTACTGGGGCCGCGAGCTCGCAAAGCTCGGACACACCGTTCGACTGATCGCCCCGCAGTTCGTCCGGCCTTACGTAAAGAGTAACAAGACCGACGCGGCCGACGCCGAAGCGATTTGCGAGGCGATAACGCGACCGAACATGCGATTTGTACCGGTCAAGACGCAGGCGCAACAGACAGTGCTGTCGCTGCATCGCGCACGTGCCGGTCTGGTCAAGTCACGCACAGCACTGGCCAACCAGATCCGCGGGCTTCTCGGCGAGTTCGGTATCGTGCTGCCACAAGGTATCCGGCTGCTTGGCCAACGGGCCATGGCGGCTCTTTCCATCCGGGACGGTGAACATTCTGAGCCGTTCCGGGCGTTAATCCAGATGCTCGTCGAGCACTTGCGCGAACTTGGCAGCAAGGTGGCTGAGCTCGAAGGTCGTATCCGCGCAATCCATCGCACGGATGCGCCCGGTCAACTTCTCGAAACAATACCCGGGATCGGGCCGCTGACCGCTTCGGCCCTGGCAGCCTCGATCGGCAACGCCCGAGCTTTTCGCAGCGGCCGTGAACTTGCTGCATGGCTGGGCTTGGTGCCGCGTCAGCATTCCTCGGGCGGTACCCCACATCTGCTGGGCATCAGCAAGCGCGGTGATACGGCATTACGAACACTTCTGATTCACGGCGCCCGCGCGGTTATTCGTATGGCAGCCAGCAAGTCCGAGATGGCTGATTCCTGGCTGATGAAACTGTGTCGGCGCCGGCACAAAAATATCGCTGCTGTGGCGCTCGCGGCAAAGAATGCACGGACGGCGTGGGCCATGCTGATACGAAATCAGGCCTTTCAGGCAAACCATGTGCCTACGCGATCCAGCGTGACGGGTTGACAGGCCTCGCAATTGGCAGCAAAACAGCGTTCACTTTCCAGAGGTTGCTTGAGCAGACTTCAATTCGATGACAGAACGGTCGGACCGTGGTGGGCCAAACCCGCTTTGCACCATGGGCAAACAAGCCCGAGGTTCTGATGGGGTACCCATTCGCGGATATCCATCGTGGGCCTGCAGCGAGTGCTGCCAACTGAGCCCGGATACATGGCTGCAACCTCGACCTGATGCCAGAAAACTGAGACTGCTTGACAACAGGGAGTCGTCCATACATGGTGCAAATAGGAAAGCCTGTTGAGATGCCCTCTACAGGCAGGACACCTCATCGAGTGGGCAGTGCGGAGCCGGCGGTTGAATGGCCACCTTAGCGTGCGGAGGAAGGACCGGAGTCTGCCGGATGCGGGAGACGCAAGCCGCTCCACTTTTGACTAACGCTGCGCAGGCCGCGGGTCGGCGGGGATAGTGCCGTCGGCACGGCCGAGAAAATACCGGTAGATATCGTCGATGCGCTCAGCGATCGAGGGGTTGTCGCGATAGGCAGGCATTCCGCGTGACGGCTCGCCGTCAAGGACCATCCGATCAAACATCTCACGGCTCTGAGTACGCGCGTACTCAACAATCGAGGGTGCCGCCAGCCCCCCCATAGTCCTTGCCATGGCAGCGGGAGCAATCGACGGCGCGCAAGGCACGCCATGTGCTGACGATGGCGTCATCGGTCAGTTGGGAACCTGTGCGTTCGGCCTCCGCATCGGCCCGGGCCGGCATGGCAACCGCAATCACGACGACAACCGCACAGCACCTCGGCATGATTGTCGACAATGCCGGCATCTTTCGACAGCGCTGCGTGCCGAGCTGGTGTGTGTCGTCGCTGGCGAGCGTATGTTCGGAGGGCGCGCGTATTCAATGGTAAATCGTCGTAGACGACTGCAGCTTCATCAACACGCCGCTTTTGAATCGGAACCAGCCCTGCGAGCTTTGCATCACGACTTCATCGTCTCGCCAGAACACGCGCTTGACCGTTATTCGCTTACCCGAGCGCTGCACAAGTGGCGGATGATGGCGAAAGTCGTAGAGCACCGGGCCGGAATCGGTCTGCACAAGCGCTCGCGTGACGGTGTGATTTGCGTCACCGACGTCGTCGAAATGCATGAGCGCGTTAGCGCTGAAGCGATCGAAAATTTCCTTGTCGAGCATCCCGGCGAAATCGCGGTCGACGCGCACGAATTGCAGTTCGCCCGAGGGCGTGACGAGCGAGTCGGATTCGTTGCTTTGCGCACGAACACAAGGCACGAAACAGGTGGCCGCGAGCACGGCGAGGAACCATCGTCTCATGTTTTCCTTCAGATTTAGCCGAGTCCCTGACTACGAGCACTACGGGCAATCGCGTTTTTGGGGAACATTGTCGTCATTTTGGTGGAGATGTCGGAGGTCTTCAACTGGCCGCACCGGTCTCACAATGAAAGGCTCCGATCGACCCTCAGCGGTCCTTCGAACTGCCGGGTGTCGAGAGACCGGTTTGCGAGGTCAACTGGTCCCTGACGCCCATATTCCTGATGCACGAAGTTTCGATACGCTTGAAGATCGGATACGCTCGCGACGACGAACTTCTGACCGGGTCAGTCTGACTGATCGCGCGTGATCCTGTTTTGTTCGAATGTCGGAGCACCGGCGCGGATGGCGGGGGGCAAGCACCCGCTGCAGGTTGACGGATGGCGAACAGGTCAATGCACTCGTAAGCCTCACTCCCAGGTCTGCCCACTTCACGCCATATGGCGGCTGGGCAGGGCTGACGCATCGCATAGAGTTGAAGGATGTCCTCACACATTTTCGCCAAGTGGGGGAATGCCGCAATCACGTCCGTGTCACGTGTCGTTGCCTGTTGATCTGGGATCACTTTCGCCATTCCGGTTCCTTGAGCCAGGGCGCGCCATTGGGCCTCTCGAACCTCCAATCAGTATCCGCCGAACTGCGCGGCGGCACTTGAAACAATGTAGAGGTTCTTGATTGCCGTGATGACCTCTGGCGAAGAGTGCTGTCGTCCTGGATTCCTAGGGCGGGGCGCAGATGCGCGACAGCGTGCCGGTCGCGATGCAGGGTGAGGTGCCTGCGCCCTATCTGCGTGTGAGCTGAACGCACGATCAGCATGCCAGTCAAAGCAGCATGCCGATCAACGTCACCATCGATGCCGACGAACTGAAGGCGCTGCTCGCGATGCGCGAGCAGCATGACGCGCTTCAGCGTGAGCGTGACGAGTTGCGCAGCACGTTGCGCCTGGTGACGGCCGAGCGCGACCTTGCCGAGGAACGACTGCGCGCGTACCGGCGCGAACTGTTCGGTGCGAAGAGCGAGGCGCGCGATTCCGACCAGCTCGGCCTGTTCAACGAAGCCGAAGTGCTCGGGGCAAACGCGACACCCGCGCAGGAAGACACGCCCGCAACGAAGGTCACCGCGCACACGCGCAACAAACGTGGCTGCAGGCCGCTCGATCCCGGCCTTGCGCGCGACATCCACCGTCACGAACTGCCTGAGGCCGAACGGTTCTGCGCCAACGACGGCCATGCGCTTGTCGAGATCGGCGTGGAGATCAGCGAGCAACTGAACGTGATTCCGGAGCAGATTCGGGTCATCCAGCATCAGCGCGTCAAGTATGCGTGCCCGTGCTGTGACCTGGGCATCAGGGTCACGCCGGCGCCGCCTCGCATCATCGCGCGAGGGCCGCTGAGCGAATCGGCACTCGCGTGGGTTGCCACCGGCAAGTACCAGTTCGGCATGCCGCTGTACCGGCAGGCAGGTCTGCTTCGGTGGCGATATCTCATCGAACACGCTGGTTGCGAACATGGTCCGCGTTGGCCTCGCGACGCAGCCCGTGATCAACCTGATGCGCGATGCGGCTCGATGCCGAACTGGTCTACTGCGACGAGACAACCTTCCAGGTTCTGAAGGAAGAAGGCCGTCTGCCGCAGACGAAGAGCTACCTTGGGCGCAGATGACCGACTCGGATACGCCCGTGCGCGTGTTCACCTATACGCCTGGTCGCGGCGGCAAGCTGGCCGACAAGCTGTTCGCCGGCATTCGCGAAGGCGCCGTACTGATGACCGACGGCTACGCCCCTTACGACGGCATCGCGCAACGCCATCACCTCATCCATCTCGCATGCTGGACACATGCGAGGAGGGGCTTTGTACCGGCGGAGGACAACGTCCCGAAGGCCGCGCGTACGCCCGAGCTGCTGGCTACGCGTTTCATCAAACTCATCGGCAGGCTGTTCGCCGCCGAGGCGCGCAGCCAGACATGGAAAGCCGAACGACGACAGCGGCTGCGACGACGATACAGTGCGCGCGTGCTCGACGTCCTCCACCGGCTGATGCTGCAGCATCAGCCCAATGTCGTACCTGGCAGCTTGCTGGGCAAGGCGTTGAACTACCTGCGGGGGCAATGGACAAAGCTGGTCCGCTACATCGAGAACGGCAACTGGCCAATCTCGAACAACCCCTGTCATGCCGCTAGCGGCATGAACCCAGTTATGCCGACTAATCGGGGAGTCGGCATAACCCCTGTGAAAACGCCATCAGGCCATTCTGCCTGGGCCGCCGTGGCTGGTTGTTCGTAAGCGATCCATCTTTGACGTCTGGCAGTAAGCCGCAGGAGCGAGGAGCATAGGTGTCCACCAACTGGAGGTGGACACCTATGGCCGAAAAAAACTCAGAGTTGAAAGTGGTGCGTCAGAGCCGCGACGGACGGCGGCAGTACGACGAGAAAGGCAAGCGCGCACTCATCGAGGCGGCGCTGTGCTCAGGCGTGTCGGTTGCCCGCCTGGCGCAGGAGCATGGAGTGAACGCCAACCTGCTGCGCAAGTGGATCACGAAATATCTGCTTGAGCGTGAAAAAAACAGTAAGCCCCCGGCAATGTCACCTTGAACCGACAGGACGAGGAAGCGACGATCGTGTCCACCTATTTTTTAAGTGGACACGTGTACGCTATGAACGAGAATGAGGCGATTCTGGAAGTGGTGCAGCCAACGCGGCGGCGCCGCCACAGCAAGGAGTTCAAGGAGAAGGTGATCGGCGCGGCGATGCAGCCAAATGTGTCGATCGCCGCGGTGGCACTGCATTACCGGTTGAATGCGAACTTGTTGCGGCGATGGGTAGCCGCCCGGGAAGAGCAAGACCTCGCGCGCGAGGCGCGCCAGTCGATGAGCGCACCGCCGGCGGAGTTTGTCCCGCTGCAACTGGAAGCGCCAGGCGCGGAGCCCACTTCGACGGAGATCCAGATCGAGGTACGCCGCGGGGCGGCGACCGTGACGGTACGCTGGCCACTTTGCGCTGCAGCCGATTGCGCCGCCTGGTTGCAAGGGTGGCTGCGATGATCCGCATCGACGCGATCTGGCTGGCGACGGAGCCCATCGATATGCGCGCCGGTATCGATACAATCCTGGCGCAAGTAGTCAAGGTGTTCGGCGCGGCACGTCCGCATCACGCGTACCTGTTTGCCAATAAGCACTCGACGCGCATGAAGGTGCTCGTGTACGACGGGTTCGGTATCTGGCTGGCCGTGCGTCGGCTGAACAAGGGGCGATTCATCTGGACGAACGGTGACCAGGCGATCGCCACCGCGCTGAATCCCGAGCAGTTGCGAGCGCTGGTGACGGGGCTACCCTGGCAGACGCTCACGCACGATCACGCGATCACCGTCGTGTAATACCCCCAAAGCCGTAAACTGGCTTGCTTGCCGCAGCGGGTTGGGTTCTGGCAGACTGGCCTCATGAACCTGCCCGCCAACCTCGACACCCTGAGCCCCGACGAACTGCGCACGCTGGCTGCGCAGTTGATGGCTCAGGTCGGTGAGAACGAGCGGGAACTGCGCTACCGTCAGACGCGCATTGACCAGCTCACACACGAGATAGCCACGCTCAGGCGCTTGCATTTCGGCAAGCGCAGCGAGCAGCTCAACGTCGAGCAGATGAGTCTGCTCAATGAGGCTATCGACGCCGATCTGGCCGCACTTGAAATCGAACTTGAGCAGTTGCAGCCGACTACGCCGGCGGGCGAGCAACGTCAGAAGCCCAAGCGCACACCGTTGCCCCCACACTTGCCGCGCACCGACATCCACCACGAACCCGAGGACAAGACGTGCTTGTGCGGTTGCCAGCGAGTGCGTATCGGCGAGGACATCAGCGAGAAGCTGGACTATACGCCCGGGGTGTTCACGGTCGAGCGGCACATTCGCGGCAAGTGGGCCTGCAAGGCGTGCGAAACGCTGATTCAGGCGCCGGTTGCGCCGCATGTGATCGACAAGGGCATTCCCACCGCCGGGTTGCTCGCACAGGTGCTGGTCGCCAAGTACGGCGATCACTTGCCGCTGTACCGTCAGGAACGCATCTTCGAGCGCGCCGGCCTGGCGATCCCGCAATCGACGCTTGGCGAGTGGGTCGGCGTTTGCGGCGTACGGTTGCAGCCGCTAGTCGACGCGCTTCGCGAAGTGCTTCTGCAGCACGATGTGCTGCACGCCGATGAGACGCCGGTGCAGATGCTGGTACCCGGCAAAGGAAAGACGCAGCGCGCGTACGTATGGGCGTATGCCACGACGCAGTTCGCCGATGTGCGCGCCGTGGTCTATGAGTTCGCCGACAGCCGTGCGGGCGAACATGCTCGCGCGTTCCTTGGCGATTGGCGCGGCAAGCTGGTATGTGACGACCACAGCGGCTACAAAGCCGGATTCGAGCTGGGCATCACTGAAATCGGATGTGTTGCGCATGCCAGACGGAAGTTCTTTGAACTGCACACCAACCACAAAAGTCAGATCGCCGAACAGGCACTGAAATACTTCGGCGCGCTATACGCTGTCGAGCGCGACGTCGCAGAACTCAAGCCGGATCGCAGATGTGAAGTTCGCCAGGAGCGCGCACGGCCGATCGCCGATGCCTTACATGAGTGGATGCTCGCCCAGCGCAAACTGGTCTCCGAGGGATCGGCGATCGCCAAGGCGCTCGACTACAGCCTCAGGCGCTGGGAGGCGCTCACGCATTATCTGGTCGATGGGCATGTGCCCATCGACAACAACTGGCTGGAAAATCAGATCCGTCCCTGGGCCATCAGCCGATCGAACTGGCTGTTTGCGGGATCACTGCGCGCGGGGCAACGCGCCGCTGCGATCATGAGCTTGATTCGAACTGCGCAGCTCAATGGCCACGATCCCTACGTCTATCTGAAAGACGTGCTCAATCGCCTGCCTACCCACCGAGCCGACGATATCGCCGCGCTTCTACCGCATCGCTGGGCACCTGCCGCGACTTGATTGACGGCAATTTACGCCCAGGGATGCCTTTGCCGGGCGCTTACAAAAAACAATGCGCCGACACCGCAGGACACCGTTGCCAGGGAGCACGATTTCCCACCGTCCGCGGGCGAGATAATCGACAGCGTATCGGACGGACGCCCGGATTTGATCAAGCCGGTGGTGCAGACTTCGGCACCTTCGCCATTTGTGCCCGTCGTTGCGGTGTCGTCGGCGCATCCACCGCCACCTGCGGTGCCGGTGATGGCGCTCGCGTTGCATGTGCGCCTTTCCAATGGTGTCGAGTTTGACATCGGGGAAGCAAGCGTCGAGGAACTAACCACCGTAGTCCAGATGCTCGGGAGGATGCCGTGTTCCGCTTCGACGAAAGCCTGAAAGTCTACTTGCACCGCGATCCCGTCGATTTCCGCTACGGCATGAACAGCCTGTCGATTCTCGTCGAGCAGGCCATGCATCTGAACCCGATGGACTCCTCTCTTTATATCTTCGGAAACCGCCGCCGTGACAGGGTCAAGATCATCGGTTGGGATGGTAGTGGTTTCTGGCTGATGACGAAGCGCCTTGAAACAAGCCGTTTCATCTGGCCCGACAGGAAGACCGAGGTCGTAGCATTGACGCCAGCGTCGCTGCACGCGCTGCTCGATGGCGATGACATCACTGCGATCCGCCGACATCCACGGGAGGAATATTTGCGCGTGAGCTGAACATGGGCGGGCATGCATGGTCTAATCCGGCATGCCCGCCCAGATCACGATCTCCGCCGACGAGCTCAATGCGTTACTCGCCATGCGCGAGGCGTATGCCACCCTTGAGCGCGAGCACGAGGAAACCCGCAGCATGCTGCGTCTGGTGAGCGCGGAGCGCGACCTGGCCGAGGAACGGCTGCGTGCCTACCGGCGTGAGCTGTTTGGTGCAAGGAGCGAAGCACGGGACTCGGAACAGTTCGGGCTGTTCAACGAAGCTGAGGCGCTTGGCGCGAATGCGGCACCCGCCCAGGAACATACGCCCGAAACGAAGGTCGGTGCGCATACGCGCAAAAAGCGCGGCCACCGCAAGCCGCTCGATCCCGGGCTGCCCCGCGAGATCCGCCGGCACGAACTTCCGGAGGCCGAGCGTTTCTGTAGCAACGACGGCCATGCCCTGGTCGAGTTCGGCGTGGAAATCAGCGAGCAGCTCGACGTGATTCCTGAGCAGCTACGCGTGATCCAGCATCAGCGGGTCAAGTATGCATGCCCGTGCTGTGATCTGGGCATCAAGGTCACACCGGCGCCACCACGTATCATCCCACGAGGACTCCTGACCGAATCTGCACTTGCCTGGATCGCGGCGGGCAAATTCCAGTTTGGCATGCCGTTGTATCGTCAGGCTGCCCTGCTTCGCCGCTTCGGTGGTGATATCTCGTCAAACACGATCGCAGCCAGCATGGTTAAGGCCGGCCTCGCAACGCAGCCAGTCATTAACCTGATGCGTGACGCGCTGCTAGAGGCAGCGGTGATCCTCACTGACGAGACGACCTTCCAGGTCCTCAAGGAGAAAGGGCGCAAGCCACAGACGAAGAGCTACCTGTGGTGTCAGATGACAGGCACGGGAATCCCGATCTGTTGCTATACCTACACGCCGGGTCGTGGGGCAAAGCTGGCCGACAGGCTGTTCGCTGGCGTGCAGGAAGGCGCCGCGCTGATGACCGATGGCTATGAGGCTTATAACGGTATCGCCGAGCGGTACAAGCTCGTGCACCTTGGTTGCCTCGTTCACGCGAGACGTTACTTCGTTAAGGCCGAGGAAAATGTTCCCAAGGCGGCACGTACGCCAGATCTGCTCGCAACACGCTTCATCAAACTGTTTGGCAAGTTGTTTGCCGCCGAGGCACGCAGTAAAACGTGGAATGCAGACCGGCGTCAGCGCTTGCGGCAACACTATAGCGCCCGCGTACTCCAGGTCATCAAGGATCTCATGATCGAGCAGTCTCCAGGGGTGCCGCCCCAGAGCCTGCTTGGCAGGGCACTGCGCTATCTGCGTGAGCAGTGGCCGAAGCTGGTGCGCTACCTGGAGAACGGCGACTGGCCGGTATCGAACAATCCTTGTGAAAATTCCATTCGCCCGTTTGTCGTTGCACGCAAGGGCTTCCTGTTCGCAGATACGGTTGCCGGCGCACATGCCAGCGCAAATCTCTTTAGTCTCGTTGAAACCTGCAAGGCCAATGGTATCGATCCATACCGCTACCTGACCTGGCTGTTCGAGCGCCTGCCTCTGGCAAAGACCGCCGACGACTACGAAGCGCTCGTGCCTTGGCGGATGCCGCCCTCCCAGAACTGATTCGCAGCATATTCACTCCACGAATCAACGCGCCTGTCTACTACACAGAGGGGCGGCGATAATGGATCGCTTACGGTTGTTCGCAGATACTGTCGGCGGCGCGAACGCCAGTGCGAACCTGTACTCGCTGGTCGAGACCTGCCGCGCCAACAGCATCGATCCCTACCGTTACCTTCACTGGCTCTTCCAAAAACTTCCTTGTGCAACGACCGTCGAGGACTACGACGCGTTGCTGCCGTGGAAGATGCCCGCCGAACTCCGCTGAGCCCTCACCGCCACGTCCCAGAGGCCGGCGCAACTACTCTGAGAGGCGTGAAATAAAGACCGCTTACGTCGAATCCCGTGATCCAGGTCAAACGGACGAAGAGCGGGAGCAGCGACAGCCATAGCCCTCGGGCAAACGTTTGCTCTGTCATCGGCACCATGTCGACAGCCTCGTTGGAACATGCATGTATAACGGCGTCTTTCCACAAATTGTTTAACAGCGCCAAGCGTAGGAGGTAGTTGGAGGTCGTTCGTCCGCGTAAGCCACCAGGAACGTGCTTCGGCGCGCCGCCGGCTTCGTCGCATCAGGCGGCCCTCTCCGCCGCTCCGCCGCCGGCCCCGGAGATCAACGTTGCAGTACGCTCTTCGACTAAGCCTTGGCGTGTTCGATCGAGGAAGAACACCAGCAGGCGACACTTTGCCTGTAGCATCTGCCGCGTGGTTCTTGCCATGGTTGCCAGCCATCCGATGCGCGGCCGACGACAGTCCGGTCCGGAAGACCGAATGTTCCGCACGTCAATTCCAAAGCACTGCATAGTATTTGCATCGCGTGTGGCAAGACGCACATACGCTGCGAGCGAAGGATCGGTAAATAGCAACCATGCAATGCGCGTAGACACCAGCGAAAGAACAACCAAACGCAGGGGGACCGAATCATGTTGCGACTGCTTGCAAACCTGATTGCACATCACGCTCCGACTCCCGAGAAGCAGGCTGAACGCCAGTTGAAAGATTTGCGCATGGACCTTTTTCAGGCCGAGCAACATGTAATTGATGCGCAAATGCGTGCAGATTACTTCCGGGCCCGCCTGGCCTTTTTAGAGGAAGTGAGAAGCAAGGGAATCGAGCAAGTCTCCGATCAGCGCAAGGGTCGCAGCGAAGAACGTGAAGTAAGCCTCCGGCCCGGACTCAAGCTCAAAGCGGCGCAATAGACCTCGTTCGAGAGAATTGCCGGCGGGCGCTCAGAAAGACTATAACGTGCCTCGAAGGGTTGCGCGGCGCCGCCGCGGTGCTCATTGTGATCTTTCATACCAGTTTGCGCTGTGCTGCTCCGCGCGACAAAAGAACAGCATTCTCGTAATCGACCTGTTTCTCGTGTTTAGCGGCTTCGCGATCTGCTCTGTGTATAGCGGCCTATCAACTGGCGCTGTACAGAACATTTGTGATCGATCGCTCCGGCCGGCTTTGGCCGGTGCATATCGCGACGCCCATCATTCGCGCCGTCGTCACTGATGCAATCGTCGCTACCTGGCGGTTGCACGGTGTATATCCGGATTTCTTACCCTGACGACCGCTGCCAAGGGCGTGAAACGGTGTCCGAGAACCAGCATCGCTGCTGCCACGCCCACCCTACGGCCGAACCGGTCGGTGCACCTTGGGGTGGCCGCGGGTGCCAGAAAGCCCAGTCGCCCCAGTGTCCGGATGACGGTGCGGGCGAACGACTCTTCATGGTCGAGAGCACCCGTTCAATGGGGGTGCCGTAGAGCTGCCGTTGAAATGTTCGACGGCAGCTTTCGGGCGACTTCTGTGAATGAGTACAGTCGGGCCATGAACGGTCATCGGTAATCGTTTAATGGCTATATGGGTTTCCGCACAAAGCACGCAAGCTTGCACTGGAATCCAACCTTCATTTGCCTAAGATTGCACCTTATGTATTGCCTGCTTGGCGCCTCCCGCTTGCTACAAACGACGATTTCTATCGAGCTGGCCTACCCGTGGCCCAACCGGAGGAACATATGGATGAACCGAATTTACGTCTTGACATTGTTAGTGACCCTGTCGAGTTTCGTGCCCTGAAACCGGAATGGAACGAGCTCTGGTCAAGAGCGGAAGGCCGCTACCACCAGGCTTTCACAGCATGCTGGTTGTGCTGGACCAAGGTCGCCCAACCACGCGGCAGAAAACTATGCTGCATCACCTTGCGCCAGCAAGGTCGGCTTGTCATGGTATGGCCGCTCGTCGTGTACCGGAAGCTCTGTTGGACGGTTGTGCGTCCGCTTGCGAGCGAATCTACGGACTATACGAACATCCTTGTGCAGGACGGACCGACGGCTCGGAAGGCGATTGAACGCGCGTGGTGCGCGGTCCAAAAGCGATGCGGCGCCGATATCATCCTCCTACCGTTTCTGAATGCTGATTCGAAATTGTTCGAACTGGCGTCGAGGAAGCGAGGCGTTGTAACGAAGACGGTGCATCCAGTGGCGGTCGCAATGTTGCGCAGTGAGACCGATTGGAGGTCTTTTAGCTCGTCGCTTGGAACATTATTCAAAAACAAGCCTGGTGCACTGGAACGGCGCCTGTCGAAAAAGGGAGATGTGAGAATTCGCTTTCTTGGACCCGAGGACGGCGAGGAAAATGCTCGTTTGGTGGATTGGATGTTTCACTGCAAGCGCCAGTGGGCCGATCGCGTGGACAAAAAGGGGGCATGGTTATACTCGATGGAATATCGAAATTTTCTTGTCGCCTTGCTCAACCAGACCGATGGCGAAGTCATTGCTCGACTCGTAGTCGTCAGCCTCGATGGCGCGCCGCTTGCGGTGAACATTTTAGGGTTGGGCAAGACCTGTGTGGACGATCTTATAGGGGGCTTTGATCCCGCCTACTCGCGGCAGTCGCCCGGCGCCATTGCGACAGAGCATTGCGTTAAATGGGCGCTCGAACATCAGCTCGACCTTGACTGCGGTGCCGGCTCCGAAAAATATAAAGGCTACTGGAGTCGTAACCACATCTTGACGATGTGGAGTATGCAAATCGCAAACACACGATGGGGACTACTCGCCTTTCAAGGAGAGAACCTCCGTCGGCTCTTCCGTTGGCAACCGCCAGTTGACAAAACGGAGGAGAGTCTTGCTGCGGTTTAGACCGTGTTATGAACTTCGAAGTACTGGCACTGCATGCACGAGCATAAGCATGGCAAAAACAACGAAATGAAGCCCCGCCAATGTTTCAGGTAATCGCTCATAGTCGCGCGCGAGGCGGCGAAAACGGTTGAGCCAGCCGAAGCTGCGCTCGACCACCCAGCGCCGGGGCAGCAGCACGAAGCCTTTTTTTGCTTCCTGCAGTTTGATGACCTGCAGCTCAATGCCCTCATTGCGTGCAGCCTGAGCGGCATCTTCACCTGTGTAGCCCTGATCTGCGAAGGCCACCTTGACCGTCTCTCCCGTAATGTCCTGCACCTGACGCGCGAGTTCGCCTACCTGCGCGCGCTCCTGTTCATTCGCCGGTGTCACATGTACCGCAAGCAAATGTCCCAGCGTGTCGACCGCGATATGGACTTTGCTGCCACGCTTGCGTTTGTAGCCGTCATAGCCCGCACGTGGACCACTCTCGCAAGTGGATTGCATCGTCCGCCCATCCAGAATCACGGCGCTGGGCTGGCCCTGCCGACCTTGCGCAACACGGATGATCGAGCGTAAATCGCAGACCATGTTCTCAAAACAACCTGCCTGCAGCCACCGCTGGGTCTGCTGGTACACCATCTCCCACGCGGGAAAGTTGTTGGGCATCATTCTCCACGGCGCACCGGCACGCACGATCCAGCGTAACGCGTTGAACATTTCGCGCAGTTCGTATTTGCGCTGCGGGGCCGCTTCATCCATCAATGTCAGATACGGCGCCACGAAACTCCACTCTTCGTCGGACACGTCTGTTGGGTAAGGCTTGCGCATTTCTTTTGTCATGCGCCCAGGATACCAGGTTCCACAAAAAGTTCATAACACCGTCTAAGGCAATGTTGACTATGTCCAACAGTCCTATGCATCAACCGTTATAGGGCTGTGTAACTGCAAATTCAAAATGCGACGCGGCTGCGGCAGACGCTCGCGTGGGCGCAGGTCGCAGTACCCGGCAGCAATGGAGGTGGCCATGAGCTTCGGAAAACCTGGCGAGATTCTGGCCAAGATGCTGACTGATCGTCCGTTAGGGACGAACGAATTCGGGCGCACGGCGATGGATGACTTTCGGCACTTCTGCGCATATACCGGGTGCTCGCCGGAAAGGGTTGGCGCAGAGACTTACGCTTGAGCAATGCTGGCTTTTAGCACTGCAAGCCCGACCCGATGCATGCCACGCTCGCACAGCGGCCTTTCGCGCAGTGGAACGGATCGCTCGATGTCCGAATTTCCCTAATCGACCGATCACGCGCCGTCCGATGTGCCGGAGTGAATGGCGGTTGTACCCCCGGAAACTGCCTTTGATTTCTCGCTGAGTCGGAGGGCCGGAGTGGGTCGGTGACAGAACTATTCGGGCGGGCGCGACCCAGGCAAACGAATATCCATAACTCTTCCCGCACTTTGCTGCCAGTCTGGAGCCGACGTGAAAACCGAAGAGCCTACGAGAGCGCGAAGGGACGGCGTGCGTTCGACGTTCTGCCCTCGACGTGGCAACGCCCATGCGCTTTGGCGGACGAGCGAAGAGATGGTTGGTGAATCGTTCTGACGGTATTCAGTTTTCCTGCGCGCGGACCGGCAGTTCCCTGTCTGCCCGAGAAGAGCCGGTCGCGTCTGGCAAGCTCCGCGACCGGCTGAGGTCAGGTTCTTCGCGTCTCCAAACCGGACCGATACGTCGTCGCGCTGCCGATTATTGCCCCTCCTCAGCCGACGCGTGTGCCTTGGAGGCGCTCGTCGGAGCTATGGTACCGAACAATCCATTGACCTCCTTGTTAGGACCTGCCGAGAAGTACACCGTGTCCGGGCTCGAGTTGCGGCCGCCGCCGAGTGTCAGAGTCCACAGGCCGTCGATTGCCAGTGGATTGCCGAACTGATCCTCCAATTGATCGACGAATCTGCCGTCGTTGTTGAAAACATTGATTCGGCCATTACCGAAATTGCCAATCAGGATTTTGCCGCTGAAACGTCCGAATGCAAATGATGCGCGCGTGATTCCCCAGGGCGAGTCGAGTGGACCCCGGCTGGCGAAGCGGCGCAGCAAGTGGCCGTCTGTATCGAATACGTCGACGAAACCGTGACCGTCGCCTGCAACGTCGTCCTCCTTGTCCTTGTCCTGCTTTGCATATGTAACGAAAAGGTCGCCATCGATGTTCGCGATGCCAAACGGTGCGTATCCGGCTGGGATGTGTCGGTCCATGAAGCCGCCGTCCGTCGTCGCGGGCGTGAACAGGCCCTTCGTGCCGCCGCTCGGTCCGAATACATCGATCCGCCCTGAACGAAAATTCGTCGCGAACAGGAATACTCCTTTCGCGTTAACACCGACGACAAGACCCTTGTAGATAGCCCCAGAGGACGAGTTATCGACCGCGATTACGGCGTGGTTCGGCGGATTCAGGCCACCGGCCCAGGCGGAAATCGTGCCGTCTTCGGTCGCGAAGATGAATGCGGCCGGGATCGTGGTACCTGGCACGAGAAACGCCGGCGAGGGATTCCACACCATCCCGGTCGGCTTCGCGGGCGCGGTCTTCGGTGGATTGTTGGGAAAGAAGGGGCGACACGCGCTGTCCGGTATGACATTGCCTGGCAACGGGATGGAGACCTGCAGCGCCACCACCTTTGTCCCCTCGCCGTCATACAACGTGGCGCAGCCTGTGGCGTTGTCGTTGACCCAGAATGGACTTGCTGCCGGACTAAACGCGACACCCCAAGCGTTCTGTAGTACCCCGTCGACCTTCGGGGCAGAGCCTGCCACGTTGGAAACGAGTGGTGTGACGACGTAAGCATCATCCGGAGCGGCATGCCCGATTGTGAAACCGGCGGCGAGGACGATCACGGCCGCTGCTTTGAGACCCCAAGAGACCTGAGACATGACTACCTCCTTCATCTGACTGGGCGAGAAATCGCCCCGCGATAGCGCCAGAGGCGGGTAAACGATCGCCGTAGTTCAAAAATTCCCGCGGTCCTCAAAAACTCTACTTACCACCCGGTCGAATGGCGCGATAGAGTCGACCGTGGGACTTCGACTCAATTCATGGATCTGAACGTGTTTCAAGCAAGCGCTCGCGATATGCCGGCTTTCACGTCGCCAGGGTGGGCGACATGGATTCGTGGCTGCGTCGCCACGCGGTGTTTGTGACCGCCTTGAGCGGCGCCCTCTATGAAGTCGCCGGCGACCCCTACGCCTTTCCTCGGATAGCGCCGGGGTTCGAGTTCATCCTGGCTATCCGTGAGGGATGGGAGGCCATGGACTGGCACGCAATCGGCTCCGCGCCATTGGCGCTGTGCGCAATACTCGAACGGGGTCCGTTCCCCATCGCGGCCGCATACTGGAAGCGCCTGCTCGATTCGCCGCGAGGCGAATACTACTTCGCACGGCACGCGCGGCGGGCGGCCACTGAAATGTCGGCATTGGCGGGCGACATTCTTGTCCTCCTGTGTGATGACGCGGTACCGCGTCTGCGTAGGTTGTACGCGTCGATAGACAGGGTGGCCGCGACTACGAGGCAACCCGATCGACAAGCGAGGCCGCGGCCGTGAGAATCATTTTCGGAATTCTTGCCGCATCGATGTCGCGTCGAAATCTGCCTCGCGCACACGGGCCTGTTGGCGCTGGCGGTGCGGACCCAAATACCACAGGAGATGGGCCCCACTGGACGTGGTTCGGCTGTCCCTTGCCAGCCCACGACGCATAATGATGTCCAACGCTACACCGTCGCGGCGGGACGCATCATCAAACGCAGCAGGACAGGTAACGCGTCGATCACCGCTGGCCAGCGGACGCACCACGCAAACAAGGTTGCGCTGTCCGCGCTGCGGCGAACAATCGTTGCAGCCACTCCTGTTCGATGTTGCTGCCGGCGCAAGATTGCGGCTCCCCAACTTCCCGTTTGGAGTTTGTCGACCATGAAGCGCATCGACCGAGGTGCGCATTTACACGTGAGTGAAATTCGTGGAGTGGCAGCCCGAGAGAGGCAGGGCCCAAGGCGTTGGCTATCTGGGCGGCTTCATCAGCATGGCCGATGTTTCGACTATCGCAGCGGTGCTAGCAACGGCCGCTGTACCTCGGAAGCTGCCGTTGTGTTCTAGCTTGCGCGACCGTCCGTAGTGGGTCGCCTTCCGCCGAATGCAATCATATCGACGGCGGACAACACTGTCGTACAACATCAGTCCGGGGTAGGCCGATTCGAGACATGGCCACCAATGTCTCGGTCAGTCTCTGCGAATGAGTACTCTCGACCCACATGAGACGATCATCAGCGACAGCCGAAAGTCCGCAGTGCACAGGATTGTGTTGGAAAAGTCGGCCCGTGGTTCGAAATGTGATGGGTCAAAACGACCAGAAATCAATCCGAAGCGGGCCTCACGGATGTCCGCAGTGGCTCCGGGGCTTCTCACCAGGGTTGAAACTGCTGGCACTCCGTTTCGAACCAATAGTCGACCAGGCGCTGCGCCGCCTGTAGATCCTCTGGGTAGTATGGGTCGTCGTACCATGGTGACGGGTCGTAGCCCGCTTTCCTGAGGGCCGCAAGCTCGCTGTGGTGTTGCGCCATCGTCGGAGGCGCGTTGCTTCTAAGTGCGGCCAAGTCGCGGCACTCCGTTGGGCTCAGGGGCGGCCCGCTTTGTGGCACGACGGCACATCCAGCCAGCAGGAGCACCAACACAGTAAGCGTCGGGCGAGTTCTCGTGAGGTTTTCCATAGCGCATCTCCACGCATCCGATTGGCGCAACGCTAGTGGTGCGATGCCGCCAGTCGCGCGCGACTTCGCGTTGATCCAATGCGTAATCCGCAGCCATCCGGGTTGAACCATGTCGTGACTCAAGATCACTCCAGGCTTGGTGGCTGGCATTCATTCCAGTGCCGCGGGAGCCGTCAAAGCACATACCGACAGCGCCGGCACAGGGCGCAAGCAGGATCGGACAACGAATCACGCTCCGATCGTCAGACTGCCATTGCGATAGATAACGCGATTGATAGACGCTTATTCCGTCGTGCCTGAAGAAATCGACTTTCATTGGCGATGCGCATCGCGCGGGTAGGCCGTCCCGCCGAACGGGAAATGCAGCGTGCGGTATGCCTTACTCGCAGACGCCGACTCGAACGCGGTGCTGGATGGACCGGCTGCTTTGACGCTCACAGAAACTGACCCATTTGTGAAGCGCGCGGGAACCGCGCGATCGCTATAAGCGTAGTCTGTTGGCGTAGCGGCAGTTTCAACCTCATGTTAGACACGAAAAATGTCGTGTAACTCGGCATAACAGCACGCTTCGCCGCGGGCACGCATCCGTCGGTGCCGCCCCCGGCGACGGCAGAGAACCGCCCACAACCAGCCGTTCGCCGAGTTAAGTCCTCGGCCATTCGAATGACCGCATCTCTTTGGGAACGGACGGAGGACTTCCGGAAGAACGTCGTCGCTGAATTGAGTGCAACCAGCGACCAGTGACCAGTGACCCGCGGCCGACGTCGAGGTCGAGGGAACTGAAGAAGCCCTACAGTTAACGGATCGGAATGTGTGATTTGCCACACATGTACGAATCGATAAAGGGTAGCGTCCGATGAACGGCTACAGAGCGAACTGACTAAAGAATCCGTCTGTCCGACGTCTCTGGCGGAGGAAAACATGTCATCGATAATGAAGAATCCGGCACTACTAAAGCATGCTCTTCTGCTTTTGTTTATAGTCGCCGCCGCGTGCGCGGAAGCTATGGCCGATGACGAAGGTGACGCAAAAGAGAGGATTGCGCAATTCGAGAAGAAATATTCACTGACGGATGAAAAAATCCGCCGGACCTGCGTGGCTTTGGGCGATGGCTACGGCTCAACGCTTGAGAAGGCGGTAATGATTCTGTTCTGCCTGGGTGGAAAGAGCATTGACAAAAGCATGTTCGGCGGCGCTCAAGGGATATCCGCCGACAGGATGGAAATGTTGCAGTCAGATTGTCGAAATAAGCTTCAAAAGGGTAGCTTTGCGTACAACGAAGGAGTCGTAGGTCTGCAATACGAGTTGCATATTCCGAGTTTCGATAAAAAAACAACGCCGGAATTCGGACAATACATGCAAGATCGCGCAACGATCGCT
The DNA here is from genome assembly GCF_002902965.1 of Paraburkholderia hospita. Classification (GTDB taxonomy): domain Bacteria; phylum Pseudomonadota; class Gammaproteobacteria; order Burkholderiales; family Burkholderiaceae; genus Paraburkholderia; species Paraburkholderia hospita. Next base: position 2,946,107 of record NZ_CP026105.1, on the reverse strand, counting down.
TGCATCAATGCCAAAACTGCACTCGCAGATATATGGCGGATTCGGCAAATGCAAAAAGCCAGCGCGTCTGATAAAGAAGCGATCAAAAAACTTCGGCAGGTTGGCGAACAGCAAAAAGAAACGATATCCGATCTGCGCGCCCAACTCAAAGCAAGGCAGACAGTGAATGCTGCGGCCGCAGTAAATCCGCCTGTCCGGTCTCCTGATCCGGCCGCCAAGTGCGTTTGGAACGGACAGACCTACCCCCCGGGCGGCTCCATTTGCGATAACCATACGGTAGGCGCACAAAAATCGACGTCTAGCATTCGGCGAGCTGACCGTACAGGCTATGTCCACTGAGGGTAGCGACCGTTTCATTGCGCCTGGCTCTACCCAATGTCTCTTGCGTCTGGAAAGCCGCCGTTGCCAATAGACTCGGCGGAAGGGCAGCTGTAGGTCGAGGGTGTGTGAAAACGCGCTGATCGCCTAAACTGGATTAACTCATTCAGCATGGGTGACCGGATGAAGCGATTTATAGAAGGTGAAGATCGCAAGCAGGTGACGCTGCTTCCAGAATGCCTCGATGACTTCGTGTCCGAGGACAATCCGGTCAGGATTATCGAGGCGTTCGTTGAAGAGCTTGACCTTGGATCGCTGGACTTCGATGGAGCGATGCCATCGACTACAGGTCGTCCGTCCTATCATCCGGCCGTGCTGTTGAAGATCTATATCTATGGCTACTTGAACCGGGTTCAGTCGAGCCGCCGGCTGGAACGTGAATGTCAACGCAATGTTGAATTGATGTGGCTCACCGGTCGTCTGGCGCCAGACTTCAAGACCATCGCTGACTTCCGTCGTAACAACGGCACCGGCATCCGCAACGTGTGTCGCCGCTTCGTCGTCCTATGCCGTGAGCTGAAGCTGTTCTCGCAGGCGCTTGTTGCCATCGACGGTAGCAAGTTCAAGGCAGTCAACACCCGCGATCGCAACTTCACAGAGGGCAAGATCGATAAGCGCCAGAAGCAGATCGAGGAGAGCATCCAGCGGTATCTGAACGCGCTGGAGACCGCCGATCGTACGCAGCCTGCTGAACTGGAAGCAAAGACGACTCGATTGCAGGACAAGATCGCACGCTTACGCGAGCAGATGCGAAACCTCGGCCAGATCAAGGAGCAACTCAAGACACAGCCTGATGGTCAACTCTCGATGACTGATCCCGACGCGCGTTCCATGGCGACGAGCGGCAAAGGTTCGGGCATGGTGGGTTACAACGTACAGGTGGCAGTAGACGCCAAACACCACCTCATTGTTGCTCACGAGGTCACAAACTCTGGCAGCGACCGGGGACAGTTGAGTCCTATCGCGAAAGCCGCGCGCGATGCGATGGGTAGGACCAGACTGCGGGCAGTTGCCGATCGCGGTTATTACAATGCCCCCCAGATCAAGGCATGTGCAGATGCAGGCATTGCAGTGATGCTGCCTAAACCAACGACATCAGGGGCAAAAGCTCATGGTCGATTTGACCGGGCAGACTTCATCTACATTGCCCGAGACGACGAATACCAATGTCCAGCAGGCGAACGCGCGATTTACCGCTACACCCGCGAGGAACACGGTCTACAACTGCGCCGCTATTGGAGCAGTGCCTGTTCGCAATGCGCGATCAAGTCGCAGTGCACACCGAGTCCGTTTCGGCGAATTGCCCGATGGGAGCACGAGTCCGTGCTGGAAGCAGTCCAAAGCCGACTCGACAAGACACCGGATGCGATGACAGTGCGCAGGCGGACCGTCGAACATGTCTTCGGGACGTTCAAGCACTGGATGGGCTATACGCACTTCCTGACACGCAGGCTGGCCAACGTGGGCACCGAGATGAGTCGGAACGTGCTTGCCTACAATCTCATGCGAGTGCTGAGAATTCTGGGGTTCAGGAAAACTATGCGCGCAATGCGACTGGCGGGTGCGTGAGTACCCAGTAGGTCTAAAACGCCCCCTAATACTCGCTTACCCGACCTAAGTGCCTTGCAACGGTTCGTCGCTGTCGGATTGACCGCACGCCAGTTGAACGCGCCAGCCGGTATAAGAGCCTCGCATCTCTTGTTACGGTTCTGCTCACGTTTCCACACACCCTGGGTCGAGAGTGTGAGTTCGCTGATGAAGGATGAAGGAAGCTGACGTCCGGCTGCTCGATGCCGCCACCGTCAGCAATCCGACCCCTCGATCGAGGTACGGAATGACCGTTCCACCCCGATACCCGCCCTTGAAACTATAACGCCTCGATTGGCAGCAACGGGTGGCGGATAACTGCCGTTCAAGAATGACCGGAAAACTTGCTTTAGAGGTTGGCAGGCCCGACGGCCATGAGAGAATTCTTGCTCTTGTCTTCGACTTCACTCATCGCCTCATGAAAGTTCTCGAATACACAGGCCTCGACACCTCATGCGTCAAGGCCAGCTACGACAAGGTGTCCGCGGCCATCGCTCGCGACGACTTCCGTGCTGCCCAAGTCAAGAAGCTCGCCAATCTCAGTCACGGCAAGTTCTACCGGGCGAAGCTGGATGACGCCGACCGGCTGTTGTTCTCGCTGGTGCGCCACGGGGATGAAGTCTGTGCACTGATGCTGGAAGTGATCGCCAATCACGCCTACGATAAGTCACGTTTCCTGCGCGGCGCGGCGATTGACGAGAGCAAAATTCCAGACATCAGCGCTGATGATGCCATCAGGGAGGCACAAGTCCTGCGCTACCTTCATCCCGAGCGTACCGGCATTCACCTGCTCGACAAACCGATCTCGTTTGATGACACGCAGGAGACCATTTACCGACAACCACCTCCCTTGGTTGTGGTCGGTAGCGCTGGCAGCGGCAAGACCGCACTGACGCTTGAAAAGCTCAAGCGTGCCGAAGGTGAGGTCCTCTACGTCACTCACTCCGCCTTCCTGGCGCAGAGTGCCCGCGACCTTTACTACGCCAACGGTTTCGAGCATGGCGGTCAGGATGCCGTATTTCTGTCCTACCGGGAGTTTGTCGAGTCGATCCGCGTTCCGGCAGGACGCGAGGCTAGCTGGCGCGACTTTGCGGGCTGGCACTCCCGTATACGGCAGAACTTCAAGGATGTCGAAGCCCACCAGGCTTTCGAGGAGATTCGCGGAGTGATTGCTGCCGGGTCGGGCGGTGTCCTGTCGCGCGACGAGTATCAAGCACTGGGGGTGCGTCAATCGATCTTTCCCGTAGAACGGCGCGACCAACTTTACAATCTGTTTGAGAAGTATCGCGCCTGGCTGGCCGAGGCAAAGCTCTACGACCTGAATCTTGTCGCCCACGACTGGCAAGCGCTGGCCGCGCCGCGGTACGACTTCGTGGTTATTGACGAGGTGCAGGACATCACCACCGTGCAACTCGCGCTCGTGCTGACAACCCTGAAGAAGCCTGGCCATTTCATGCTCTGCGGGGATTCCAACCAGATTGTCCACCCCAATTTCTTTTCCTGGAGCCAGGTCAAGAGCCTGTTCTGGAAGGACCCGAAACTGGCCGAGCGGCAGGGATTGCGCGTGCTAAAGACCAACTTTCGCAACGGCCTGGAGGCCACTCGCGTCGCCAATCAGTTGCTCAAGATCAAGCAGCGGCGCTTCGGCTCCATCGACCGCGAGAGCAACTTCCTGGTCCAGGCCGTCGGGGGCGAGACCGGCCAAGTTACGCTGATGCCCGACAAGGACGCCACCAAGCGCGAACTGGACCAGAAGATTCGCCAATCCACCCAGTTCGCCGTCCTGGTAATGCGCGACGAGGACAAGGCCGACGCCCGCAAGCACTTTGCCACGCCCCTGTTGTTCTCGATCCACGAAGCCAAGGGTCTCGAATACGAGAACATCGTGCTCTACCGTTTCATCTCGGATCACCGCGGCGAGTTCAACGACATCGTCGAGGGCATCGCCAAGACCGATCTGGCGGTCGAGACACTGGATTACAAACGCGCCAAAGACAAGAGTGACAAGTCGCTCGAAGTCTATAAGTTCTTCGTCAATGCCCTGTATGTAGCGCTGACTCGTGCCATCAAGAACATCTACATGATCGAGTCGGACACAGGGCATGATCTGTTCGGGTTGCTGGATCTGAGCGTGGGCCAGACCAAGATCGAGGCCAAGCAATCCACGCTCGAAGACTGGCAGAAGGAAGCACGCAAACTCGAACTGCAGGGCAAGCAGGAGCAGGCGGAGGCCATCCGCCGCACCATCTTGAAGCAGGTCCCGGTGCCATGGCCGGTGTTCGACGAGGCCAAGGTCAGGGAACTGCTGATCAAGGTCTTCCGCGAGCAGTCTCCGGGCAACAAGGGCAAGCAGCAACTCTTTGACTATGCCACCTGCTTCGATGAACCGCAGCTCGCCAAGTGGCTGGCCGTCGAGGCGAAATTCGAGCAGGCACGAACCTTTGACCAGCAGCGCGCGGTGTTCGCCCGCAAGAGCTACGTCCCTTTCTTCGCCAACCACTTCAAGGACATCCTCAGGCAGTGTGACCAGCATGGCGTCGATCATCGCCTGCCAATGAACCAGACGCCACTGATGGCCGCAGCTGCTGCAGGAAATGTGGCGCTGGTGGAAGCCCTGCTGGAGCGCGGTGCCGACCGCGATGCCGTCGATCACTATGGTCACAATGCACTGCACTGGGCTTTGCGTCAGGCATTTGGCGATGCAAAGTTCGCTGCTGGCCCGCTGGCGGCAATCTATGAATGCTTGGCTCCGCCCTGCATTGATGTCAGAGCAGGTGATCGCTTGGTCCGCATCGACAGGCATCTGTCTGAATACTTTCTGTTCCAGACCCTGTGGGTATTGTTCAAAGCCCGATTCAGCAAGATACGACGCAATGCAGACAGCGCGTTCCAGACCCAAACCATCCTCGATGCCTGGCAACACTTACCCGCTAACATAGTGCGGCCGGAGCGCAATAAGCGCCAGCATCTTTCTGGCGTGCTGGCGAGGAACGAAATCGACAGAGACTATGCCTACAATCGATCTCTGTTTCTGCGCGTATCCACCGGGCGGTACCAGTTCAATCCCAAACTCGCTGTGCGTCGCCGCCAGGGCGAAGAAGAAAACTGGATCCCGATCTACACTGCACTCAACCTCCCGTTGATTAGCGAGTTTGCCCACAACGACGGCTGGATCAGCACTTGGGACAATATTGACAAACTAGTGATCCTTGCCGGACTACCTGAACGAACCACACCCATCGCGGCTGAACGCTTCGCCGAGCGGCAAGCGGCCAAAATGAGGGAGTTGGACGAACGCAGAGCCAATCAACTTGCTGCCAAAGCACGCATTCGTGCAGCCGGCGAAGCCACCCAGAACACGGCACCTCGATGGGGAACAACGGAGGCCAAACGGCTTGAAATCGAACGCGTGAAACAAGAAATCGAAAGACGAAAGAAGGGTTGACTTGCCAATATTTGTTTGGGTCGGCATGCGGCCAGGAGCCGTCATTCACCGTATGTTCGCTGGCCCCGCAGCCGGAACGCCCGGTGCGCCAGAGCCCGCCTTGCTTTGTGGCCGGTGGGCGCCGCAAAGCGCAAGCGGCGCTTCACTCGTGCGGCCAGAAAAGAGCAGCCTTGCACGTCCGGTCGGCTATCATGCCTGTCCTCTCCGAAGTAGCTCCTTATGATTTCCGTCCGTAATGTCACGCTGCGCCGTGGCGTCAATGTCGTACTCGACCACGCATCCGTCACCTTCACCCCCGGCGAGAAGATTGGCCTTGTCGGCCGCAATGGCGCCGGCAAGTCATCCTTTTTCGGGCTTCTCAACGGCACGCTGCACGAAGACAGCGGCGAATTCTCGATTCCCGCTGCATGGAAGATGGGCCAGGTCGCGCAGGAGATGCCGGAGACCGAGCAGAGCGCGACCGATTTCGTAATCGAGGGTGACACCATACTGCTCGCCGCGCAGGCCGAAGTAGCCGCCGCTGAGGCCAGCGACGATGGGATGCGCATGGCGCACGCCTACATGGCCGTGCACGACGCTGGTGCACACGATGCCCCCGCACGTGCCCAGGCGCTGATCCTGGGCCTTGGCTTCAGTGCTGCGCAGCTTAGCCAGCCGGTCAACAGTTTCTCCGGCGGCTGGCGCATGCGACTGCAGCTGGCGCGCGCGCTCATGTGCCCGTCGGACCTGCTGCTGCTCGACGAACCGACCAATCACCTCGACCTCGACGCGCTGGTCTGGCTGGAAGCCTGGCTCAAGCGCTATCAAGGAACCCTGGTAGTAATCAGCCACGACCGCGAATTCCTCGACGCCGTGACGCAGGTGACGGTGCACGTCGACAACGCCAAGCTCGTGCGTTACGGCGGCAACTACAGCAAGTTCGAAGACATGCGTGCTGAGCAGCTCGTGCTGCAGCAGGCCGCGATGGCGAGGCAAGTGGAAAAGATCGCCCACCTGCAGAAATTCATCGACCGTTTCAAGGCCAAGGCCTCGAAGGCGAAGCAGGCGCAGAGCCGGGTCAAGGCGCTCGAACGCATGGAGAAGATCGCACCAGTGCTTGCCGACGCAGAGTTCACCTTCGAGTTCAAGGAGCCGCTCAACGTCCCGAACCCGCTGTTGTCGATGCTGGACACGAGCTTCGGCTACCCGGCGCCGACCGGCGCACTGCCGGGCACGCCGCCCACGGTCATCGTGCGGGGCATCAACCGATCCGTGCTGGCCGGGCAGCGCATCGGCATCCTCGGTGCCAACGGCCAGGGCAAGTCCACGCTGGTGAAGACGGTGGCGCACGCACTGGCGCCGATTGCTGGCGAAATCAGCGAAGGCAAAGGCCTGAACATCGGCTACTTCGCACAGCAGGAACTCGACGTGCTGCGTCCGCTCGACACGCCGATGGAACACATGATCCGCCTTGCCAGGGACACGCCGCCGCACATGCGCGCGCCCGGCCAGAGTGGCACCGAACAATCGCTTCGCACCTTCCTCGGCACCTTCAACTTCAGTGGCGACATGGTCCATCAGGCGGTCAACACGATGAGCGGCGGGGAAAAGGCGCGGCTCGTGTTGTGCATGATCGTGTGGCAGCGCCCCAATCTGCTGCTGCTCGACGAGCCTACCAACCACCTCGACCTGGCCACACGCGAAGCGCTAGCGATGGCGCTCAACGAATTCGAAGGCACGGTGATGCTGGTCAGTCACGACCGGGCCCTGCTGCGCGCCGTATGTGATGAGTTCTGGCTGGTCACCAAGGGCGGCGTCGAGCCCTTCGACGGCGATCTGGACGATTACCAGCAATTCCTGCGCGACGAAGCCCGTCGCATGCGCGAGGAGGCTGCCGCAGAGCAGAAGGTCATCGCCTGAGAGACCCCCAGGCGGGCGGCGGGTGTTGCATGGGAGGCGAAGCGCGGACGTTCGCCAAGGGGCTTCAGCAATCGTGCGGACAAGCGCGCTCCAGTGCAAGATGTCGGCCACCTTCGGCCGGTCGATGCCGCCGCATACATCGTTGACAACCGGTGCCGCGCAGTCGTTCTTGGCACCCTGCCACCGCGTCTCGCTGAAGAGGCCACCGGCGGCACGGGTTTAATGTATCGAACAGGTGCTTTTTGAGCGGGGGATGAACGGCATCATCGCATCCAGCCGTGGCTCGTAACCCTAACTCGCTGTGGCCCCCACATTCGCTGTAGCCGCCACATCGGCCCGCGCCTTATGCAATTTTTTGTAACTGTCGATCAGGCGGTGGTGCCTATCGAGACCCTCCAGTTTCATACTCGTTGGCGTTAAGCCATAGAAGCGCACGCTGCCGCCCACTGACCCCATTACCGCGTCCATCCGAGCCTCGCCAAACATCCGACGGAAGTTGACCGCGTAATCGTCCAGTTCCAGGTCGTCATCGAGCAGCACCTCCAGCACCACATTCAGGGCCTGGTAAAACAATCCGCGCTCGACCGTGTTGTCGTTGTACTGCAGGAACGCTCCCACCAGCTCTTGCGCCGCCTCAAATTGCTGCAAGGCGAGATGAATCAGCAGTTTCAACTCGAGAACTGTTAGCTGCCCCCAGCCCGTATTCTCGTCAAATTCGATGCCGATCAAAGTGGCAATATCGGAGTACTCATCTAGTTCACTGTTATCCAGACGCTCAAGCAATGCTACCAGGGCGGCATCATCCAGGCGATGCAAGTTCAAAATATCGGCGCGGAACAACAGCGCCTTATTTGTGTTATCCCAGATCAAATCCTCTACCGGGTAAACTTCCGAATAACCGGGCACTAAAATCCGGCAGGCTACGGCGCCCAGTTGGTCATACACCGCCATGTACACCTCTTTGCCCATGTCCTCGAGAATTCCGAGCAACGTTGCGACTTCTTCCGCATTGGAGTTTTCACCCTGACCAGAAAAATCCCACTCAACAAACTCGAAATTCGCTTTGGCGCTAAAAAAACGCCACGACACCACACCGCTGGAATCAATGAAGTGCTCAACAAAGTTATTTGATTCAGTCACGGCGTTACTGACAAAGGTGGGCTGAGGTAATTCGTTCAGACCTTCAAAACTGCGCCCCTGTAGCAATTCCGTTAGACTCCGTTCCAGCGCCACCTCGAAGCTCGGGTGTGCGCCGAACGAGGCAAAGACACCGCCTGTCCGCGGGTTCATCAAGGTGACGCACATCACCGGGTAGGTCCCACCCAGCGACGCATCCTTTACCAGCACCGGAAAGCCCTGCTCTTCCAACCCCTGAATCCCGGCGAGAATGCTGGGGTATTTCGCCAGCACATCGTGCGGCACATCAGGCAATGCGATTTCACCTTCCAGAATTTCACGTTTTACCGCCCGTTCGAAAATTTCGGAAAGACATTGCACCTGCGCTTCGGCCAGCGTATTGCCGGCACTCATGCCATTGCTGACAAACAGGTTTTCGACCAGGTTGGACGGAAAATACACCACTTCGCCGTCCGACTGCCGCACATACGGCAGCGAACAGATACCGCGCTGCACATTGCCGGAGTTGGTGTCGTACAGATGCGAGCCATACAACTCGCCGTCGGGATTATAAATTTGCAGGCAGTACGCATCCAGAATTTCAGCCGGCAGCGCATCCTCAGGGCCCGGCTTGAACCAGCGCTCGTTCGGGTAATGTACAAATGCCGCATTGGCGATGTCTTCGCCCCAAAACGCACCGCCATAGAAGTGGTTGCAATTCAGGCGCTCGATAAACTCTCCCAACGCCGACGCCAGCGCGCTTTCTTTGGTCGCTCCCTTGCCATTGGTGAAACACATCGGCGAGTGCGCATCGCGGATATGCAGCGACCACACATTGGGAACGATATTGCGCCACGAAGCGATTTCAATCTTCATGCCCAAGGCCGCCAGATTTCCCGACATATTGGCGATGGTTTGCTCCAACGGGAGATCCTTGCCCACAATATAGGTGCTGGTGTCAGAAGCCGGCTTCAACGTCAACAACGACTGAGCATCGGCATCGAGGCTCTCTACCTCTTCAATTAAAAATTCGGGTCCGGCTTGCACCACTTTTTTCACCGTACAACGGTCAATAGAGCGCAAAATACCCTGGCGATCTTTCTCCGTGATATCCGGCGGCAACTCAACCTGAATCTTGAAAATCTGTTGGTACCGGTTTTCCGGATCAACAATATTATTCTGCGACAGGTGGATATTTTCGGTAGGAATATTGCGAGTTACACAGTACAACTTCACAAAGTAAGCCGCGCACAAGGCCGATGAGGCGAGAAAATAATCAAAGGGACCAGGCGCCGAGCCATCGCCCTTATAACGGATAGGCTGGTCGGCCACTACCGTGAAGTCGTCGAACTTGGCTTCAAGGCGTAGCTTATCGAGAAAGTTGACTTTAATTTCCATGGGGGATCCTGAAAATGGTGCCCAAAAATGACATAGCCGCTATTATGCGTCGCCAAGTGCAGTTGCTGTTGCAGATCGCTATTGTTGCTAGCGGTGTCCATTGAAGCGCTAATGTTGTCCGTTACTTCTGCCTGGCGTCGCTTTGTCCCCGGAGCACGAACTCACTGCCCGGAGCGCCTGTCAAAGCGCAGACGATAACGCTCTCACCGCCATCAATATGACCAGTGGTGAAGGCCGTCGAAGACACCCAACGTGCCAGATTGCCTGGCGTTTTTGGTCTGCGCGCTGAGATGTCCGCCGTCCGAGATCAAAAAAATGACCTCTGGTATTTGCGCTTGCTGCCGCTTCAGGCCAGTGCGCTAATCGCACGCCTCGACAACCGCACTAGCCAAATTCGCGGACACGCCGAACGCGCTAGCACAATCGACGGACATCCTGCCGCTCATCCCCTGCTGAAACGCAGCGGATGACAGAATTGGCAATCCGGCGTCCTAGCCTCACGTGGCGGGGCTACGCCAGTTCTCGCCAAAAACCGTGAACATGATTAGCAGAAACTGTGAACAGCAACACCTTGCCGCAATGATACGCGACGCTCGGGCTCGCTAGCAGTTATAGCAGGACCCGCGGATCGGGACCGATCCAGATCGTTGGTCCCGGTTCGAACGGCTGCTTTGGAGAAATCCGGCCGACTGCTGTGGGTCGAGGCCGTGTGAAAACACAGGTGTATGCGATGCTCGAAAGAGGCAACCCTTCAGATCGCGCTGTATCGGCTTGGTTGTACCTTGGGACGGGTAAAGCGAAACCCGAAAGCCGAGTGCTTTTGCGTTTTCACACGGCCTCGGTCGGCTACAGTCTGACGCGCGACCCGCGGCCTTGAAGCTCACACGTGCGCGGGACGACGGGCAAGGTTCGGCCACAACCCGTCGTTCACACGCGTCGCCGGTCGGACGTTCAGGCGTCGGCTTCGCCCCGCAACCAGCCATCCGCTTGTTAACGACGAGCGCCCCATGATCGGCCTTTGCCGCCGTTCGCACATCCTGTGCTTGCACGTCTGCTAACCAGGAAGCAAGAGCGTGAGAATGTGGCTAGGCAGAAACCTGGTCTCGGCAACAGTCTGCAAGATTGCAATTCAAGATTTGCCTCAGCGTTTGGTGGATCATCGTTGTATCCCTTTCGGATACAACAGGATCGTCCTATCAGCGAAGCGGTGGAACATACCAAAATCGTAGCCACTATCTGCGGATGGTGAAATCGCGCTTTAGGTGCGCATTTCCGATGTCTTGACTGCAGTAACGTAGTAAGAAGCGGCAACCAACGGCTATGAAATGCTAAGGATCGACGAAGTCACGGATAGCGAAGGTTTCCCCGAGCGATGCGATGTCGCGGTAATTGGCGGCGGAATTATTGGCGTCAGCACCGCTTATGAACTGGCGCGACGCGGCGTCCAGGTGGCTCTGCTCGAAAAGGGCGTCATCGGCTGCGAGCAGTCGGGGCGCAATTGGGGCTGGGTGCGTCAGCAGAACCGCGACCTCCATGAGTTGCCGCTCGCGATGCAGAGCCTCAAGCGCTGGAGCGAACTAAGCGAAGAACTGGGCGAGGACATTGGGTTTCGTAAGGCGGGCATCCTGTACGGCACGGAGCATCAATCGGACATCGCGCAGTGGGAATCGTGGCTTGCCCGCGCCCGGGAAGTCGGCTTTAACAGCGAGATCCTCAGTGCGCGCGCACTGGCAGCGCGCATTCCGTCCGGACGCGCGAAGTGGGCTGGAGGGCTGTGGTCTGGCACGGACGGCCGCGCCGAGCCGTCGACAGCCGCGCCTGCGATTGCTCGCGGCGCGCAAGGTCTCGGCGCGATGGTGTATCAGAACTGCGCGGTACGAAGTCTCGACACGAGTGCTGGGCGTGTCTCTGGCATCTGGACGGAGCGCGGCCGGCTCGCAGCCGACACCGTCGTTCTCGCGGGAGGCGCCTGGAGCGCGTTGTTCTGCCAGCATCACGGCATCGATCTGCCCTCCATCAACGTGATGGGAACGGCGTTGCGAACCGCTGAGGCGCCGGGGGTCATCGAAGGCTGTTTCTCCGGGCCTAACTTCGCGCTGAGGAGGCGGTTGGACGGCGGCTACACCATCGCTGTTCCCGGCTACGGACGCGTGGAACTCGCGCCGCAAAACCTGCGGCATTCGGTGAAGTTCCGCACCATGTTCCGCAGCAAGCTGAAGAAAAAACTGAAGATTCGCGTCGGTGCCAGCTTCTTCCACGGACCGGAGGCAAGCGCAACCTTGCGCGACGATGACGTCTCGCCGTTCGAAGAAACGCGGGTGTTGGATCCCCGGCCTGATACCGAATGGCTCGAACGTGCCCTGCAAAATGTGTCCAGCGTGCTTCCCGAGCTGGCGGGCCTGCGGATCGCTCACGCATGGGCGGGCGCGATCGACACGACGCCGGACCTCGTTCCCGTCATCTCGAAGGTTAATGCGAAACTGGAGTTGACCCGGTTTCGTGGATCCCTATCCTTTGGAATAGAAGGAGGTGCCCACCATGGCGAAGCATCGCACCCCGTACCCGGCGGAATTCCGGGCCCAGATGGTCGAACTGGTGAAGGCCGGGCGAACACCCGAGGACCTGGAGAAGGAGTTCGAGCCGACTGCGCAGACAATCTACAACTGGGTGGCCCAGGCCGATCGTGACGCAGGCAGACGGCACGACGGACTGACCACGGCCGAGCGCGAGGAACTGACGCGCTTGCGCCGCAAGGTTCGCCAGCTCGAGGTTGAGCGGGATATCTTGTCAAAAGCGGCGGCCTGGTTCGCCCGGGAGACCGGGACCGTGCCCGACAAGGGTTCGAGTTCATGAAAGCGAATCAGGCCACCTGGCCCGTTACCACCATGGCGCGGCTGCTAAAGGTCTCCACCAGCGGCTTTTATGCGTGGCTTGGACGCGGACCCTCGAAACGGGCACGCAGTGATGCAGATCTGCTGGCGCGCATTCATGCGATTCACACGCGCTCGCGCGGCACCTATGGGATGCCTCGCATTTACGCCGAACTGGTCCACCAGGGCGTTCATGTGGGGCGCAAGCGGGTCGCCCGCCTGATGCGAATTGCGGGTCTGTGCGGCGTGAGCCGGCGGCGCTGGATCACCACCACGCGGCGCCAGCCCGACGCGCGGCCGGCCCCCGACCTGGTACAACGCCACTTTAGCGCCGACGCGCCAGACCGGCTGTGGGTCGCCGACGCGACCTATGTACCGACTGGCGAAGGGTTTCTGTATCTGGCCGTGGTGCTGGATGTGTTCAGTCGTCGTATTGTGGGCTGGTCGATGTCATGTCATCTGTACACCGAATTGATGCTGCGGGCACTGGACATGGCGTTGTCGCAACGCCGTCCCGACGGTGTCATCCACCATTCCGATAGGGGGTGCCAATACACGTCCATTGCCTTCGGCCGCCGCTGCCGCGAGGCTGGCGTTCGTCCGTCCATGGGCAGCGTTGGCGACTGCTTTGACAACGCCATGTGCGAAGCCTTCTTCGCCACACTTGAATGTGAATTACTTGCGCGCTCGCACTTCGCCACGCATGAACAGGCGCGGCGCGAGATCTTTCACTTCCTGGAGGCGTGGTACAACCCGCTTCGCCTTCATAGTGGGCTTGGCTATCGCTCGCCGATCATTTACGAACAAATGCATGCAGCACAAAGCCCCACCTCATCCGCATGCGAGTTGCCCACCGCCGGCCGGCGTCGTGGTCGTGACAGGCGACCCGCCGACCGGCCGTGGACAACTCGCAGCAGCTCTTCAAACGGAGGTAACCTATCCACTCAAAATTCAACTACGTAACCATCCACCGAAGCGGGTCATCCCCAAACCCGGTCTCGTGATCGCATCCGGCTTCAGCGGACACGGCTTTGGACTAGGGCCAGGCGCAGGGGTTCTCGTGAGCCGGCTGGTAATGGACGAGGCGCCGCAGTTCGACATTAAACCCTACAGACTGGCCCGCTTTTCCGACGGAACAAAACTGAGCAGCCCCGAAATGATGTGAGTCGAGGCCGCGGGCGGGCTATCGCGGCAACCCACTTCGGGAGATTGAACCTCCAGCACGATTCAACTGTATTGATTAACGACCGTTGCAATTCTAAAAGTGGCCGGAGATCTTGATTGACCTCGTATGACGGAGAAGGGTCGACTTCCGCCGGCAGCGGAACGATCAACGGCGGCCAACTCGGCGGCTCGGCGTCGGACCGAGTTCGGCCATGTGCGGTCGCTGGGTAGTGCGACAGCTCAGCCGCTCCAACGTCTTATCGCCTTCGTCAACAGCCGCTCAAAACTCCCGACACGATCAGTTGCATTCGTCACCTTTGCCAAGACTTTTGCGCATAGTGTCGCCGGCGTCGGTCATAGAGGACGCCATCCGACGCAATGCAGACAACAATTCGTTGGACTCGGTTACGTTGCCTTCTTGATATCGTTGCCAGGCCGATTTGTCAGGATGGCGCTCGTAATAACGTGAAAGAGATGATCCCCCCGTGGCGCGAATCCGGGCTGGCCGACGAGCCAGCCGAGCGCCGACATCAGGGCGAACAGGTCGACCCCATCAATATCGGCGCGCGCCGTTCCCTCGGCTTGAGCGCGGAGCAGTAGTCGCGCGCCCGCCGAACGCAGCGCTGTGCTCGAAGCATGAAGCGCGGAGTCCGGGTCCGCGTGCGCGGTCGCAAACAAGGCGCAAATACCGCTATAGCTGCGAACGAATGCCACCCCATCGCGAAACCAGGACACCAGCGCTTCGTCAGGTGGATTCGACGTTTCGAGTTCGGCCGCCTGCTGTATCAGTTCGTCCACGTTCATGCGCAGCAACGCTTCGAACAAGGCTTCTCGTGTCGGGAAATGGCGAAATAGTGTCGCCAACCCGACGTCGGCCCGGCGGGCGATATCTCGCATGGACGCCTCGGCACCATGCTCGGTGACGACGTCACGCGCGACTGCAAGGAGATGGTCGTAATTCTTTCTGGCGTCAGCTCGCATAAATTGCCTTGACAAACGGATCAGTGATCCGAATATAATGAACCTGTATCCGGATCAGTGATCCACAAGATACAGCACATTTGTGCAGATGGGAACAGAGGCGCAGTACGACACCACGAAAGGAGATGTCATGGGAAAGCTTGAGGGTAAGGTTGCAGTCATCACGGGTGGATCGAGCGGCATGGCGCTGGCGAGCGCCAAGCGGTTCGTTGAAGAAGGCGCCTATGTTTTCATCACGGGCCGGAGGCAGGAGGCGCTCGACGAGGCCGTCAAGCTGATTGGCCGGAACGTGACCGGCGTGCGCGGCGACGGGGCCAATCTAGACGACCTCGACCGCCTGTTCGAAACAGTCAAGCGGGAAAAGGGCAAGATCGACATCCTGTTCGCGAGCGCAGGCACGGGCGAAGCCGTCCCTCTGGGTGAGATTACCGAGCAGCACTTCGATGCGACCTTCGGTCTGAATACGCGCGGAACGCTGTTTACGGTTCAGAAGGCGTTGCCGCTGTTCAACGATGGCGGATCGATCTTCATGACCGGGTCAGTTGCGTCGGTGAAAGGTTTTCCTGGTTATGGCGTGTATTCGGCGAGCAAGGCGGCGTTGCGCTCATTCGCACGCACTTGGCTTAACGAACTGAAGGGCAGGAATATCCGGGTGAACGTGCTGAGCCCGGGGCCGATCGCCACGCCGATGCAGGACCAGGTTCTCACCGAGGAGGCGAAGCGGATGTTCGAATCCCTGATCCCGCGGGGAAAGATGGGTCGTCCTGAGGAAATTGCGACGGTCGCGCTGTTTCTTGCTTCAGACGATTCGAGCTTCGTGAATGGGGTGGAGTTGTCTGTCGACGGCGGCTTCTCGGCCATCTGAAATCGCGCCGAAAGCGTGTAGAAGGATCTTTCAACTCGACGAAGGTGATCTGATTTATGTCGATAAATACGGATTCCTTACAATACTGAATGGAGAGTTCGCATGAACTATTCGATTATTGGCTTTGGCGCGGTAGGCCAGGCGCTCGCCCGAGCGTTTGCAAGAAAGAACATCGATGTGACCGTCGCCAGCCGGCGCCCTCCCGAGACGTTGATGCAACAGGCACGAGCGATCGGCCCCACCGTTGTCCCCGGGACGCTGCAGGATGCAATCGCGTCCGACACCATCTTCCTCGCGGTTCCGTTTTGGGAACATCGCGAAGTCGCGAAGCAGATCACAACCTGGCAGGGCAAGACGATCATCGACACGACAAATGCTTTTGGTGTTCCCGTTGAAGACCTGGAGGGTCAGCCGCCGGCCGCGGTTGTCGCCAAGGCGTTTGCCGGCGCCAGGTTCGTAAAGGGCTTTAACCATCTGCCTGCTGCCGCCCTGGCCGCTGATCCGAGCGTGAATGGCGGAAGCCGCGTCGTTTTTTTGTCGAGCGATGACGAAAATGCGGTGGCACCGGTCGCTGTTTTGGCCGAACAACTCGGTTTCGCGCCGATTGCGCTAGGACCGCTCAAGGATGGCGGCTTGCTTGTCCAAGGCAGGGGGAATACCTGGGGTCAACTGATCTTCAAGGATCTCGTCAAGTTCAAATAGCGGCGCCTCACGACGAAGTCACAGCGGCCACGCACATCGCTAAACGCTTGCTGGTGATTTGACCGAGATTCCGTTGGCGCTTCTGAGCGAGTGCATGATGGCCGCTCGCGACCCGTCGGCCGCGAGCGCCCGTACTGCAGACGTGATGCGGACGGATGTCCGTTCGGAATTGGAAAGCGGCCGTTGCCAACACGGTGACCCGAATGACGGCTCGGGGTCGGTTTATGCCATCCGCATAATCTCCGTGAGCGGCTAGCGATTGAGGTCTGTGTCGGGCAGGGTTCGGCCAATAGGTCCACGCCCGCCCAGCGCGCCAGCGCCGTGCGCGCATCAAACTGCGGCGTGTTCTCAACAATCCGGCGCCCCTCGTCGGAATTCGCGCCAACGCTGTAGCAGACCGCATCAAGATCAGCCGGCAGCGGCTTTTCAGTGTCGTAGTAGGCGTCCAGGAGGTCCCGGTATATCCAGCGTTCGAGCCGGCTCATGTTGACCGTCCCTGAGCGGAAATCGCCGATGTGGTGTGGGTAATAATTCATCGCTACGACCCTGTTTGCCGTTTGCCGGCAAGCGGTATAAAATGCCTTTCATGATCCAAACGTTCCGATGCCCCGATACACAGGCCCTGTTTGAAGGGCGCCGCGTTCCGAGATTTGCGAACATCCGGACTGTTGCCGAACGTAAGCTGACACTGCTCCACGCGGCCATGACGCTCGACGCGTTGAGGTCGCCGCCGGGCAACCGGCTCGAAGCGCTTAAGGGCGACCGCGCCGGCCAGTACAGCATCCGGATCAACGATCAATGGCGCATCTGCTTTGGATGGACGGCCGACGGCCCGACGAACGTTGAAATCGTCGACTACCACTGAAGGGGAATGGATATGGTCAAGAACGGTATGCGCCCGGTCCACCCAGGCGAGATCCTCCGCGAGGAATACCTCGTGCCGCTCGGCATGAGCGCGAATGCGCTGGCGACGGCGTTGCACGTTACCGCCGGACGGATCAACGACATCGTGCGCGAGCGCCGCGGCATCACGCCGGACACTGCATTGCGCCTGGCGCGATATTTCGGCGGCGACGCGCAGACGTGGATGAACCTGCAACTCATGTACGACATGAAGATTGCCGAGCGCGACATTGCACGGAAAATCGAGCGCGAAATCGAGCCGCGCGAACTGGCGCACGCGTGATCGATTAAGCGGCACAGTGGCCGAGGTTGAACCGCGACGGGTGTTTATTGAGTCTAATGCGTTCTCAGTTTTCGACGAACGTTGAGAACTTGTGATGTGCTGCAGGTAAACGTAAATCGCTTGGTTAGCGCCAGCAAAAGCTGGACGCAAAAGCACGGAGAACACTGGATTACTCCGCCCATACCGGTCGCGAACGGCGGCTCCGTGAGACGGCAATCGGCCAGGAGCCGTCATTCGTCATCGCGTCACGCGGTCATTCGAGCGGCCGCTTCGCATAGAACAGCGGACCTTCATGCTCGGACCGCGCTTGAGTTGCTGCAAAACCGCACAAATCGCGCCGACCTCTTCAATTCCACCCGCTATGGAAGCAAGCGCTGGTGCGACATGACGAAAAGCGACACGATAGCGAGAGTGGCGGCGATCTTTGTGCTCGAGGCGGCAGGCAAGCGCGAGCGGAAAATCAAACGCCAGAAGTAAAAAACCGCGCGCCAGGGCCGGCCGCGCGGTGCAATCTTTCAGCTCAGCAGAACGGGTCCGGCACCGCCCTCCGTGCCACGCGGTTACGGCGTGCGCGGAAACTCGAACGCGTCGAACAGGTCGCCGATTGCGGGGGCATTGACGGGAACGTACGGATGCGTCTGCAACTGGATCGGATTCGGCAGATTGTCGCGGCTTCTCTGGGTGATCGGCTTCAGACGCCAGTTCCGTTCGATGAACTTGAGGATCGACGCGTGATCTGCATACTGGTGCACGACACGGCCACCGCGCGAGTATGGCGACACGACGATCATCGGGATGCGCGGGCCGTCGCCGAAGAAATCGAGCGGCTGGATGTAGCCCGAGTCGTAGTAGCCGCCGCCTTCGTCGGTCGTGACGAGGATCGCCGTCGAAGCCCACAGGTTCGGGTCGCGTTGCACCTTATCGACCAGCTTGTGTACAAACGACTCAAAGAGCCCGAACTTTGACGACTCCGGGTGCCCGTCGAGCAGACCGCCCGGCTTCACGAACGAAACCGCCGGCAGCGTGCCGTTCGCAATGTCCGCGTACAGATCGGTTGTGTCCTGCAGGTGCGCCTGGACGAGCGCGGGGTTCGTCATGATCGCGGTTTCATACAGGAACGGGTTGCAGATATTGCAGTAGACACTCGTGGCCGGCGTCTTGACGAACGTATTCCAGCCTTCACCGTAGTACTTCCACGAAATGCTCTTCCCGTTCAGAGTATCGGCAATCGTCCGCACCGGTGACGGCGGGATCGTGAATGCGCTCGTATTGACCGTGCCGTCCCCGTTGTAGCCGGGGTTGTAGTTGTTCAGCAGGTAATACGTGTTCGGCGCGCACTTCGCGTCCGGCTTGTACGGCAGACGGTCGAGGTAGTGGCGCAGGGTGCCGGCGCCGGGCTGATGACTGTCCGAGCAGTTAGTGTACGAACCGCCCGAATAGCCGTCCTGCGTATACCAGTTGTTGGTGTTCGGCTGCGGCAGTGGATTCTCGATCTGATCCGCCGGCGGCTTCGCGGCATTGCCGCTGCCGTCCGTGTAGTAGAGCGCATCGGCGGTGCCGATCATGATGCTGTTTGCGCCCGTGCCGCCCATCACCGGCTGGTGATAGTTATCGCTGATCGTGAATTGGCGCGCGAGATGCGTGAAATACGGCATGTCGCCGGTATTCACGTTGTAGTAGCCGAGCGCGGTCGCTCCTTCGCCAGTCGTCTCGTCGTTGAAGTTCGCGGGCTGCGGCTTGCCGTTCGAACCGGCGCCCACCGACGTCTCGACCCACGCGAACAGATCCATCTGGCAACCGCTCGGATTATCGAGCGTGGCGTGATCGAGGCTGCAATCGGCCTGTTGCCAATTCTGGTAGAAGCGGTGCACCGGGCTGTTGATGTACTGGTCATAGTCGGGACCGACACGAGAGATCTGATACGGTCCGTTCGGCAGGTTATACGTGTTCGGGCCGAAACGCGTATCGACGCTATGCGTCGGCAAACCGCTCGCACCGGTGGTCAGGTGCACGACGTCCCAAGGCTCTATCATTGCGCCCTCGGTGGCCTGCGCCGCGGCGAGCGTGGCGAACGGAGGCGGACTGGTATCACTCGGCGCGCTTGCCGTACCGCCGGTATTCGGTGCTGGCAGCACCGAATATGGCTGCTTGCCGCCAGGCGCCATCTCGAAGCGCTTCGGGTCGGTCGCACTGGCCGTGTATTGCGTGGCCAGCGCGAAGTTCGGGCCCGGGCTGCCGTCGGCTGTGATGATGCCCTTCGACAGCAGGTTCGCAACCGTCTGCCCCTGGCGCGGCGTGTAAGCGCCGAATACGTGATCGAACGTGCGGTTCTCGCCGACCACCACGATGACATGCTTGATCGGCGACGCCGTCTTCACTCCCGCAGCCGCTACCGCGGCCTGCTGCTCGCTTTGCGCGACAGCCGGATAGATAGCTGCGGCAAGCGCGACGGAAACGGCGCCGCAAAGTAAGCCGCCTCTAAATGTTGGTATGCTAATTACATCGACAATTTTTTTCACGAACGCCTCCATGACGTTACTCGGACGAGCAATCGGTAATGTGGCGTGTGGAAACGACGGACAGCTCCCTGCATGGAGACGCTGTCTCTCTTACAAAGCGTTACGACGGAAAGAAAATATCGGGAGGCAATGACGGTATAGGGACAAAAAGAAGTCGATGGCGTGTGAATTTGCTAACGAATTACTTTCGTTGAAATTCACATCGCATAATTCGCCCAGAGCCGCTGGACTGGACGACGATGATGGCAAAGGTCTCTTCAGGGTCGAAATATGCCCGTAGCATAAAACCAGGCTTCGGCAAACGCTCTGAACGAGTTCACGAGTTCGGCTAGCGGTCCGGAAGGACGCGCGGATTTTCCTGTCGAACGCTGCCTGTGGAAATAAACAACGTCAAAAACTCGACATGACGTGAGGTGCTCGCCGGGGCGTAGCCGCGACGAGCACTGTTGATCAGGGTGTCCAGCGATAAATGATGACGCTGGTCCCGTTGTAGTTGTCCTTCGTGATCACGTACTCCCCGGTCGACCGACGGTACGATCTAAGGCCGTACATCGAATCCACGTCATTGCCGATGTACACGGTATTGGGACTGCTGTTGATCAACGTGGTGTCCAGGCTGCCTGTGGTCAGATTGAAGGCATCGATGTTGGGCACGGTGTGTACGTATCCGACGAAAAGATAGTTGCCGGCTGCCGTAATCGACTTGGGATTGGCGCTGGTGAGGTTGATCACCGGATTGGGAACCGTTGTGTTGCCTGCGAGCCAACCGTGATACACCTCGATGCGCGTTCCGATCGACGTCCAGTCCGTGCTCCCGACAACGCCCTGTGCCAGGATCATCGTATCGCTTTCCGGCAGGTAGATGATCCGCGTCAATGGCATGATCGTGCCCGGAATGGGCGTTGCAATTCCCGCTCCCCAACCCGGCTGACCGTTGGCATCGAAGCCGGTCAGCGGATAGTGCCAGATGGCATTCGTCTTGTCCAAACCGGCCCAGATGTCTCCTTTGCTGTCGAGGCAGAATCCGTCCCTGACCGGTGCGGTCGTATGGAACGCTGTACCTGGAAGCGTGGCGTCCGGTATTGCGATGTAGCCATTCGCAGCATTGAAGTGGAAGAAATAGAAGGTATCGGGATTCTGGCCGGACGCCACGAGAATCCGGTTGGCGCCGACGCTGGCAAGTTGACCGAAGTGCTCATCGCGTGAGCGATCGTTGATGTTGATGCGTGGATCGGAGGGATAGCCGATCGGATCGACAGTGTTCGCTACGAAACTTCCCCCGGCGGTGCCGGTGTAGATGTTGGTACCTCCATAAAAGTACGTGCCGTCAGTACCCGGGTCTGGAGCGGCGCCCCCCTCGAAGTTGAGAGACTGAAGCTTCCATTGCAGGTGGCCAAAAATGTTGTAGGAGTGAATGTCGGTGCCGCCGTCGCGGCCGAGGTCCCAGCTCCCGCCCCACGGGTTGTTGAGCACGTACAGGTTGCCGGCGGCGTCTTTGCCGATGCCGGTGACGCGGGTAAAACGCTTGTCGCCAACCTGGCCTTTGATTCCCGTTGTCGTATCGAGATATCCCCCCTGAATGCCAAATGTACTGACCGGAATTGGAATGCCCAAGATGTTATAGATCTTGATGTTCATGTCGGGGCCCGCGTCGCCGATCATGAGACACCCGGTCGACGAATCGAAATACAGCGAGGCCGGTCGAGAGGCGACAGACATCTGGATGGTGTTCAGGAGCACGCCGGCCGGATTGAACTCGAGGATCGCGCCCGCACTCTTTTGCGCAACCCAAATGTTTCCTGCGCTGTCCACCGCGAGCGCGCCAGGGCCTGAGACGGCGATATCTTGCCGCCAGACGCCGTCGGTGGTGTAGACGCGGACGCGATCTCCAGGAAAGTCGCTCGCATAAAGGAGCGAGCCCGACGTCGCGAGTCCCGTGATTACATCAGCCCGCTGCTCAGTCGTTGTCGCGCTGACCGGGATGAGAAAGTCGCGGGTTTGGGTGGTCCGGTTGTACCGCGCCACCGTACCGCTGCCGTAAGTCGCATTGAAATGCAGAGCGGCGAAGATCGAAGTTGCATTACCCGTAATGGCGCCGCCCTGAAAATCGCCGTGACCTCCTATGGACCCCAGGCTTTGGCCGTTCTGGTATATCGCGACACCCCCTTCGTTTTCGTCCCACATGGAAGCCGTGTAGATGACGCCTTCGGGCGCTATCCACATGGAGCGCGCGACGCTACCCACGCGATTAGCGTTGGTCCCAAACGTGTTCGCCACCCAGTCGGTGGCGTACTGTCCCTGGCACTCCGGCGCAAGCGTAGCGATCAGCAGTGCGACGAGGAACGTGGCATAGATTCGTTTCATGATCGTGAAGCGTGCCCTCCTGAGGCACGTGAATTGGGGAATTGCGGTGTGGCCCATGCTCGCAGCGTTGACAACCTGATGGGCTTTACATGAGGCCCGACTGATGGCTCCTGTGGCTGCCTTCCGTGTCGTGCTGGCATGCGCGCTATGGGCTGGAAGATTCTTCGATCGGGAAGGGTCGTCTTCGAAGCGTGCGCGGCGACGTTTCTCAGGAAACTGTCCTTGTCCACTCGCCGCGTGTCGCGTCTGTCCAACTCAACGCTGCGTTCGAGCGGTATATCGGCGAGGTGCGGAAAAGGTTGAGCTGTTCGCCGTTTCCAGTACAGGCAAACGTGCTAGACCCCAGCCCGAGCAGCGCTTTCAGCCGGTCCGCGAGGTGGATGAGCGTTCACGTGCCACCTGGCGGATCGGGGTCGCAAGCGTGGCCCGCGAGCGGGTGATTTCTCGCGAACGAAGGTGCGGTAAGGGCCGACTATCGAAGTTCGCGGACGAGGGGCGTCGGACCAGACACGGCGGGCTGCCGAACTTCCGGGCTTGGCCGGCCAATTGCGGACGTTGGCTGAAGGTACGAGGATTTTGCAACCGCTTCTCAGGTTTACTACGAAGGCACGGTGACTACACTTGATATGGGTCGCGGAAATCAGGCGCGCGGCCTTCTCAATTTCTTCCACGCACTAAACGCTGTCGAAAAGAGCAGTTACACGCTGCACACATTGTTCGTGCGGATGCTCGTCTCGCTGGCCCATCAAACAGGAGGCCCCAATCATGCAGACTGTTATAAGGCGGTATTCCGGAAAGGGTGCAAAGGAGTTATTCGATCTGCTGGAGAAGCGCACGGCTGACGTCGAAGAACTGATGCGTCCGGTCAAAGGCTTTGTCGGCTACACCCTCGCACGCGGCGGCGATGGCGGATTCTCGGTGACTGTTTGCCAGGACAAGGCAGGCATTGATGAAAGCGTGCAAAAGGCGAAGGACTGGATCGCCAAAAACGCCGGAGACACCGGCGCGACCGCGCCAGAAGTATCGGAGGGATCAGTCCTCATTCACCTGAAGTAAGTCTTCGGCTGGCCACTGGCGGCGCGTGAGTTCGGCGACCGGATTGGCAGGTACGTAACCGGCCTCAGTGGCTGCTCCGGTATGCCAGCGTCGCCGCATGAGCAGCGAAACGCCGCGCGAACCGCTCCGGCGGTCTACCGGGCCCTTCTCGGAATCGAGGTTTGCGATGAAGCACTTCCGCCGAAGCACCATTGTCCGTTCCGCGTTCGTCGCATCGCTGGCCATTGCGGCCGGCATCGGGTCGCTGTGCGCGCCTGAGCACGCTTGGTCCACTCAAATCAACGACCAGACCGACCCGCAGATACTCATCCAAACCGTGACGCAGCAAATCCTGGACGAGGTGCGCAAGCAGGCGCTCACGCCGGACGACATTCCGCGCATCATGATTATCGTGAACCGGGACATCCTCCCATACGTCGACATTCGCCGCACCACGCAGTACGCGATGGGCCGCTTCTGGCGCACCGCGACACTCGAGCAACAGGACCAGGTGATCGAGCAGTTCAAGCAGCTGCTTATCCGCACGTATTCCGGCGCGCTCGCGCTGATCAACACGGATCAGAAATTCGAATACCTGCCTTCGCCCGCCGAGTCGAGCGGCACCGACGCCGTGGTGCGCACGGTCGCGCCAGGCAAAAACGGTCAAATGCAGATCGACTACCGGCTGTACAAATCACCGCAGGGTTGGCGCGTCTATGACATGAACGTGCTCGGCGCGTGGCTGATCCAGACATACCGTACGCAATTCAGCGACAAGATCCAGCAAAGCGGCGTCGACGGGCTGATCCAATATCTCACCGACCGCAACAAGCAACTTACGTCTGGCAATCAGTGACCGCGTGGCGGATTCTCGATGTAGGTCTCGACGTGCCCATGGCGACGAGCCTTTAACCTGTTTAGTGAGGGGGCTCGACTGGCTCCCGTGCTGGCTGGCTCGCTCGCGTCTTCTCCATTTACCGACAAGCTGGCATACGTGCTTCATGCCAAACGTCCGTGGGTCGGCCGCAGGTTGCCACAAGCTGCCCGTGGCTGATTGAGGAATCTGCACTTCCGCGTGTCCGAACTGTTCATACAGGAGGCATTTGCGCAGATTGGCGCCCCGACGGAATTTCGGCCACAAAAAAATCATTCACTGCTTTCAAAAATCAGCCGGTCTGGATTGTTCGCTTCGATGTGGCACGAATTGGCGCAATCGACCCAGCGCTACTCCTCCGATCCGGATGAAAACGATCGCGCACCGGCGACAGGCGATGCGCCCTATTGAGCCGATATAGGACCAAGGTGCAATATCGGCATCCCCCACTGGTCACGTAAACTAACCTTTGAGCAATTGCCGTGGATCGTGCGCACCCGGACGACGTCAAGAACCAGGCCATCCTTACGGACGAGACGATTCGGGCGCTTTTCCTCACTGATGACCCGTTGATGAAGATATGAGGGCAGACCCGTGAACAGGCGTCTCTTGAGATTTGCGATGGTGCCAGCCCTGCTGTTCGCGGGCAGTGCCATCGCACAGCAATATCCGATTATGGACATGATGGCCGACAACCTCGTGCAAAAGTACCAGCAATCGTCCTGTGAGCAACTGTGGCATGAGAGAGCCGAAAAACAGGGCAAGCCAAAGCCCGAGAGAGAACAGCAGGCCGTGCAGATGCTGCGCGACGATCCACAGATGCGCACCGCGTTCATCAACAGGGTGGCAGCGCCGATCCTCAACAAGATGTTTGAGTGCGGCATGATCCCCTGACCGTCGACAGGGTGCCACGAGAGACCGAGGATTGAACTGTGAGCGACGTCGTTGTCGCATTGATCGTGTTTGTATGCGTATTCAGCGGCGCGCTGCTTGGCTTGTACGTGCATGCCATGCTGCCGGAGCATCACCTTGACGATGATTCAGTCGGTGTCGTGAAGCTGGCGACCGGTCTGATCGCGACGATGGCCGCGTTGGTGCTTGGCCTGCTGATCTCGTCGGCGAAAAGCTCATTCGATACAGTGAATAGTGAGCTTGTGCACAATGCCGCTAACATCGTTCGCCTCGATCGCGTGCTGGCCCAATATGGACCTGAAACGCATGAGGTCCGTGACCTGCTTAAGCAGAACTACAGCACGTGGATTCAGATACTCGCTTCCCGCGACCCTGCGCAGGTATCAGCAGCGGGCAGCATCCAGTCGTTAAAACGGGCGGAAGGCCTTCAGCACAAGCTGAAAGAACTCTCGCCGCGTAACGAAGAGCAGCGTCAGCTGCAGACGAGCGCCATCCAGATTGCCGATGAAGCGCTGGCCGTGCGCGGGCTGGCGCTGCTGCAGGAGGCGAGTTCACTCCCCATACCGCTGCTGGTAGCACTGGTGTTGTGGCTTTCCATCATTTTCGGCGCGTTTGGGGTGTTCGCCTCCGCCAACGGCACGGTCATTGCAGCATTGTTTCTGGGCGCGTTATCCACTTCCATGGCAATTTGCCTGATACTGGAAATGAACTCGCCGCTCGCGGGGCTGATTGCAGTCTCACTTGCTCCGATGCGCAACGCGCTCGCCATGCTTGGTCAGTAGCTGCGTGGAGCCCAGCGCGGGAGTCTCGGCACAAGCCTGCCGACCAGAGGGTTGAAGCGTAATGTCACCCGTGAATGGGCGTCAGCGCTTACGCAACTTGGCCGACGCAACTGTCCAACGCGGCAAGGACTAAGAGGCGGGTGAACGGCGGCTCAGGATTACGCAACGGTCGTACACGATAGTTGACGTGAAGGGCCGCTTGGGGTCGCGTGCCGCCGATCGCCGGCAGCCACAGTCGGGGCGAAATATGCGCATTGCGTGAGACTGCACCCGGCCACAAGCTGTCATTAACGGAGACAAAGAACTTCCCTTTTGAGCGGCTGGTCCTCGCCACAAAGAAGTCACTCCAAGGCCACTGCCTCACCCGGCCATTGAAGCGTGCGCGGTGCGAGCGCGCGCAAAAATGATACGGGGGCCCCCTCCTGCCCTCCTTACTAGGACCAAGGTCCAATTTCCTTGTCCACCGGACGCCCTACACTAGGGGTGTGGAAACAGGCAATAGCATGAAGGCGTTCGCACCCCGAGTGTTTTGTTTGCGCAGTTTCCTTGTTGAATCGACTTTCGCAAAGGAGGCGAGCCCGTGAGCGAAGTACCTCCCAACGCCGGCAAAGTCACGAGCGGTGATTCCGTGCGCGGGTGGCGCGCGGTGTTCCCCCCGGCACAGTGGCTGGCCGCCTATCGTCCGCAATGGTTGGCGCACGACGCGATAGCCGGGGTGACGCTCGCTGCCTACGGTATTCCGGTGTCTCTCGCCTACGCGTCGCTCGCCGGGCTGCCGCCGCAGTACGGCATTTACTGCTATCTGGTAGGCGGGCTGTTCTACGCGCTATTTGGCTCGTCGCGCCAGCTTGCAATTGGACCCACCTCCGCAATCTCGTTGCTCGTCGGGGTAACCGTTGCGAACATGGCAGACGGTGATCCAGCCCGCTGGGCGTCCATTGCGGCGCTGACGGCGTTGCTCGTCGGAGGCATGTGTGTGCTGGCGTGGCTGCTGCGGCTGAGTTCGCTCGTCAACTTCACCAGCGAAACGATACTGCTCGGCTTCAAGGCTGGCGCTGCGCTGACGATCGCCTTGACTCAATTGCCGAAGCTGTTCGGAGTCAAGGGTGGCGGGGAGAACTTCTTCGAACGCGTCGTCGTCCTTGCCGGCCAGATCTCTGATACGAACCTCGCCGTGCTTGCTTTCGGTCTTGCCGCGATCGCCATGCTGCTGTTGGGCGAAAAATTCCTGCCGGGCCGCCCGGTCGCGCTATTCGTGGTGGTGATTTCCATCATTCTGCTGTCAGTCACTCAACTGGGTGGTCTCGGCTTCAAGGTCGTCGGCGCGATACCGCAAGGGTTGCCTGAGTTCCGCCTGCCGGGGCTGCGGGTGCGCGATGTGGACGGCGTGATTCCGTTGGCGTTCGCCTGTCTGTTGCTGTCGTACGTCGAAAGCGTTTCCGCCGCGCGCGCACTGGCGCAGGCGAACGGCTACGAGATTGATCCGCGTCAGGAACTGCTAGGCCTGGGCGCGGCGAATCTGGCCGCGGGGCTCTTCCGCGCCTACCCGGTAGCCGGAGGCCTGTCGCAGTCCTCGGTGAACGACAAGGCCGGCGCCAAAACACCGCTCGCGCTGGTTTTCGCGTCGGTCACGATCGGTCTGTGTCTGATGTACCTGACTGACTTGCTGAGCAACCTGCCCAATGTGGTTCTCGCGGCGATCGTGCTGGTTGCCGTCAAGGGATTGATCGACATTCGGGAACTGCGCCACGTCTGGCGGGTAAGCCGCTACGAATTCTGCGTAGCAATGGTTGCTTTCGCCGCCGTGCTGCTGCTGGGCATCCTGAAGGGCGTAATGGTGGCGGTGCTCGTCTCGATGTTGCTGCTCATACGGCGCGCCGCGCATCCGCATGTGGCCTTCCTCGGCCGCATCGCTGGCACCCGGATTTACTCCGACATCGAGCGTCACCCGGACAACGAGCCCGTTCCGGGTGTGCTGGTATGCCGCGTCGAGGCGTCGCTGCTTTACTTCAATGTCGAGCACGTGCGCGCTGCGGTCT
Organism: Paraburkholderia hospita; assembly: GCF_002902965.1. Taxonomy (GTDB): domain Bacteria; phylum Pseudomonadota; class Gammaproteobacteria; order Burkholderiales; family Burkholderiaceae; genus Paraburkholderia; species Paraburkholderia hospita. The sequence continues at coordinate 2,917,991 of NZ_CP026105.1, read as the reverse complement.
GGCAAAAGATCCGCTCGACCACCGGACCGGTCAGGCTGGTGATATGGGATCTATCCACATCACCCGTCGTGGACCTCGCCGGCGCGCGCATGCTGGCGACGTTGCACGAGGCACTGCAGGCAGAGGGGATCGGGTTGCAACTCGTCGCAGCACACGCCGAGGTGCGGGATATCCTTCGTGCCGAAGGACTGGAGGACCGCGTCGGCCATTTAGGACGCCGCGTCTCGGTGGCCGATGCGATTGACGATTCTCAGGGCGGCATGGGAATGGGCGCGCCGGCATGAACCAGAAACGCAGGCCATGACGTGGTGACATGGCGGACGCTACGACGAAAGCATCTATCTGAACGCGTTGGGAAAGCGCGGCTCGCCCCTTCTCGGAAATCTGACGCTTTCCCCTCAAGCCGCTTGACTGATTGCTGAGGCCAGTCGGGGAAGTGAAGAAATCGGTCGTCATCGGGCGTTGGCCAGTCGAGCGTGCGGCAGGTTGCGCCAGCAAACACAGAAGGGAGAGAGGTTATGGACAAAGCTGTTACGCGGAAGCACCCGAGTGCCGCAGCTCGAACAGAAACCCCTTACTTGACCGCTGATGAGCGCGCGGCTAAAGGGCGGGCGCTGCGCGACACGGTGTCGCGCGCGTCGCAGGCGGGATGGAAGCCGCCTGAGGATCGCCGTGACCCGGTCCAACTCCTTGGCGACTCCAATGAAGGCCGCATCATGGAGCTGATCCCGATCCGCTTCGGACGCATGTCTGCGTCGCCATTTGCCTTCTATCGTGGTGCGGCGGCGCTGATGGCTGCCGATCTCGCCACGACGCCCACAAGCGGGATTCGTGTGCAGGCGTGCGGCGATGCACACCTGATGAACTTCGGCGGCTTCGCAACGCCGGAGCGCAACGTAATCTTCGACATCAACGATCTGGACGAGACGCTGCCGGCCCCATTTGAGTGGGACCTCAAGCGGCTCGCGGCGAGTGTGGTGATCGCAGCGAAACATCTGGAGCTTCCCAACAGCGACGCGGCAGGCGTGGCCATGGATCTCGTCCGCGAATACCGCGAGCGGATGCATGATTACGCGGGGATGCGGGCTCTCGATGTCTGGTACGACAGAATCGACCTGCAAAAGTACAAGGATCGCACGGGCGATCCTGCTGCCGTGGAAGCCGCGCGCAAGCGGATAGCGGACCGGATCGAAGTGGAAAGGCGCAAGACGGTGCCTGACCATCTGTATCCGAAGCTGGTCGCGCAGGAAGGTAGCGCGCCCAGGATCAGGGACGAGCTACCGCTGATCTTTCATCCGACGGAACAACAGGCCCCCGGTATCGAATCGGGGTATGCCGAAGCCATCGCCTCGTATCGCGAGAGCTTGCCGGAGCATGTCCGCACGCTGTTTGACAGGTTCTACTTCGTCGATCTGGCGATCAAGGTGGTGGGCGTGGGCAGCGTCGGCACGATGTGCGCTGTGGGTCTGTTCATGGCGGCGGACAACGACCCACTCTTCCTCCAGGTAAAGGAGGCAAGGGCGTCGGTGCTCGAACCCTATGCGGGGAAGAGCCAGCATCCCAATCATGGCCAGCGTGTCATAGCAGGCCAGCGCATCATGCAGTCGGCCAGCGACGTGTTCCTCGGTTGGACCCGTGGAAAGAACGGCCGCGACTTCTATCTTCGTCAGCTGCGCGACATGAAGATGTCCGTCGTGATCGAGGACTGGGATACGGGGATGTTGCGGCAGTATGCGCGGATGTGCGCGCATGCTCTGGCCCGTGCGCATGCGCGCTCCGGTGATGCGGCGATGATGGCCGGGTATATGGGTTCCGGGCAGACCTTCGACGACGCGGTCGCCGAGTTCGCGACTGAGTACAGCTCCCAGAACCGACGTGATTATCGGGAGTTCGTCCGTGCTATCAGAGAGGGCCGGATCGAGGCGACGATAGAGGACTAGGCGGGGACGGTCCTATTCATTTCTGGGCAAATATTCGCTTTGGGAGCTGGTTCGGTACCGCCACCGCACTGGCCGGGTCGGTCACCGCATTCACCGCCATGACGAGCTCCGCGTCGGAGGTCGATAGGGGGCGTGAATCGCAGGTACGGCCTATGGCCTGGCCGAGCGTTTCGAAGGAGTGAATGACCGTTGTACCCGGGAAGCGGCCGATTTGGTAGCGCCTAGTACAACATCCCTCAAATAGGTTTAATAATTGTCTGGCTGCAAATAAGGCTGCAGGAGCGTGACAACCAGTTGGGCCATTTCGGCGAGCGAACCTGAGCCAGGCAGAGGTTCCCATCGCCCGCTATGGCTACGAAAGGCCGCACCATAAAGATTGCGGCTGAGTTCACTTAGGCGTGCCACAACAGTCGGCTCCTGATTGTCCAGGCGTTTGATCAGCAGATGACGCCCGTAAGCCTGCGTGACCACCTGGTCGTGGCCCAACAATTCGCGCAGTTGACGCTGCAGTTCGCTTGCATGATGTTTCGCGGGTAAGGCAGGCATGACCGCTCCGGTTCAGGATGCGCCAGTTTGCAACGGATAGCCGCGGAAAGTCCATCTGAAGGGACGTGCCGTCTGGTTGCGCTCGCGGATGAACTGCTCTGTACGCTCGCGAAGATGCACCGTGCTGGTGTGGCTGGCGTGACGCAGCACACGGCGCGTATAGAGCCCAAACCACAGTTCGATCTGGTTCACCCAGCTCGCGTGCAAAGGGGTGAAATGGAAATGAAACCGTCCATCGTGCCGCGCATTGAATGCCTGCCATACGGCTTGGGCGCGATGCGTGTTCAGATTATCCCAGATCACATGCACCTGCTTGCCCGGATACGCGGCTGCCACACTGTCCATGAAAGTCACCAGGTCGCCCTGGGTCCGCCGGTCGCGGCAGCTTCCCAGTACCCGTCCGGTATGAACATCCAGCGCGGCAATCAGAGACTGAGTACCGTGACGGATATATTCAAATTCCCGGCGGCGCAACCGTCCGGCTGCCGGGGCGCGCCCTGGATGCTTGCGCTCGATGGCCTGGATGCCGGTCTTCTCGTCAATACTCAGTACCACCGCATTCTTCGGCGCCTTGCGGTACAGCTTGCAGATCACGTTGACCTTCTCGCGAAACGCCGGATCCGGACTATGCAGCCACTGTTGCACCCGATGCGGGCGAACGTCGCCAGCCTGCAGGATGCGCTGCACATGGCTGCGACTGATCTGTTCGACGATCCCTCGCTCGACTGCACGCGTCACAATCTCATCGAGCGTCGGCGTGGCCCGACCTTGCGCTTCCTGCACTTCACACGCCAGTGCGATCAGCTGCAGCCGCGTCTCCTGCGTGATGCGCGGCGGACGACCACTGCGCTCTGCCTCCCGAATCCCCTGCGCGCCTTGCCGCGCAATGCGCTGGCGCCACTGGCTGACGGTCTGCACGGACACGCCCAATTCCTGTGAGATCGCCGCGCTCGTGTAGCCCTCGTGAGCCATTAACGCGATGCGTGCCCGTGTCACATCGCGTTGTGCAGCCGTCGTGCGTCGGATCAGCGACTGCAGCTCCTGTCTTTCCTTCCTGGCCAGCTTCACTGGCGTTGCATGGCGTCCTCGACTCATACCGCCAGGATAAACCATGCAATCAATTATTAAAAGTAATTGCGGGATGTTGTACTAGTCCACTGTCCGTTGAGGATCGTCTACGGAAGTTCGGCTTTCAACCAGGGATCGCGGTGTTCGAGGCGACCTCGTATTTCCGGGTTCGGCAAGCTTGAGCCATTCTGAGGAAGCTTTCGCGGGTCCGCTCCCGGCTCGACATGAGACGGTCGCTGATCGCGCTCTGAGCTTGCTGTCCGCCATTCCAGGGCATCGCGAATTGCGGACGAAGGGTGACCTGCTGTGTGACCTGATGTCCAGGTGCGATGACGCCGGTGAATAATGCCCGGCCCACCACGGGTGGCCGTGCTGCAGAAAAGCAGAGGTTCATTGGGCAGGCACACCACGTGAAGGCCGGCGCCTGAACGGGAACCGCGAACAGCTACCTGCGAAACGCGCTACGCCGAAGCACGTCGACGTCCACCGACAAGCGGCTCAGATCACGCAGTCGGAACAGTCCCGCCGTCGATGACGTACCCAGTGCCGGTGATGGCGCTGGCCCGCGCGGAGACGAGGAAACCGATGAGTTCTGCCACTTCCCGGGGAGAGCATGGCCGGCCGAGAGGAATGCCCCCGAGCGAATCCATGATGATCTTGCGGGCGCCTTCCGTGTCGATGCCGTTCTGCCGGGCGATCTCAGCAACGAGACTCGCGGCTGCATCCGTCTCGACCCAGCCCGGGGAGACACGCACGACCCGAACGCCTTTCGGACTGACTTCCCTGGACAGGGCTTTGCTGTAGTTCGACAGGGCAGCCTTGGCGGCGGCATAGGCAATCGTTGCTTCCGGCAACGGTAACTGCCGCTGGATCGACGTGACGTGGATGATGACGCCCGAGCGCTGCTCGACCATCGAGGGCAACAGCGCGCGATCGATGCGTACTGCCGGGAACAGGTTCAGGCTCAATGCCTTGTTCCATTCGTCGTCGTCGAGCGCCCTGAAGCCACCCGCCGGCGCAGATGAGCCACCCGCCACGTGCACGATTATATCGACGCCGCCGAGCCGGTCGAGCACGGCGTCGACAATGGTTTTACAGCTCTCGGCCGTCGTGATGTCCGCACCGATGAACCTTTCTTCGGTAAGGTCGTCGGAACGCGAACGTGCCGTCGCGAGGACGTTCGCGCCCGCCTCGCAAAGGCGTGCGACAACGGCTTTACCGATGCCTTTGGTCCCGCCTGTGACGAGCGCCCGAAGGCCCTGAAGTTCGGATGCGGCGCTCATCAGTGAATCTCCAGAGACGCGATCTTGCCGCCGGCCAGGACAAACGTGTAGGTCAGCTCGACCGGGCTACCGGGGAAGGTGCCGGTGAGCCTGGCGCGCATCGTCACGGCGGCGCCATCCTGGGACAAGTCCAACGGCTCGACGTTGTACTGGTACCTGGCTTTGGCGTCTTTCTTCCAGGCCTGGATGGCTTCGAGCCCCTCGATAGTGCGGCCCTCGTCGCGCACGACGGCATCGGCAGCGAAGCAGTTCGCGAGAGGAGCGGTGTCGCTGGTGGTTTCTGCGTTCAGATAGGCATCCAGTGGCGGCGGCAGGGTCATGTTCATCGGACTTTTCCTGAACGTCATGCATGTCCCAATGATGGCGCTATAGTTACCACATCGCAAGAACGCACTAAAAAGTAAGTGAGCCGTGCCCAACCGAAAAACCTACACCCCCACGACCGCCGCGATCGACGTCGAAGCCGCATTCAAGCTGCTGGAAGGACGTTGGAAGCTGGTCATCCTGTTTCACCTTTTCGGTGGTCAGGTGCGACGCTTTTCGGACCTCGAGAGGCTGATCCCCGGCATCACGCAAAAAATGCTTGCGCAGCAGCTACGCCGCCTCGAAGAGGACGGCATTGTGACGCGCACGGTCTATCACCAGGTGCCGCCGAAGGTGGACTACCGCCTGACCGATTGGGGGCAGGCGCTGTGCCCGGCACTGGATGCGATCCTGAAATGGGCGGAGCGCCGTGAGGACTTTCCATCGGCTGCGTCGAACGTGCGTGCCTGAGGCTGGCTGACCTGTTTTCCTGAATTCGAATTCTGTGGGTCGTCGACGAGGTGTCTGCTGCAAGTCAACGGATGCGTCTGCATCGGTTTTGGGGTGCTCTCCCAACGTTTTCGGAGTCACGCCGTCGGGTCGCGGTATGGTCGGACCGCGTCAGCGATCCGCCACTCCAAAACCCGTCATTCAGCATGAAGGAATACTCTGTCAAAGGGCGTCCGGTTCAGGTCGGATAACTGCCGTTCAAGAATGACCGGAAAACTTGCTATAGAGGTTGGCAGGCCCGACGGCCATGAGAGAATTCTTGCTCTTGCACTTGTCTTCGACCTCATCGCCTCATGAAGATTCTCGAATACACAGGCCTCGACACCTCACGCGTCAAGGCCAGCTATGACAAGGTGTCCGCGGCCATCGCTCGCCACGACTTCCGTGCTGCCCAAGTCAAGAAGCTCGCCAATCTCAGCCACGGCAAGTTCTACCGGGCGAAGCTGGATGACGCCGACCGGCTGTTGTTCTCGCTGGTGCGCCACGGGGATGAAGTCTGCGCACTGATGCTGGAAGTGATCGCCAATCACGCCTACGATAAGTCACGTTTCCTGCGCGGCGCGGCGATTGACGAGAGCAAAATTCCAGACATCAGCGCTGATGACGCCATCAGGGAGGCGCAAGCCCTGCGCTACCTTCATCCCGAGCGTACCGGCATTCACCTGCTCGACAAACCGATCTCGTTTGATGACACGCAGGAGACCATTTACCGACAACCACCTCCCTTGGTTGTGGTCGGCAGCGCTGGCAGCGGCAAGACCGCACTGACGCTTGAAAAGCTCAAGCGTGCCGAAGGTGAGGTCCTCTACGTCACTCACTCCGCCTTCCTGGCGCAGAGTGCCCGCGACCTTTACTACGCCAACGGTTTCGAGCATGGCGGTCAGGATGCTGTATTTCTGTCCTACCGGGAGTTTGTCGAGTCGATCCGCGTTCCGGCAGGACGCGAGGCTAGCTGGCGCGACTTTGCGGGCTGGCACTCCCGTATACGGCAGAACTTCAAGGATGTCGAAGCCCACCAGGCTTTCGAGGAGATTCGCGGCGTGATTGCTGCCGGGTCGGGCGGTGTCCTGTCGCGTGACGAGTATCAAGCACTGGGGGTGCGTCAATCGATCTTTCCCGTAGAACGGCGCGACCAACTCTACAATCTGTTTGAGAAGTATCGCGCCTGGCTGGCCGAGGCAAAGCTCTACGACCTGAATCTTGTCGCCCACGACTGGCAAGCGCTGGCCGCGCCGCGGTACGACTTCGTGGTTATTGACGAGGTGCAGGACATCACCACCGTGCAACTCGCGCTCGTGCTGACAACCCTGAAGAAGCCTGGCCATTTCATGCTCTGCGGGGATTCCAACCAGATTGTCCACCCCAATTTCTTTTCCTGGAGCCAGGTCAAGAGCCTGTTCTGGAAGGACCCGAAACTGGCCGAGCGGCAGGGATTGCGCGTGCTAAAGACCAACTTTCGCAACGGCCTGGAGGCCACTCGCGTCGCCAATCAGTTGCTCAAGATCAAGCAGCGGCGCTTCGGCTCCATCGACCGCGAGAGCAACTTCCTGGTCCAGGCCGTCGGGGGCGAGACCGGCCAAGTTACGCTGATGCCCGACAAGGACGCCACCAAGCGCGAACTGGACCAGAAGATTCGCCAATCCACCCAGTTCGCCGTCCTGGTAATGCGCGACGAGGACAAGGCCGACGCCCGCAAGCACTTTGCCACGCCCCTGTTGTTCTCGATCCACGAAGCCAAGGGTCTCGAATACGAGAACATCGTGCTCTACCGTTTCATCTCGGATCACCGCGGCGAGTTCAACGACATCGTCGAGGGCATCGCCAAGACCGATCTGGCGGTCGAGACACTGGATTACAAACGCGCCAAAGACAAGAGTGACAAGTCGCTCGAAGTCTATAAGTTCTTCGTCAATGCCCTGTATGTAGCGCTGACTCGTGCCATCAAGAACATCTACATGATCGAGTCGGACACAGGGCATGATCTGTTCGGGTTGCTGGATCTGAGCGTGGGCCAGACCAAGATCGAGGCCAAGCAATCCACGCTCGAAGACTGGCAGAAGGAAGCACGCAAACTCGAACTGCAGGGCAAGCAGGAGCAGGCGGAGGCCATCCGCCGCACCATCTTGAAGCAGGTCCCGGTGCCATGGCCGGTGTTCGACGAGGCCAAGGTCAGGGAACTGCTGATCAAGGTCTTCCGCGAGCAGTCTCCGGGCAACAAGGGCAAGCAGCAACTCTTTGACTATGCCACCTGCTTCGATGAACCGCAGCTCGCCAAGTGGCTGGCCGTCGAGGCGAAATTCGAGCAGGCACGAACCTTTGACCAGCAGCGCGCGGTGTTCGCCCGCAAGAGCTACGTCCCTTTCTTCGCCAACCACTTCAAGGACATCCTCAGGCAGTGTGACCAGCATGGCGTCGATCATCGCCTGCCAATGAACCAGACGCCACTGATGGCCGCAGCTGCTGCAGGAAATGTGGCGCTGGTGGAAGCCCTGCTGGAGCGCGGTGCCGACCGCGATGCCGTCGATCACTATGGTCACAATGCACTGCACTGGGCTTTGCGTCAGGCATTTGGCGATGCAAAGTTCGCTGCTGGCCCGCTGGCGGCAATCTATGAATGCTTGGCTCCGCCCTGCATTGATGTCAGAGCAGGTGATCGCTTGGTCCGCATCGACAGGCATCTGTCTGAATACTTTCTGTTCCAGACCCTGTGGGTATTGTTCAAAGCCCGATTCAGCAAGATACGACGCAATGCAGACAGCGCGTTCCAGACCCAAACCATCCTCGATGCCTGGCAACACTTACCCGCTAACATAGTGCGGCCGGAGCGCAATAAGCGCCAGCATCTTTCTGGCGTGCTGGCGAGGAACGAAATCGACAGAGACTATGCCTACAATCGATCTCTGTTTCTGCGCGTATCCACCGGGCGGTACCAGTTCAATCCCAAACTCGCTGTGCGTCGCCGCCAGGGCGAAGAAGAAAACTGGATCCCGATCTACACTGCACTCAACCTCCCGTTGATTAGCGAGTTTGCCCACAACGACGGCTGGATCAGCACTTGGGACAATATTGACAAACTAGTGATCCTTGCCGGACTACCTGAACGAACCACACCCATCGCGGCTGAACGCTTCGCCGAGCGGCAAGCGGCCAAAATGAGGGAGTTGGACGAACGCAGAGCCAATCAACTTGCTGCCAAAGCACGCATTCGTGCAGCCGGCGAAGCCACCCAGAACACGGCACCTCGATGGGGAACAACGGAGGCCAAACGGCTTGAAATCGAACGCGTGAAACAAGAAATCGAAAGACGAAAGAAGGGTTGACTTGCCGATATTTCTTTGGGTCGACATGCGGCCTTGAAGCGTCATTCGTCCGCCGCGCGGCTCGGACGTTCAGATGACCGCTCCGCTCAGCAAACGGCCATGAAATACGCGGATGACATCTGGGCCAGCTACGGTTGAGAGCTTCCATCTCTCCCGGGAACGCTGGTGCGTGGAACGCTCAGCAACCGCATGTGAACGCCCCCAATTGCTCTTTGCTGGTTTGTTGAATAGTCACAGCCAATAACGCGACAAACTCTTATTCTAGAAGAGTCCATTCGGACCCAATCGAGGAGGAAGACTATGCGCATGCTTCTCAACATACGAATACCTCACGAGCCATTCAACGCTTTTGTGCGTGATGGCTCCATCGGAGAGTTAATGGAGAGGATTCTCGCAGAGATGAAGCCGGAAGCCGCCTACTTTACCGAGCAGAACGGAACACGCGGAGCAATCCTCGTCGTGAACCTTGAGGAGCCGTCGCAGATTCCAAAATTCGCGGAACCATGGTTTCTTACGTTCAATGCCGACTGCGAGTTTCGCGTGGTGATGGTGGCAGATGACCTCAAGAAAGCTGGACTCGAAACGCTTGGCTCGAAGTGGAAATAGGGAGCGCGGCACGGCGTGTGAGTGACGCTAACAGCATGCCGTGCTGCCGCCCGCTTCGGTCAACCTACTCAGATGACCGCTTGACCTCGGAGATCTGCCAGTCCCACCAGTATCGATGAAAGCGGGACGGACTATCTATAAAGGGTTGACTGCCGCCGATCGCCGAAAGGCACCGACCGGCCGTTAGCGGTCCGTCGACGTCACGCGGCGATCGTTGACAATGCCTGTTTGGAGTCTCGAAAGCCAGGAGCAGACATAAGGAAAAGGGCAACCCCTGGCATTTCGGTTTGGTGCAACACTTGGCGACGAATAATAGCGGCTCCAACATTTTGAGCGCTGGTTTAGCATTCACCCACGGAAATCAAAGTCGACTTTGTCGCTACGTAGTCGACCCTGAACAATTCGGAGAGCCTCGTGCGACGGAGCTTTGAGGCCGAAATGGTGTTGTGAGATTTGCAGGAACCTGGCACATTAACGCGTGAATCCTGCATTTTTCGACGAGGTGCAGATGGGTCCGAAGACGCCTGTGCCGGAGGGAGATTTCTTCCGGCAACCGCTGCGCGAACAGATCAACCTGAAGCATCCGCTGGTGCGCCTGACTGACCTGATCAACTGGGATCGGCTAGGCGTGTCGATGAGCGAGAGCTTCGTGTCACGCAGGGGGCGACCAGCGAGTTCGCCACGTCTGATTGCGGGGCTGCTGTATTTGCAGCACGCGTTCGATCTGTCCGACGAAGAGGTCGTCTGGCAATGGGTGGAGAATCCATACTGGCCGGTGTTCACGGGCGAAACGTACCTGCAGACCGAGCCGCCAATTGACCCGTCGAGCCTGACGCGCTGGCGCAAACGACTGGGCGAGGCCGGCGTTGAAGAGTTGCTGGCCGAGACGATCGAAGCAGCAAAGCGTGCTGGTGTTATCAAAGCTTCGAGCGTGAAGCGCGTGATTGTCGATACAACAGTCATGGAGAAGGCGATCGCCCATCCGACCGATTCGCGATTGCTCGAGCGGTGTCGCGAACATCTGGTGAAGGCTGCGGCACGGCACGGCCTGAAGCTGCGACAGAACTACAACCGCGAGGCGCCGCGTCTGGAACTGCAGATTGGCCGCTACGCTCACGCGAAGCAGTACAAACGCATGAGCAAAGCGTTGCGCACGCTGCGCTCGCGCGTTGGACGGGTGATGCGCGATGTAGAGCGACAGGCCGCCCAGGTGGCAGACTCAGGCCGGGCGGCACTGCTGGAGCTGATTGGTCGCACGAAGCGCGTCCTGGCGCAGAAGCAGAAGGACAAAAACAAGCTCTACGCTCTGCACGCACCGGAAGTTGAGTGTCTGGCGAAAGGCAAAGCCCGCACACCCTACGAATTCGGCGTGAAGGTGTCGATCACGACGACCCACAAGGAAGGGCTGGTTGTTGGCATGCGTTCGATGCCAGGCAATCCGTACGACGGTGTGCGACGTGAAGTTGCATGAATGATTGTTTCACCTGGCTTTGGCCAGTTAGGAAACCGGCTGTTCCGTCAGCCGTAACCTACCGATGCATGCGGAACTGGTAACGGTTCGGTGTGAAGCCATCGGGACAACGCAACCCGTTCATTGAACGACCAGGGTCTCGTGAGAGACGCAGATCGTCTGCCAGCACCAAGGCGGACAGGGTGCCAGGTTGGGCAGTATGGTTAGCAAATGCGAACTGCTGGTTAAGCGTCGTTAACGGAAACAAGCCAAAGGTGCTGTCAGGCTTGAGCCAAAAGGCATGCAATCGGTTGCCACCGTACCGTCTGGGGGCACACGGACTGAAAGATTGCCGACGTAGAGGCAGAACCTAACCTGCTCATGTCCTTCATGCGGAACACGGTAAGCCCAATTCCCCGCCGCAGAAATGCGGCAGGTAACTCGCGAGGGAAGCTGTTGGGGAAGTGGGTAAGAGCACGCGGCGAAAGCGAATGCCGAGCTGTAATGGCCCGGATAGGGGTTCAATATTTGCCCTGACCCGAAAGGGTGCAGACTTCCGCGAGGCGTGGCTGGCGCCCGCTAGTATCTGAGGTTCGACGAAGGGAAGCTTGGAAGAGACTGTCCTTGGACAGTTCAGCGCCCTCGTCCCAACGATGGGATGAACCGACGATATGCCGCTGGCGAAGGTCTCGCTGAAGTTGGCAAGACCGGTATCGCCTTGGCGATACTTCAGCAATGCTTGAGCCGTTTGCGGTGAAAGTCGCTTGGGCGGTTCTTTGGGGAGGAGGCGGCAGCGATGTCGTCTCCTTACCCGCTCACACGCTGGCTGAAGCGCTGGAGCAGGCGGCAATCCTGAGCGACACCAGGCCGGAAGTCGCCATCGTTGACCGTGGCTACAAGGGTGTCGCGGTCGACGGCGTGAAGATCTACCACCCGGGCTTGCGCCGGGGCATCACACGCGGACTACGCGCGATGATCAGACGGCGCAGCGCCATCGAGCCAGCCATCGGTCACATGAAGACAGACGGAAAACTCGGCAGGAACTAATGGAATGGACGCCCCCACCCGAAACGGCATCAGTGTGCCAAAGTGGACGTGTCGAAGCGACCACTTGAACGAGGAGAGCGCCCAACATGAAGATTACGACAATTGGCATCGATCTGGCGAAAACCGTCTTTGCGATTCACGGCGTGAATGAACATGGTCGAGTGGTGTTGAAGAAACTGCTCAAGCGTGACCAGATGGCGGCGTTCTTTGCCAACCTGCCAGCGTGCCTGATCGGGATGGAGGCATGTGGCAGCGCCCATTACTGGGCTCGTAAGCTGCAAGGCATGGGACATACGGTACGGCTGATCGCGCCGCAGTTCGTGAAGCCATACGTGAAGACAAACAAAAATGACGCGGCGGATGCCGAGGCAATCTGCGAGGCCGTCGCGCGTCCGAACATGCGCTTCGTGCCGGTGAAGAACGTTGAGCAGCAGTCGGTACTGTCGCTGCATCGCGTTCGGCAAGGTTTCGTTCGGGCTCGTACCGCACAAGCCAACCAGATACGCGGTTTGCTGAGTGAGTTCGGGCTGATTGTTCCACAGGGGATCCACAACCTGGCCGGGCGAGTGCCCGGGTTACTCGAGGATGCGGCCAACGACTTGACGGGATCCTTCCGGCTGCTGATCCAACGCCTCCTGGAACATCTGAAGGAACTGGACCGACAAGTTCGTGAACTGGAAGCGAAAATCCAGGTGTGGCACCGCGAGAACGCGATCAGTTGCAAACTGGCGCGGGTGCCAGGCATTGGTCTGAGGTTGACCCGCTTCGACGGACAGATCTGCAGTTGGGATCAATGCTGTGTTGGTCCTCCTGGTAGTGTTGTGTCGCGGGTTGTCCACGGACGGGCAGCGGGTCGCCTGTCACGGCCATGACGCTGCCCGGCGGTGGGCAACCCGCGTGGCGATACGGTTTGCCTTTTTGCGTTCAGGTTTTCGAATTCGAGCGGTGAACGGTAGCCGAGGCTGCTGTGCAGGCGCCGCGTGTTGTAACGACCTTCGATCCAGGCAAAGATCTCACACCGTGCCTGCGCATGCGTGTCGAAGTGTTCGCGCATGAGCAACTCTGCTTCGAGTGTGCCGAAGAACGACTCGCACATGGCATTGGAGTCCGCAGACAACTGCGCCCGTGAGTGACGCTGGAAGCCGACGTTTTCAGGTAACTCATCCGTACCATCCCCTTCATTTGCAAGAATTCGAACTGGTCCTTCACGCCAAGAACTGGCATGAGGACAGGGTTTGGTTTCACGACGCGAATGGCCGACTGCGGGCGCTCCCCGCCAGCTGGACGAGCGTCGTCGGCGAGGACCCATTCAACGTCGTCGCTGCCGGGCGCGCCTTGTTTCGCGTGGAGGAGCTGCTTGAACTGGGGCGTTTGATCGCCACGTTGGAGCCGTGAACAGCGCGACCACGTGTAAAGCCAAATACGCCGCGTATGTAAAGTTAACTATGCCAGATAGCGCCCTCCACGGTCACCTTGGTCGTCGATATAATTGCATTATATCGGCAATATTTCCGCAAATATCCCAGACATTGGACTTGCATATTCAGATATATGGTACATAATTGTGTTTACACTGTTTTGGCCGCTTTCCCTGGAGTTTGTGCATGGCGACAGACCGACGCAAAGAGGACAAGCACCGCGCGCTGCGGCAGCAGGCGAGCCTCAATCCGCGCCCCGATGCCGTGACGCATCCGCTGTTTCGGGAGGGCGAGTTCTTCGATTCCTACGATCTGCTGCAGGTCAAGTACGAGATGCTGCGCGCGGTGCGCGTGGACAAGCGGCCGATCAGCGAAGCGGCCAAGGCATTCGGTTTCTCCCGCCCGTCGTTCTATCAGGCTCAGACGGCTTTCGAACAGGGCGGACTGGCCGCTTTGATTCCGCAGAAGACTGGGCCGCGCGGCGGCCACAAGTTGACCCCGGCGGTGATGGAGTTTCTGAACCGGGCGCGGGTTGCAGAGCCGACTGTGCGAGCGGAGCGACTGGCCAGTCTGGTGCACCAGACCTTCGGCGTACAGGTTCATCCGCGCAGTATCGAACGACAGTTTCTGCGCCAAAAAAAACCGTAACGAAACCGTCCGTGTCCACTCCGGACCGTGCGCTGTGCAATGACGGACTGATCTCCCGTTATGAAGATCTGAGGCAACAGGCACTTGGATTGCCGTGCGAGATTCCTCGCGGCCAGGGCCTCGTGCTGTTGATGCGCAGCGGCATGAGAGCGTGGATGCAGGCATGGGCCCAGTGCGCGACCACGGTTGTACGGCGGCAGCCGCCGCCTGGTGAGGCAGAGATCGTTCCCTTCACGCTGCATCAGGAGGCGACGTTGATTCTGGCTTCAATGCTTTTACACCGGCGTCAGGAGGCAACAGCATGAAGAGCGATCCTCATCAGAAGGTGCAGGCGAGCCATCTGAAGCGCAACGCCTATCTGTATATCCGGCAATCCACATTGCGTCAGGTGTTCGAGAATACCGAGAGCACCAAGCGCCAATATGCACTGCGCCAACGGGCGGTCGCCCTGGGGTGGTCCGAGGACCGCATTATTGTGATCGATAGCGACCTCGGCCAGTCCGGCGCGTCATCGGCGGACCGCGAAGGATTCCAGCGTCTGGTCGCCGAAGTTGGCGTGGGCCATGCCGGTATCGTGCTCGGCCTGGAGGTGTCGCGCCTGGCGCGCAACTCCACCGACTGGCATCGGCTGCTCGAGATCTGCGCAATCACCGACACATTGATCCTTGACGAGGATGGCGTATACGATCCTGCTCACTTCAACGACCGGCTGTTATTGGGGCTCAAGGGCACCATGAGTGAGGCCGAATTGCACGTGCTGCGGGCGCGCCTTCAAGGAGGAATCCTAAGCAAAGCGAGGCGCGGTGAACTGCAGATGCGCCTGCCCGTTGGCTTCGAGTACAACGCCGCGGGCGCGGTCGTTCTCGATCCGGACCAGCAGGTCCAGCACTGCCTGAGGTGGTTGTTCGACACCTTCCGAGGTACGGGATCGGCGATGGCTACCGCGCGCGCCGCGCATCATCTCGAGCTGGCGTTTCCGCGACGGTGCTGCAAAGGTCCGCACAAGGGCGAATTGCTGTGGGGCAGCCTCGGACACAGCCAGGTAGTGCGCATTCTGCACAACCCAAGGTATGCAGGCGCTTTCGTCTATGGTCGCACCCATACACGCAAGACAGTCGATGGACGCACGCGTGTGATTCGCGCCCCGCGGGACCAGTGGGATACGCTGATTCCGGGCGCCCATGCCGGTTATCTGTCCTGGGAAGAGTATGAGCAGAATCAGAAGCGTTTGCATGAGAGCGCACAGGCGATCGGAGCCGACCGGCGCCGAGGCGCGCCGCGTGAGGGTCCAGCACTTCTTCAGGGAGTCGTGGTCTGTGGTCGATGCGGGAACCGCATGACGGTTCGTTACCACAGCCGCCAGGGCTGCCTGTGTCCCGAGTACATCTGTCAGCGCGAAGGCATTGAGCAGGCCGGACCAGTCTGCCAGCGCATCCACGGGGCTGCCATCGACGAGGCCATTGGCGAGCTGCTCGTCGAGGCGCTCAACCCGCTTGCCATTGAGGTAAGTCTGGCGGTTCAGCGCGAACTCCAGTCCCGCATCGAAGAAGCCGACTGTCTGCGTCACAAGCAGGTGGAGCGCGCCCAGTATGAAGCTGATCTGGCGCAGCGCCGCTACATGCGCTGCGATCCGGAGAACCGCCTGGTCGCCGACTCACTTGAGGCTGACTGGAACCATAAGCTGCGAGCGCTGACTGAGGCTAACGAGGAATATCAGCGTCGGCGTGAACAGGACGCGCGTATTCTGACGGACGAGCAGCGCGCCGTCATCGTCTCGCTGGCGTCCAACTTCCCCCGGCTATGGCGGGACCCCGCCACCCCTGACCGGGAACGCAAACGCATGATCAGGCTGCTTCTGGAAGACGTCACCCTGAACCGGGACCAGCAGGTTACCGCACAGATCCGCTTCAAGGGCGGCGCTCACCGGACCCTCAGCCTGCCGTTGCCGCTGAAATCGTGGCAGCGATGGGTCACCCCCGCCACGGTGATCGAGGAGATTGACGAACTGCTCAATCACCATACTGTCCTGCAGATCGCGAATATCCTGAACGAACGTGGCGCCCCGTCGGGCACGGGCAGGCCCTTCAATGCAAAAATGGTCGCACGCCTGCAGCGCAACTACTGACTAAAGCCACGCTATGACCGGTTGCGCGAAGCGGGTCTCCTGACGCTGCAGGAGATGGCCGACGCGCTGCACGTCACGCCGACGAGCGTGAAGATATGGAACCGTCGCGGACTCATCCGCGGTCACGCCTACAGCGACAAGAACGAGTGCCTGTACGACCCTCCGGGCACTGACTCGCCCAGAAAGGCGATGGGCGTCAAGCTGTCCTGCCGGCGTCGCCATCCCGACGTCGTCTCTGATCGCCGCAAGGAGGTGTAGTGTGAAACGCAAGCCTTGTCGAAGCAGTCGCCGGCCGTCCCCATCGAGGGCTGCACGCCCGCTTCGCGGCAACGCTTCCCGAAGGCAATGGACGTGTACTGACAGCCCTGGTCGGAATGATGAATCACGCTCTCGGGGCGCCGCTGCAGCAGTGCCATGTCCAGTGCGCGCAGCATCAGTTCGGTGTACAGATGGTTGGACATCGCCCAGCCGACGATACGCCGGCTGAACACATCGAGCACCACCGCCAGATAAAGAAACCCCTCACCGGTCGGAATGTACGTGGCGTCCGCCACCCACAACACGTTCGGCGCTTGCGCACTGAAGTGCCGGCGCACCAGATCAGGCGCACGCCGAGCTCCTGCGCGCGGGCGCGTGGTGACCTTCCAGCGCCGCCGGCTTGCGCCACACAGGCCGGCCATGCGCATCAGGCGCGCCACCCGCTTGCGTCCCACATGCACGCCTTCACGCGCGAGCTGCGCATGAATACGCGGCGCCCCGTACGTGCCGCGTGAGCTCGCATGCACGGTACGGATGCGTGCGAGCAACTGTGCATCGCTGCACGCACGCCGGGATGGTTTGCGTACCAGCCACGCGTAATAGCCGCTCGTGGAGACCCCGAGCAGCCGTGCCATTGTGATAATGGGCCAGCGGGCCCGGTTCGCCTTCATGAATCCGTATCCTTCGGTGATACGGCTCCCGTCTCCCGCGCGAACCAGGCCGCGGCGTGAGAGAGGATGTCCCGTTCCATCTTCAGTTGCCGGTTCTCGCGGCGCAGCCGCGTGAGTTCCTGCCGCTCGGCCGTGGTCAGCCCGTCATGGCGCACACCCGCGTCACGATCGGCCTGCGCGACCCAGTTGATGATCGTCTGTGCGGTCGGCTCGAACTCGCGCGCCAGCTCCTCAGGGGTACGTCCGGCCTTCACCAGCTCCACCATCTGCGCCCGGAACTCCACCGGGTAAGGGGTACGATGCCTGCCCATTTCGACACCTACAAAGGATAGCAACTGTCTTGGAGGTCAAGCATTTTTGAGGTCCGTCCCATGAAACGATGCGTCCCACGGCCTGCCGGCTTTGACCATCGCGTTCAGAATGGTCAGCAGTTTGCGCATGCAGGCGACGAGCGCGACCTTCTTTGGCTTTCCGGCTTCGACGAGGCGGCGATAAAACAGCCTGATCGCCGGATTGTGACGGGTCGCCACCAGGGCAGCCATGTAAAGGACACGTCGCACGCTGCCACGGCCCCCAAAGATCGTTCGTTTGCCGCGCATCGTGCCTGAATCGCGATTGACTGGCGCGACGCCAATTAGCGCACTGATTTCCCGTCGCGTCAGTTTGCCCAGCTCAGGGACTTCGGCAATCAAAACCGAAATCGTTGCATCGCCCACTCCCTTAACGGTACGAAGCAACGCTGACAGGTCCGCAAAGTGCGAGTGGATATGCCCGCCCATATCGCTATCGATACGGGCAAGTTCATCCTTCAGCGCCTGGATTATGGTTTCGATGCTTTTGCGGGTTTGAGCATGCGCGGGCGCGAGCCGGTTGCCCTCGGAGACGAGCATCGTGATCAACTGCCGACGCCGCGCAACGAGCGCCGCCAGCGCTTGCTGTTCGATGGTCGGCAAGGTCTTGACGAATTTCTCGCGCTCGGGATGACGTTCGATCACTTCGCCGAGCTGGGCGAGAATGCGAGCATCGATGCGATCAGTCTTCGCAAGTTGCCCCATCGCACGAGCAAAGTCTCGCGCCTGCCGTGGATTGATCACTGCCACGGCGTATCCGGCGGCCTGCAATACGCAAGCTACTGCCATTTCCAGCCCGCCTGTCGCTTCGAGCACGATCAGCGCAACCCGGTGGCGCGCCAGTTCCTCAAGCAAGGTATCGAAGCCATCCGTCGTGTTGGAGACACTCAGCGGCGTTGCCTTGACGCCAATCGCCACATCCAGCGTAGCCTTGGAAACGTCAATGCCAACGGTAATCGGTTTCGGATCTGGCAAGCTCGTCACTACCCCTCCTTGTACATGCGAACTTTTTTCAAACAACTGTTCGGGCTGTTGATGAGCGGCTCAGCTCGTGCGCCATTCGCTATCCTGCGGGCTGCAAACCCAAGGTGTCATCAGGCTGCACGAGCCTTGCCAAACCGACACAAAACCAAGGCTGTGGATTTGTGGACGATGCGCCTGCGGCGCACCGGAAAGCTTACCGTGGACAACGCTGCGCGTTGCCCACCGCGCTCTCCTTCGCCCACAAGCTACACAGCCTCCAACTACGAATAATAAAGAGAGGCTTCAAAGCCGTACTTCAAGATACAAGGTGTCCGTTTTTGCGGGTCAACCTCAGGTCCGATTACGGCGAGCGCCCTGGTCGCCTCTATCGGTGATGCCAAAAGTTTCGCAAATGGGCGCCAGCTGGCCGCATGGCTCGGCCTCGTGCCCAGACAGAACTCCAGCGGTGGCAAGGCCGTGCTACTCGGCATCAGCAAGCGAGGCGACACCTATTTACGGACGCTTCTGATACATGGAGCGCGCTCTGTCATCCACGCGGCCAATCGCAAGGAAAAGAAGGAAGGCTGGTTGCATAGCCTGCTGCAGCGGCGCAACCGGAATGTTGCGGCAGTTGCGCTCGCGAACAAGAATGTGCGCATCGTGTGGGCGCTATTGGCTCACGCGCGCGAGTTTCAGAGTGATTACGCGGCTATCCGGAGTGCGGCATAACCCCTCCATACCGTTGAAGTGTAACGAACAGCAGGAGACTTCAGCCGATTGCTCGGGCAATCATGATGTGATGGCGTGACAGGTCAGACCGTGGTCAAGAAAATCTGATTGAGCCGGTGTGCGCGAAAGCACGCAAAACTGACGAGATCTTGACCAGCAAATTCCATCAGGGACCGCCAGCGTGCGCTGGGAAGCGAAGTCCGAATGCATGGCTGCAATCTAGACCTCTAACCCGTCGCAAAATGAACGCTTGGCAAACTGGGGGCGTCCATGCATGGCTCAAAGGTGCACTGGGCGATGCGATGCACGCGGTGCTGTGCGGCGCCGGTCACAACCTCCGGATGATCCTGAGGAAGCTGCGGCTTCTTTGCGTCTTCATTCTCGTCGCTTTGCTTAACCGCTGCATTGCCACCGACGTGATGGCGTGACGTCGGTCGATCTTCCGGTGTGCAAGATCGGAAGAACCGCTAGAGATCCCGTTGTCCGCTGTGCAGAAATCAATCAGAGCTCGACTGGTGATTTTCTTTGGGAGGTGACGCATCACATCGGTGTGAACGATTGCCGAAAGTTTGAATCGCTGGTTCACGCAAAGCTGCTGCAACTCCGACAGAAGAAACGAGAGTTCTTCAATATTCATCCGGACGACGCAATTGTCGCGATTCAATCTATACTCTGGTCGGCGCCGGACCTAAGAATAGTGACCATTGCGGAAAGTCAGAAAGAAGATTCCGGAGTGTCGAGAAGAACCGGTCCTCCCCGCAAGCAGTCTGCTCGCCAAAGCAGAGACACCATATACGCCCATTTGTTAGACGGGTTCACCGAATAAACGACGACCATTCGGGCAGTTGAACAAACCGGCGTACGGAGTTAGTGATGGACGCGAAGGCGTTCAATGGAATTTGAAGATATACCCGGATGTTGGGACGGCGCGTGTGGGAGTCAATCTTGAGGGCATGAAATACAGCGGCTGGCCGATTGCTTCGCTGATACGTTCTGAACTCGAAGTTCCGGCGCTGCTACGACTTGTTCCTCACTTGCGCGACCCGGAGAATATCATCCTACGATTCGCTCGAGACGCGTGGCTGGCAACTTCGAGGCCGGACATCGTGGAGCAACTCTTGGGCGAACGCGAATTTCGCCTGTCCGAACTTACCGAAGAGATATGGCACACAATACTTAGCGAAGCCATCCGCTGCCTCAACGAGGACCGGAGCTACCGTGGCAGGGGTCGCCAGGCTGTGACTTTGTTGAGAAAGGCGGGACCGGATGCAGAATCAAGGATGATGCCGGTTACGCCTCACCTCACCATATGGGCTCCAATTGATCCGGAGCGCGACTTGACAGAAGATTTGTCAGCTGCAATCGAACGTTTAGCGCCCGTCCACGAATGGGCGTCGAAGGCGAGCGGCGCGTAGCATTTTAAGGCAATCGCGAACACGACGACATCCTGACATGTATCGAGATCGACTCTGCGCTCGCCGCTTGAGTGTGCGGCAGGGCTCGGCCAGTTCCGGCCGTTGGCTCGCGCTGTTACGCGGACATTCTAACGTCGCCTCCGCTTGGTTAGCGGACTTTCATCCGATCGTGCCCCTCGAGTCGTCGGCCAATGCTCCTATCGGCTACACGTCACTCCGACGGCTGGTATGGAGCGACGGCAGCACGTGCTCGCGGAACCTCTCCCGCAGCTTCAGTGTGCAGCTTGCCAACGGCCGTATGCGGCAATTCGTTGACGAAAAAAGGTGGCATCGCGCATGTGTGCCGTTTCACTTTCGGGGTGTCACCAGATCTTCTTCCACAAAGCGCAGAATCGCCTCTGTCAGCGCCTCACGGGGGTAGGCGTTCTGCGTGACGAACAGCGAGCCGATCATGGTGTGTGTTCGAGCAACAGGCACGGCCAGTGCCCAGTGATCGGCATTAACGTAGCCCAGGAGAGCGCTTCCGGGCACGACCTGATCATAGAAGATCACCTGGCTGTCGTTGCGCGCGTCGACCCGCGAGAGTTTGTCGTAGCTCGATTTAAGTATCGACGATATGCGCTCCGGCTGAGGGAACGTCACGAGAGAGTAGTAGCGTAGGTCGCCCGGAAGCGGATTTTGCGCCATCCACGCCTTGCGCGTTGCCGGTCGCAGGCTTTGCACGGCGCCGCCGTCTCCCGAACTGCAGGTCGCGCCCGGGAAGTGCCGCAGCATGTCAGCCTGATATTGCTCGGCATCGTTGGCGAGCGGCGACCCGCCCACCGCTCCCGCTGCGCTGACGACAGCTGCCACACGGCTACGGATCTCCGGATACGCGACGACAGCCTCCAGGATGTCCGCGATACCCTTGGAGTAACCGACCAACACGAGCTGCGCTGCTCCAGCGGACAGTTGCATTGCCATGATGGCGTCGCGGATCTGATGTGCATTGTGGGTGGAACTCGACAGCCCGTCGACGTCGAGCATGACCCCGTCGTAGCCAGATTGTTGTAGCTGCTTTGTGACGGTTCCCGGCGAATTCAGCCACGGCTTGAAGCAGTCGTACCCGATGCCAGGGACCACTGCCGCGATGAGGTGGCGCCTCGATTGACCGAGATCGACGCTCGCGCCGGTGCCGGCAGGTTCAGTGCCGACGCGTGTCAGTGCGTCTTCGCAAGTACGGTAGTCAGGAAGCGCCGGGCCGTGCGCTTCAAGCACCGCACAGTAGATCTCGCGAAACCGCGCCCGTTTGTCCTGCACGCGCGCCTGGGACGCGGGAACGAGAGCGAGCGGCGGCGTATCCGTCGAATAGGGAACCAGCGGCTTCGTCGCGCATGCTGCGAGCGCGAGACAGGTCGCAAGCGCCGCAAAACGGACACGGCCATTCCTCCACGCCCATCCATACGGGATCGGTCGCGGCGCGACGCCACCTTGCCGCCCGGAGACGGGGCTACTTGCCGGCATCGCCGCTCTCCTTGGGTGCGGTGGACTCACGCAGCTCCAGGTAAGGCACCCAGTGAAGAATCTCCACGTTCGTGAAACTGAGCGGGCGCGTCGCGAAGAACATCACGGCACGCAGCCCGTCAGTGTAATAAGGCGTCCCATTAAGCGTCGTCCGCGGGTGTGCCTGCGGTGACGAACCGACGCCGTACACGAAGCCGAGTTTATCCAGGCCGCCCGAATACATCATGTCCTGGATCAGAAAGTTCCTTGCCTCGTCGACGTCCTCATGGAGCGTGCCGCCTTCCATATCGTGGTGCGTGAAGCGGCCACCGACAGGCCGTCCGACCTGAGCCAGATACACTGCATCACCGTTGAAGCGAATGGGCGCGAGCCATGCGCGCAATGAAGTGGAGGGCGCGCCCGCTTGCGCTTCCTTGCGCAGGACGACGTCGGGTCTGCGTCCAAATACCCACTGCGCGAGGTCGTTTCCACGCATGTCGCGACGATAGCTACGCCGCACCATTGCGGCACCGATGTCCCCAAGCGTACCGATGACAATTACGTTCAACGGATCAGCTTCCGTTGTCCCGTGCTCATCAGTGGCACAACACGGCATCCGTTCGAGCGCCGCGCGCAACGACGCAAGGTCGTGGTAGTCAGTGAATACAGTCTCGGGATACTGGAACAGGGTCAGCGCGAAACGCGGGTCCGCGGCGTCGCCCGGTACAGGCAGAAACAGGGAGAAGGGGATCAGCGTTCTGCTTCCGAAAAGATCGATATTGACGAGTTTGATTTGCCGGTCGGGGTTGGCGAAAAGAAATCCAGTGCGCGTTCCCCCGGGGGGAATGGGATTCCTGAATCCGAGCTTGTTCAGGTGACTGTCAATGCTTGCATTCGTCGCGCCTCCGAGAAGCGTGTGCATGGACCACGCTACTTCGAGTGGCGAGAAGTAGTCCGGATCGGTTCCAGAGTGCAGCAACCATAACGTTTGCGACGTCCGGTTTTCAACTTCGATCCATAGCGGCTGGATGTTGTTCTTGTTGATGTCGGCGCCGAACATGCGCTTGCTGTCGTCCGACCCAAGCACGGCCACGCTTACCCGCGCGTTCTGCCTGGTAGCGCTCACCGCACGCTCACGAAGCGGCGCGTCGTCGATGCTGGTCGGGGCCGTCCACGTCGCACAGCCCGCGAAAATGAGCGAAAGGACAACGCTGCCAGCAGCATTCTTCAATGCACGTTGCAGCGGCGACGATTCGTTCATCGTTTTGCTCCTGAGGGCAGGGCGTTGAACTTCGCAGCCGCCTCCCAGGGGAAGAATTCGATCCCTGAGAGCGAGGTGGGTTGCCGGTCGAATACGAGTACCTGACGATAGCCGTCGGTGTAGTACGGGTCGGTGGTGAGATTCTCGCTCGGTGCGCCTTGCGGGGTGGCGCCGACTCCTTTTACGAAGCCGATCTTCTGCAGGTTCTGCGAATAGGCCATGTCCTCGGTCAGTGCGGTGCGCGCCTCATCTACGTCCGGGTCGATCTTGTGCGTCGTCAGCGTGGGTGAGTGAAACGTCAGACGCACGCCGATATCCCGGCTGATCTGGCCGACCCACACGGGCTTGCCACGGTAGCGCATCGGGCTGAGCCACAGCCGCAGGTGATTGCGCTGGTGAATCGTGTCGCGTGCTTTCTGCAAAGCGAGGTCCTGCGCCCGGCCGAACAGGTAAAGATCGCTGACAGGCGAATTGACGTAGCGCTCGCCGGAAAGCGCGGACGTGATGGTCTTCATGATTGCGCCGGACCATTTTTGTTCGGTCGGACTCCAGCCACGTCGGACCAGTGCAGGAAACGCGTCGTCGATGCCTCCCACTATGACGAGATTGAGCGGATCGCCGTTCTTCGAACCGTCCTCATTGGTCGCGCAACAGGGAAGTGCTTCGAGTGCGGCGCGGAAAGCGTCGTCGTCCGTATAGTTCACGATTTTTTCCGGCGGATAGATCTCGCGCCGAAAGACTGCGCTGACATGGTAATCGGCGTAGAAGCCCGGCACGACCATCAGGAACGCGAATGTCTTCGCCTGCCCGCTCGCAACGAGGTCCAGTTGGACGAGCTTCGCGCCCTCGCTGAGGTTAGTCAGCACATACCCCGATAAGGTCTGCCCTGGCAGCACAGGATTGCGAAAGGCGATCGCGCGGAAGTGCCGGTCGAGTTCGTCTTTCCCGACGGGCGCATTGCTGTCGGCAAACGCCTCGGCCGCTTCCGAAGCCGGGAAGAAATTTGGGTCGAGGCCAGGCGACATCAGGAAATAGCTGACCGTGTCGTCGTTCTGCACCTCGATCCATACGGGCTGAATCTCCTTTTTCGCGAGCGGCACGCCATAAACAGCCTCGCTTTCTTCAGCCGAAAGCACCGAAGCGGAAACCCGGAGCCCTCCTTCGGTGCGTGTCACGGCGCGGCTCTTATAGGTAAGTCCGCCGGCATTCGGCAGCGTAGTGGCGCAACCGCACAACACGAATGTGATGACAACTGCAGCCAGCAGTCGAACGATGCCGTCCATTGCGTCACCTCTTTGCCGCGACCCGGGGCGGCGCTCCCGTCAGTTGGCTAGTGTGAATTGATCCTTACGGCAAATTCAGGCTGCTCTCCGCGTAACCTGCTTCGATATGCGTGTGAAATTATAGTGTGCAGGTTACAGCGCGCCATCGTTAAAAATCGACAAGAGCGGCGCTTCGCGCATGAATGACGTCATGGTTTTCGCCCTGGCCGCGCTCATAGAGCTGCCCGGCGTGACTCACCGTGTCAGGTCTTCCTACCGATGTACCCGTACCACGTGGGCCATGAGATCGAGGGTCTGTGCGTTGCCATTTTGTACGTGCCGGTATTCAGGACAGTTCCGCTTCAACATGCCGGGAGTTCGAGCCGACCACTCAAACCATTGATCGCTGGGTCTCACAGGCCGATCGCGATGCAGGCAGGCATCACGGCGGCCTGACGACGACGGAGCGCGAAGAACTCACGCGTCTGCGCCGCGAGAACCGTCGTCTCGAGCTCGAGCGCGAGATACAAAAGCCGCGGACGGGTTTTGCCGATCCCGTAACAGCGGGCCCACGGTCCCACGCAAACATGATGCGATCTTCGTAGAAGACATCTGTCTGTTCATCCAGTGGGGACTGGCGGCGGCTGAATTCAAGAACACGTCGCTCAGAATGCTGCCCGTTGTATCAGCTTGTCCTTAGAAAAATGCAGTCGCACGTGAAACGCTGGACTGGTCACGTACGCACTTCATATGGCGTAGTTGCGTCGTCGCCCTCAGGCTTGTATCCGAACCATCGAAAAATGTAGCGGACGCTCGTCGGTCTAAATACGTTGTGGAAAATCACACGCTTACGGCCTATATTGCTTTAGAAGATGAGAGCACGCGATCATGAGTCGCCTTATGTTCCGAGCGCACCATACGACGTTAATCAAGAAATCCCACCTGGCTATCCGGGCAGCACCATCCCGTGAGTAGCACGCAAATGCGAGTCAATCAAATTTAAGCGCAGGGCACCCATCTTGGAGATCCGCCAGAAGAGGCTGCCACGAACTCCGGGGGCAAGATTGCCCGGCATTGGCGCCGCGGCCCTGTCTGCGCCATATTGAAGGATCCGACGGGTCAAGCACGTTAATGAGGAGAGCAAGGCTTTCCAGCTTGGTCAGCGTCTTCGAATCGCTCTCGGGCCTTTTAGTCAAACATACACCTGTGATTATTTATCAAACGTTTCGTTCAGTCCCAGGACGAACTTGCGACAGATCGGTTTGAGAAAGAGAAAAGGAAAACCTGGCCGGATAGCATATGTCGAGGGAGTTATCATGAATTCATTCAGGTCGAGCCGAACGTGTGGTTGCATCGTCGCGCTAGCATGTTGCCAAACCATTGCGGAGGCGCAGCCTGTCGCCTACCCGGCCAAGGGACAAAGCGCGCAGCAACAACAGCAGGACCAGACGGCGTGCGCGTCGTGGGCCAAGTCGAACACTGGGGTGGACCCGGCAGCCGTGGCTGCAACACCTCCGCCACCGACGGGACCAGCCGTTGGGGGCGGAGAGCGGGTTGGAGGGGCTGCGCGAGGCGCTGCGGGCGGTGCTGTCGTTGGTGCGATTGCCGGTGATGCCGGCAAGGGCGCCGCTGTCGGCGCCGCCGCCGGAACGATGGCGGGTGGGTCACGCGCGCGCCAGAACAAGCGCAATGCACAGGCATCTGCCCAGGCGCAGAGTCAGAGCGCAATGGGCACTTACAATCAGGCCTATTCCGCCTGTATGAGCGGCCATGGATATACGATGCAGTGAGTGATAGCCTGGTCATAATAACCAGCACAACTCTCTTTCGCGGAAATCCAGGGATGTCAGTACGCTGGGCCGATCGGGTGCAAATGGCTTGTCCAAAAAAGGAGCGCGGAAATGAAGGTCAAAAAATACGGTTCATGGCTGCCCTCGCCATGACGGCGCGCCCGACATTGGCCCAGCCACAGAACATCGGTGGAGGTCACAAAAGGTACGTATAAGGCCACCGTGGTTGGAACGACAACTGTCACGGCCACGGTCGTAGCAATTGAGCCAGCTACCCGGACGGTCACCCTGAAGGACAACAGAGGCCGGGTCGTCGAGGTGGAGGTGGGCGAAGAGGTGCGCAACTTTGACCAGCTCAAGGTTGGCGACGTGGTCACGACCGAATACAGGGAAGCGATGTCGCTGAGTCTCATGAAAACGAGCGGCGCGCGTTCCGCCACGCAGCGCCTGATAGAACAGCGGACCGCGCCCGGTGCCAAGGCCGTCGGCACGATCGGTCGGGAAATAACGGTAATGGCAGATGTCGTCTGCCGTGAATGCGAAGGCGAAAACCGTCACTTGAAAGGGACCGCAAGGCAACACGACGCATCGTGAACAGATCGCCCGGATGGGTCGAGGCAAGCAGGTCCGGCACAACCCGCACCTATCTGAGTATTGGTGCGTATTCAGGCGACTAACAAAGTGTTCCAACGAGCAACCCTGCAACAATCGGACAGCGAGGCCCTGTTATTGCAACAATGACACCGGACAAGCACCAGGGTTGGCATCAACATCGGCCCGAGTGATCAGACCCGTGGCCCGAGGATGCATCTATGGAGAGAACACGTCCAGTCCGTAGTTGATTGATTGCCGCTCCCCGTGACATTGAACCAAGGTCCAATACCTGCCGGCGTGCGCCAGTCCTATTCTTTCACTGACGTACTTTTGTTCGGAGATTGCCATGACAACGTCAACAGGCCTGTTGACGGCAATGTCAAGTCGGCTGGTTTGCCGTTCCGTTCGAGCTTGAGTCGGGTCGTACGAGCTCGCAGAGCCGCAAGGCTTCCCGCCGCGATGACGTACAGATTGACGCGCCTGCGCGCCCGGAAGCAGGAAATCCAACTGGAGGGTGAAGAAATGAAACCGTTACCGCTTCTCGTCGTGACCATCGCTGTTTCAGCCTGTGCAAGCCAACCCATGCCGCCCAGCGCACAATCATCGCTTGGAGAAAGCCAGCAGCCCGTCCCCGCAGTCTCGCAATGCATCGCCCAGAAATGGGCAAACCAGTCTCAACAGACCGTCATATCGCAGGTGATTGTGGCGAACAACCAGGCGATGGACGTCTATGTCCCGGGGCAGCAGCCTCCGAATGGCGCAGCCGCGCTCGTGCGGCCGTCGTGGACAGGTAACAGCAAAACGTGGGTCGGTTTCCGCGCAGGCAGCGGGACAGGCGGCAACACCGGCGGTGATGTTAGCGGCTGCCTCTAGGCAGCGCGTCAGTCTGCGTTACTTCGTTGTTTCGACAGATGTGAGCAATCTCAGGTGCGACAGGCCGAAATCTGCTGCCCTTCAATTGAGGAGACTCTCATGAACCGCCGTACCTTCTTCGCGCTCACCGCCATCGCCCTGGCCAGTTCGCTAGCCGCCTGCAACACAACCAAGGATCCGGAGGAAGCGGCCATCAAGCGCCATGAAATCGATGCCGGCGTCGATGGCGCCCTCAACAAGCTATACAGTTCGACGCCAGGCGCGCAGGCGCAGGGCAGCAAGGCCAAGGCCATTCTCGTCTTTCCATCAGTGTTCGCCGCGGGCCTGGTCGTCGGTGGCGAATATGGCGAAGGCGCACTGCGCGAGGGGGGATCGTCCACCGGCTATTACAAGACCAGTACCGCGTCGTTCGGCTTGCAGATTGGCGCCCAGTCCAAGGCGGTGATCCTGATGTTCATGACCCAGGAGGCGCTCGATAAATTCCGCACGAGCAACAAGGGCTGGACAGCCGGCGTGGATGGCTCGGTGGCGGTGGCGAAGACAGGCGCCAACGGTACGCTCGACACTGCAACGACGAATTCGCCGATTGTCGGATTCGTGCTGACGAACTCCGGCCTGATGGCCAATCTTAGCTTCGAAGGCACGAAGGTCAGCAAGCTCGACATCTGATACCCGCACGGTAGCGCACGACTATCGAGGCATCATTCCGACACGTGCGCAGGCATACCATGGTCTTAAGGAGTTGACATGAAGACCCAGATTTTCCTTGTAATGGCCACTGTCGCCATGATGGCGCTCCCGGCGTTCGCCCAGCCACAGACGTCGGTGGAGGTCACAAAAGGTACCGGCACGGCCACCGTGACCGGAACGACGAAGGTCACAGCCACGGTCGTCGAAATTGACCCAGCCACCCGGACCGTCACCCTGAAGGACAAGAGAGGCCACATCGTTGACGTCGAGGTGGGCGAAGAGGCGCGCAACTTTGACCAGCTCAAGGTGGGCGACGTGGTCACAACCGAATACCGGGAAGCGATGTCGCTGAGTCTCTCGAAAACGAGCGGCCCGCGTTCCGCCTCGGAGCGCACGATGGAACAGCGCTCCGCGCCCGGGGCCAAGCCCGGTGGCACAATCGGTCGGGAAATCACGGTCATGGCCGATGTTGTCGCCGTGAATGCGAAAGCCAAAACCGTCACATTAAAGGGACCGCACAACACGGTGGATGTGATCGTGGAGGACCCCGAGCAGATGAAGAATATTCGCAAGGGAGATCAGGTGCAGGTCGTGTACACGGAGGCGGTCGCGATATCCGTCACGCCCGGCATGAGCAAGTAACAGATCAATGAACCAACTTCTTTCAGGCGTCGACGGACGCGGTCGCATGGATCTGTTCCGACGGCCATTGTGACGGGCGTGCCCTGGATTGTTGCCAGCAGATCCACGAGGTGACCTGCCGGGAGACAAGTTATGCTGCCCACACCGATTACCCAACGGGTGTTGTCCAGAGAATTGCTCTATGTCCTGATCCGTGCCGGACTCGTTGCTGTTCTGGCCATTTTCTGCTTCCAGATCTTCGTCCCGTTCCTGAACCTCATGGTCTGGGCATTGATCCTGGCGATCACGCTGTATCCGCTTCAGGTCAGACTTCGGCGTACGCTCGCCAACAAGGATGGCCTGATCGCCACGCTGATCGTCTTCGTCGCGTTGGGCGTCATCCTCGTGCCGACCTATCTGCTGGGCGTCGCGGTGGCCGGATCGGTCGACCATGCGATGGACATTTTCAAAAGCGGCAGCTTCCGCGTTCCACCGCCTGCCGACGCGGTGGCCAGCTGGCCCCTCGTTGGCCAGCGTGTGTACGACTTCTGGCAGCAGGCCTCGACCGACCTCACAGGTCTTGCGCAGAAGTTCGCACCACAACTCAAGGATGCCGGTCTCGCCCTGCTCGGAACGGTGACGGGCCTCGGCGCGGGGCTGCTCCTATTCTTCGCCGCCCTGATTGTCGCTGGCATACTGATGGCGCATGGCGAGAAAGGCCACGACAGCGCGGTGGAGATCGCGTCGCGCATCTCCGGCCCTGAGAACGGCCCGCAGATCGCCGATCTTTGCACGGCCACCATTCGCGCGGTCGCCCAGGGCGTGGTCGGGATCGCGTTCATCCAGATGCTGTTGATCGGTATCGGGTTCGTCGTCATGGGCATTCCCGGTGCGGGCCTGCTTGCGCTCGGGGTGCTGCTGCTCGGCATCATGCAGTTGCCCGCCACGCTGGTCACCATTCCGGTGATTATCTTCGTGATTGCCACGCAAGGCGTTAGCACCATGACGATCATCTTCTCGGTGTATGTGTTCGTCGCGGGGCTTGCCGATAACGTCCTCAAGCCATTGCTGCTGGGCCGTGGTGTCGCCGTCCCGATGCCTGTGGTGCTGATCGGCGCGCTCGGGGGCATGGTAACGGGCGGCGTCATTGGCCTGTTCATCGGTCCCGTGATGCTCGCAGTCGGTTATGAGCTCTTCTGGCGATGGGTAAAGGACCCGGCGAAGCCCGTGCGTTCAACAGAAGAGTAGCGGGCCTGATGCTGCCTGCTCACGCGGCGTCGCAGTCCAAAGGACAAGGAGAAAAGAAAAGGCCCGCAAACGCGGGCCAGGAAAACCGCAAATCACGGTGAAGAAGACGAACAGAACGCCGTGGGCGGTTGGCGCGTCCTCAGTGTTAGCCGGTCGCGCCGACTGTCAGTATAGGGCGGGTCAAGTCGCGGTACCAGGGATATCGGCATCAGGGGGCGATGTGGTTCGCGGTCTGTCGGGCCAATCACTGAACCCGCGACTGAATATGGATCTCAGAACCGGATCGACCAGAACGTTGGTCGGCGTGATTGGGGAAGGCGGGATCAACGCAGATACTTGAGATTGTTAGCTTGCTGACTATTATTGCTTCACGAGACCCGAAATAGTATCTCTGAAGTGGGTGGAGGACTCCGCGTGGTTCGCAATCAGCCACCGGACGCTATCAACAAGCGTTGCCCTCATTGCGGGCAGCGGAAGCCTTTGACTGCTTTCTTTTGCAACGTGTGGAGCGGTGATGGTTTGAGCTGTTGGTGTATCGAATGTAGTGTGCAATACAAGAACGAAGGGCACGAAAGACCGTCAGATAAAAGACCCGGCCAATCGATTGAAGCTTCGATGAGAAAACTCGCGAAACGCCGGATAAGCAAGGATGGAAAGTGAGGTTACGGAGACGGAGACAACGGAGAGAATCGAAAGTGTGCATCACGGGTCCCGGAGCACATCCAAATGAGACCGTTACGTTAATTTCGCAATTCAATTGACACGTATCGGGAGCACGTTACGTACGATGTAATTAATTGAACTGGCGAGGTTCCAGCTTTGCATTGGAGTCGATGAGAAAGCGTGAGCACCGGCCGATTTGGATCAAGGTGATTGCGGATCACTCCCTGACACGCCAAAGGATTGGCGGGGGCGTTGCGAGCCTTTTAACGATGCAGAGGTAGATCCGGATGCGGACGTTGCAGTGTCGAAAGCCGAAGCCAAATGCCAGAACTATAAGCTCTCCGACGCGGTGTCTATGGAGCGGGGCATCGCATGCGCGAGAAAGCGAATCTAAAGGGTGATTCATGATCGTAGGGCACGATTGCCGGCAGGTTCACCGTGAGTTCTATGGCTGTGGAGTACCTGTCAAGCGACGAATAGCGTTTGTCTTATCGGATTTCTGCGACCTGCTTGGCGTCGAAGTGGTTGCGGAATCACTCCAGCATGCCTCGGAACTGTCGGCTTTAGCGGATCAAACCGTATATCCAATGCAGTTCCTTTCTGCGCGCGGGGGAACCGTGAGGTCCGCACAGTCGCTGGTCGTCTCTACCGAGACACTGAATGAAGCGATGGAGACACGATTTTCCTTCGTACTGGTTGCCGCAGGCCCCAGCGCGCTGGACATCTGCAATATACTGCCCCAAGCGACGTGGCTGCAACTGATGAGGGCCTTAGGTACACCAGTCCGATTCCTGAGCACTGGCAGTGAACCTCATCAACATACGGTGGCGACTGCGCGAAGGTCCGACATCGACAGGATCAGGCAGCAAGCATTAAATTCTGAGCCCCGGGGGCGCCTGGCCAGCGCGATACATGCTGCCTTCGAAATAATCAGCGCCGATCTTGACGAATCGATCGCGCAAGAGGCTTTGCGCCGTACGACCGTTGCAAGGGCAGACCATACAATCATGCATTCCATTGATGTGAGCCTTGCCAGCGCGGACAGGATCCGGTCTACGGCCCGGTGGCTCAAAGACAATTGTCACCGTCCGATATGCGTTGCCGACGCGGCCAGCTTCTGCGCGATGAGTGAGCGAACCTTACTTCGTTACTTCCAAGCTTACTATGGCACATCGCCGTCGGGATATCTGCAACGGGTGAGGCTTGACCTGGCCTGCGAGTTGTTGGCGGAGACGTCGCTGCCAGCAGACAAGATCGCACGACACGTCGGATTGACAAACGGAGCGAGGCTCGGGAAACTCCTCCGCCGTTGCCTCGGAAAGTCGCCGAGTGAACTTCGTGCGATCGCTGTCCGCAGTATCCGCTAGACCGTGTTATGAACTTCGAAGTACTGGCACTGCATGCACGAGCATAAGCATGGCAAAAACAACGAAATGAAGCCCCGCCAATGTTTCAGGTAATCGCTCATAGTCGCGCGCGAGGCGGCGAAAACGGTTGAGCCAGCCGAAGCTGCGCTCGACCACCCAGCGCCGGGGCAGCAGCACGAAGCCTTTTTTTGCTTCCTGCAGTTTGATGACCTGCAGCTCAATGCCCTCATTGCGTGCAGCCTGAGCGGCATCTTCACCTGTGTAGCCCTGATCTGCGAAGGCCACCTTGACCGTCTCTCCCGTAATGTCCTGCACCTGACGCGCGAGTTCGCCTACCTGCGCGCGCTCCTGTTCATTCGCCGGTGTCACATGTACCGCAAGCAAATGTCCCAGCGTGTCGACCGCGATATGGACTTTGCTGCCACGCTTGCGTTTGTAGCCGTCATAGCCCGCACGTGGACCACTCTCGCAAGTGGATTGCATCGTCCGCCCATCCAGAATCACGGCGCTGGGCTGGCCCTGCCGACCTTGCGCAACACGGATGATCGAGCGTAAATCGCAGACCATGTTCTCAAAACAACCTGCCTGCAGCCACCGCTGGGTCTGCTGGTACACCATCTCCCACGCGGGAAAGTTGTTGGGCATCATTCTCCACGGCGCACCGGCACGCACGATCCAGCGTAACGCGTTGAACATTTCGCGCAGTTCGTATTTGCGCTGCGGGGCCGCTTCATCCATCAATGTCAGATACGGCGCCACGAAACTCCACTCTTCGTCGGACACGTCTGTTGGGTAAGGCTTGCGCATTTCTTTTGTCATGCGCCCAGGATACCAGGTTCCACAAAAAGTTCATAACACCGTCTAATGCGCACTGCGCCTTATTGTTGGCGTTGTATGCGGCTATCACCCCGAAGGACTCGGCGGGTATCTTGCCTGCAACGTTACTTGGCTAACGAAGGCCATATTCCCAATCACCGCCGCGATCGACAGTTAGTCCAGTTGTGGGGCGTCTGCTCCTCGAACAGCGATGGGGCGTCGACTACAGCGCTCTTCTCGAAAGCCGCCTTTCTGAATGAGAGGCATTAGCCTGAGTTTTGACCCAACCTCGGCCATCTCCGGACAGCAGTCCGCGCCCTCACGGAGGCATTCAAATGTCGGCTCGGCGCCAGACAGCGGTCCTTCGTGCGCAGAACATGTCTGTCGCATTTCCGATCAGCCCTCACCACACGACCATTCTCTCCACGGCTAGTCCATCGACCCGAGATGGCAATTGTCTAGAAGAGCTTCGTGCATCTTCACCGCGCCCGCGCGGCAAGGCGCGCAATCATCCGCTCAGCCATCGCGCGGTCGATGACTTCGAATGAGCGGCTCGTGCGCTCGTAGGCATACATGTCGCCAGTCGCGATGTCGAACCACCAGCCGCTCAACACCAGTGCGCCCGCAGTGACCTGCTGGTGAACGATCGGGTATGTCATCAGATGCTCAAGCTGCACAAGTACGTTGAGTTGCGACAATTGATCGTGCGGTTTCAGCCTGTCATTGAGCGGACCTTCGTGTTCGAGGCGAAACGCTGCGTTGTTGGCGTGGTACAGCCATTTATCGAGGTTCGGCGCTTTCAGCTTGGCGTTGCGTGTATACACGGCTTTCATCGCACCGCACTCGGAATGCCCGCACACAACAATATTCGCGACTTTCAACACCAGCACTGCGTACTCGATCGCGCTTGCCTCGGAAAGGTCACCGGAAGAGACCCCTTCCGCATTCGCCGGTGGTATCAGGTTGCCGACATTGCGCATCGTGAACAGATCGCCCGGATGGGTCGAGGCAAGCAGGTCCGGCACAACCCGGCTGTCCGAGCACGTGATGAAGAGCGCATCAGGTGTATGCGCGAGCGCCAGTTCGCTGAACTGCTTCGCGTATTGCGGCAGCATTTTCTCGCGGAATTCAACGATGCCCATAATGAGTTTGTCCATGGTTTACCTCCGAAAGGGCTAGTTGTTTGCTGTCGAGGCTGCCGAACCTCCAAGCCCTTGCGAGTCGGGGATACGGGCCAACGCCAGGTCCTCGGGAAACGGGAACATCGAGGTGATCGCGCGATCGAGCAGTGTTAGCTCGACGCGCAATGCGTCATGACGATGTTCCGGCAGGCTCTGGATGAGGTTCTCTATCGCCGCGCGTAGACGCCGCGCGATTTGAATGCTGCCCGCGCCGTACTGTCGTATCTCGCGAAAACTAATATGCACGAAGTCTTCCCAATTGGGCGTCCGCAAGATCACGCGCACCCGCCCCGACCTATCCACAATCTCTTCGATGTGCAGCGACCGTTTGCCCACCACGCGCAATAGTCGGTGCACCTGGTCGATCGCAAGCACGGCCGTGGTCGGATCGTTGATCGCCGCCGACAGCGCTTTCAGCGCAATATCGACCAGGATGCGAAACGCGAACATAGGGTCCTGCTCCATTGTGCGTTCCGTCCCGAAAGCGACCAGTGTGCGGAGCCTCCTCTCATCGATCGCGCCAGAATTCCCGTACAAATAAAACAAGGGTTCGTCGACAGCGACGAAATCACCCACTTGCGGCACGAATTCGATGACTGAGTTAGTGCGCCGCGCCTTGGCCACCAGCCTTTCCAGATTCACGGCCAGAACGATGCCAGATTTGCCGCGGTGACGAACAATGCGATCAGGTACGCCTCGCTCTTTGTCACGTTCCGGCGGGCTAGTTGCACCCGTAGTCGGAGCGGGGTAAACGCTCTCTATGACCGCCATCCCGTGCTTCCCGACGCGTGCCACGAGGCTTACCGGACGCAGAGATTTCGCGGCGTAGTCAATCAGGAAAAGGAACGCGACGACGGAGGCGAATCCGAATAGCGCTGCAAGGAACACTTGAAGCTGGTGTACCTCATTCTCACCCATCCAGCTCAGGGTTCTATCGGCGAACAGCATTGTGAAAACGAACAATCCCGAGATGCTACGGATGATGTTATCGCGCAGCAGTGTCGTCGCGATGATCCGCGGGGTGTACTGCCCGCCAGCGACCTGGATTGCGACGAGCAGCGAACCGAACGCAAACACCAGAAACGTCAGGTCTGCGGAAACGATGTCACCGAGCAACGCCCGGGCCCCGGTCATGGACAGCCCAAGAAAACCGGTTTTCGGATCAAGGATCGCTTGCCTGATCATCCACCTTCCCAGCATTTCAGTCAGAGGTTTTACCACTGCGTAGATCGCGACTGCGATGAGCGGCACAGCCCACAGCGAAGATCGCAGGTAACTCTTGAAGCTGTACCAGCGATTCCAGTCCATGTTTGCTCTCTCCCTACGATCCATATTGCAGCGGAGACCAAGGTCTTCTTCACTCGCCACGTGGCATGCAAAGGAGGCCTTCCGACCGGGCATCGCGCACGGCCGCGCTTATCCCGCGGTCGCTTCCTCCGGCCGTCGTCTTGATGTCCGTCGGCGTTCAGGCCAGTGCCGCCGAAACGTCCAAAACCACCTGCTTTCGCCGGGGCGCACGAACTGCACCGGGCGCCAGGTCGACAGCATCGCCGCTGTCAACATCCTCGACATCGGTGGGCCGGCACGACCAGCAGGTGAGTTGATCTGCCGTTCCAGTACTGTCTGATTACGCGGGTTGAGGCCGGATTGCTACCGCAAACGAATCCACCGGCCATGGGGGATTCCGCTGGCATGGAGGAGGTTACGGACACGTGAACCTTCCCGAAACAATAAGACACCTGAACTTCCGGCCGGTCAATGAGACCTTGGTTCAACAGGTCAGGGACGCCGTGTTTCCAGGATGGTGCCTCGATGGATTCCGGAATGTCGAAGGCTGACGGCGTCCGGACGCGAGCAGGGGAACCACGCTGATCGCGTCACCGCGCCAGGGGCTCGGTCCAGCCCAAAAATTTCGCTTGACACGATTTAAATGGTTTTCCTGAAACTGCGAATGACAGTTATGGGCAACGATTCGCCAGCCGGCTCGATGTGTAGATGGGCGTTAAACACCACAAAGCAGCCCTGGATGTGACGCCTGGTCCAAGGTCCGGAGTGGGTCGTCTACGGAAGTTCGGCTTTCAAGCAGGGATCGCGGTGTTCGAGGCGACCTCGTATTTCCGGGTTCGGCAAGCTTGAGCCATTCTGAGGAAGCTTTCGCGGGTCCGCTCCCGGCTCGACATGAGACGGTCGCTGATCGCGCTCTGAGCTTGCTGTCCGCCATTCCAGGGCATCGCGAATTGCGGACGAAGGGTGACCTGCTGTGTGACCTGATGTCCAGGTGCGATGACGCCGGTGAATAATGCCCGGCCCACCACGGGTGGCCGTGCTGCAGAAAAGCAGAGGTTCATTGGGCAGGCACACCACGTGAAGGCCGGCGCCTGAACGGGAACCGCGAACAGCTACCTGCGAAACGCGCTACGCCGAAGCACGTCGACGTCCACCGACAAGCGGCTCAGATCACGCAGTCGGAACAGTCCCGCCGTCGATGACGTACCCAGTGCCGGTGATGGCGCTGGCCCGCGCGGAGACGAGGAAACCGATGAGTTCTGCCACTTCCCGGGGAGAGCATGGCCGGCCGAGAGGAATGCCCCCGAGCGAATCCATGATGATCTTGCGGGCGCCTTCCGTGTCGATGCCGTTCTGCCGGGCGATCTCAGCAACGAGACTCGCGGCGGCATCCGTCTCGACCCAGCCCGCGGAGACACGCACGACCCGAACGCCTTTCGGACTGACTTCCTTGGACAAGGCTTTGCTGTAGTTCGTGGTTTCTGCGTTCAGATAGGCATCCAGTGGCGGCGACGCGGCGAGCTATCCTGGTCGCGCCCAGACGAATTGATTTTCAGACTCTCGCGCATGCACGGCAGCGAGACATTCGCTTACATTTGCTCACACCCGCGCTACACCCGGCCCGTTATGCTCCGCTCGAATCAATTTGTCGAGGTGTGCCGCCTCCCCCGTTGCGGCCAATGCTGAAGGATCATCCAGGAATGAAACGTCTTTTTATAGTCGCAGCCCTGACGGCGACCGTCGCCGCGCCAGCATTCGCTGCCGACGTCGGCGTGTCGGTCAACGTCGGTCAGCCTGGCTTTTATGGCCGTATCGACATCGGTAATGCGCCACCTCCCCAACTCATCTACTCGCAGCCAGTCGTGATCGAGCAGGCGCCGGCGAATGCAGCGCCCGTCTATCTGTATGTGCCGGCCTATCAGACAAAAGAATGGCGCAAGTATTGCCGCAAATACGCTGCGTGTAGCGAACCGGTCTACTTTGTACAGCAGACGTGGTACGAGGGCGTCTATGCGCCCCGCTACCGCCATGCTCGTCCGCAGCCGCAGATTCTCTATGCACACGACATTCACAGCGATGTAGTGCGGGCCGGTGTGATTCGTGCGCATGACATTCACGCCGAGAATGTGCATGCCCGGGTGGTCTACAGGGTTGATGGGGAACCTGGCGGCCCACATGGGGAAGACATTCACGCCCCGGCGGTAGGGGCCAGCGAGATCGACGCCCACGATATTCATGCGAGGGTGGTCGAGGCGGACACCCTCTACGTCCACGATCTTCATTCGGATCGCTAGACCTCGACGAACAGAGGGCCGATGACCGTCTCGTGCCGGCCGAAAAACCGGCGGTTGTAAGTGTTCCGTGAATGGCTCGAACGGGTCGGCTACCGCCGGCCGCATCGGGCAGCGATGGGCCATGAACAGCCAATCGCAGGTTCATGCCGAATGGCCGAAATGCGGTGAAGTTCAGCCCGTCGCGGTTATGCACGCTTCGCACAACGTTGTTTGACCGTCTAGGTAGCTCCTCCATACTGGCGGCCATCTCCAGCAATGAGGCTGCCTGCTCCTCGGTGCGTTGCGATAGATCCTGATTGCCTGCCGCGATTTGGCTCGTCGCGGTCGCGATCGATTCTGTGGAGGCCTTGATGGCGCGAGTCGTGCCAATCAGTTGCTCCTGCATTCGCTTCATCGCGTAGAGCAGGCTGCCGCAGTCGTTCGGGGCGGTCTCGACGATTACGGTCACATCGTAATTGGCAATGCGGCTCACGATCTCGTCTGCATACGAAGGGTCCCCGCTGAGCGAGCGCAAAATGATTCAATAACACCGTGACCAATGCTGAGTAGGCCAGTCGCCACCATCACGAGAATATCGACGCTTCGGTACGGCGTCGCATGGAATTCCCCAACGATGTCCTCGAGGTAGAGGCCAGTTTGGAAGGCCCAGCCATGTAGCGCGTATCGAGTAGCAAATCTTTGACACGATCTCATCCGTGCATGGTTTGGCGAGGTCGCGTCAGATTTTTTGAAAGCAGGGTTGGCGGTAACGAAATCGAGCACCATCGCGTGACGATTCGTGATGGCGCCCGATTGGACGTTAAACCCATTTGATTACACACAACTCATTCGTCAAGTTCTCGTGCGTACCTGAGTCCGGCGGCGAAATCCATCACTCGCTGCAGACCTTGCCAGATGGTCTTGACTCCGGGTTCGCCATCGCCTTTGCGCGCCAGGAAGCCACCCAGCATGGCGACCAGACGCACGGCCTCATTCATTCGCGGTGGCGTCCTGGGTGGTTTCTTTTTGTTCAGAATGTATGCCGCGCGCCATTCATCGCGCTCGAACAGTAGTTGCGCGTCAAGGTCCGGGCAGGTTCGACCCAGTCGCATCAGCCGGGCGATACGCCACGCGACCACCATGTACAGCGCCAGGGCGCGTTCAAGCCGCGCCTTCGATGTGAGCTGCAACGCCTCGACCCGACAGCCGTTCTTGAGTACGTGAAAGAACAGTTCCACCTCCCAGCGCGCCCGGTACCAGTCAATCAGCTGCGCCGCCGCATCAAGGTCGTTCGCATGGCGGTTACTCAGCAGCCGCCATTCGAGCGGCTTGACGCCTGCCGGCGGGTCGAGTTCCCGGGCGACGATACACGTGACGCTCACCACGTCGCCGGCCGCATCGGGCAACGCGACACGCTGCGCCCACACCTGCTGGCGGACCGTGCGCGCCGGCTGAGCCTGACGGGCCGCCAGCGTAAAGTGAATTGTGCCCAAGGGCTTGCCCGCCGTAACCTTGTTCCACAGTTTGCCGCCTTCGGGCAGGGTGCGATTGTGTTGCGAGCGCAGCAGCCAGTCGGCCGGGTTGTCCAACTCGCGCGCCTTGACCATCAACGCCATGATGTCCGACTCCCGGTCAGCCACGTACACGAGCCGCGTGGCAGGCAGCGCCGCAGCCTGTTCGGCAACCCGCTCATATCCTTCGATCCAGCGAATACTTTCCTTGAGGCCTGCACGCACACCATCCGCGCCTTTGGGTTCGCGTGCCCACATGAAGGCGTCAAGCACGCCCAGCGGCTCGCGCGATGGCGTGACCGCGTAAGTCGGGTGCAGATACATCCCGCGCTGGGCCTCATACGACAGCGGGCCCAGACCCGTAATCGTCTGGCCGTTAAAGTCCAGCTCCGTTGTATCCTGGATGCATAGCACCACTTCGCAAGCTCGCATCCGCTCGGCCGAGCTTTGCCAGTGGGGCGCCAGAATATCGCGCCAGTCCAGTTCATCCTGAGCCAGAAACCGGTACGCCCCGGCCGTCTCCGCCCAGCCGCCGCATGCGTTAGGTATGCTTGCCGTCGGCTTCTGCGCGAGCCGCTCCGCCAGCAGCACGGCGCGCGCGTTCAGACGCTGATCGCCCAGGTCGATGTCCTTGAATTCTGCCGCTGCCCAGCTCGCTGCCTCTTGCTTCATGCGCCGCCCAAAATGCGACAGTAAACGACACTCCGAAGCAGTTTACAACCCAATCCGCTATGTCATTGACCGTAAACGACTTTCTCGGCGCCTACAGACTTATGTGTAATGGGATGCGTTAAACCGACGTTGATTTCGGGGCCCCGAAACGCGGCGCTTCGAAGGCTCAATCAACTGCCCCGATAGAGACCGTTGATGTTGACCTGCACATGCATACCACTCGAGTGCGACGCCGCGGATTCGACGGAGCCACCGACAGCACGGTGGTCATTGCGGGTGTCCGCAGCGTTGTGCTGTTCCGCCATGAGCGTTTGCGCGCTTGGGCCGCGTTGCGACGACGGTGCGCCCACTTCGGCGTTATAAAACGGTGCAGGACCGTATCCGCTCGCAAAAGCGGGGGCAGCGAGCAACGCAGATGTCGCGACCAACACTGCGGCAGTGAGCTTCGTCTTCATGATGATCTCCAAAAACCTCAATGAATGCTGGAATGCGCCCTTTTGGGGACCTTCATCACCAGTCCGCAACGGCGTTGTCGGGCCGTCGCGAAATTAATATAGGTTTCAAACTTCACGCCCCTATCAAGGAAAGATCACGAGTTGGTCACACTGGCGCCGTCCGAGCCCACTAGTTCCGATGGGACAAAAACGTGACACATGCTTGACCGGCGCGTTAATTTCGGCGGCGATACTAGAGTCCAGACGTGCGGGTTTCTTTAGGCATCTGCCGCATGTAATTGAGAGGGGAGAAGAGCATCATGAACACCGCTCAGCATTCGTTGCGCGCTCTGGTCGACAAATGGCTTGCACCGACTGCGGCCACGCCGGCTCACGTCACTCGGTTCAGTCGCATGAGCTCGAATCAACGGCGCTACGTCTGCGTCGAAACTACGCGTCGAACTGGCATGGCGATATTCTTTTTCCGGCACGATGATGGGTGGTGTGTATTTCCACCCAGCACGCAGGGGCCGACGATTGGCGCCAGCGCTCGCACATCGGCCGGCTAGCCGGCCCGGAATCAGCGTGCCCCGGATGCGCGACTCTCCGGAACTTTCGACCTGCTGCACGCACGGGCGGCGACCTCGCTTCCAGGTGCAGCGCTGGATCTGTTGCCAGAGCTTTACCTGTCCAAGCGAATCTGGATCGAACGCAGCGCGGTGACATAGTCCCAGATGACCGGGTTGCCGGGCGAGTGGGTCAGTGCGCAGGGCAATAGCAGAAGCCAACTTGCTGCTGCGGTGAGGCCGGACAAAGCGACCCAGACTGGTAGTTCCAGCCGCAAGGCGCGCAACGCAATCAGAATGAACACGTACACGGACTCGGTGCTCTTCGGTAGAACTGCGCGGGCTATTCATATTGCAGTTGATACGCATAGCTGATGAACACCAGTACGACCGTCTCTGCGACGACGGATGGGCCCGCCATCTAACGAGTGAGCTGCCCGGTCACCGCGAAGTAGAGGCGAACCAGCGTGAGCACCGATAAGAGCGTCAGGCCCAGAGGCACCGCTCTTGTCGGCGCGTCCGGAAAAAGGCCGGGCGGGCTGCTCGCGTAGAGCACGGCGAGCAGCGCCGCGATCAGCACTTGCCCCGCCGTGACCAGCAACTCGCTGCAATACTGCTCGCGTTCGAATTCGCGCCACACACGCGTCGGCAACTGCATCGGCGTCAATGCGACATGTATCGCCGCCCGTATCGTCGTTGGTATCGTCTGGCTCTGCGTGGAAATTGCACAATTCGTGCTTATTCCGTGAGTGTCCGCGCGCACATTCGATTCCGATCATCGGCGCCATCTCTATTCGGTCGCCTTGAAGGCGCTGCCATCGATCGTTGCGCAGGTACCGGCTGGAAGCAACAGCCCTTCGTCGCGCGCCGCATCGTGCGGCGAACGGCCGGCGCATGCATGCCTTGGGTTGCCACAGTCTTTCTTCCCGGCCCGTGCCACGCCGAAGCATCGCTCCCGGGGCGATGTGAACGTCGCATGTGCGTTCGGCATCAGATGGGCGTTGTGCTGAATCGCGAATAGCGCCGCGCCGATCGCGCTGAAGATCACGAG
Source organism: Paraburkholderia hospita (assembly GCF_002902965.1). Lineage (GTDB taxonomy): Bacteria > Pseudomonadota > Gammaproteobacteria > Burkholderiales > Burkholderiaceae > Paraburkholderia > Paraburkholderia hospita. The sequence continues at coordinate 2,875,699 of NZ_CP026105.1, read as the reverse complement.
TGTGTTGCCGATTCGGTGGCCCATGCGGTCTCCCTGTACAAAAACGTTATCCTTGTAGTCACGGGGCGGCGTTGAACGCGAACGCGTGCTGACGCAAGCGAATCAACGGCGCTCCATGCGTTGCTGCGCTGTGCGGTCGCTCATGACTTTCTGCACGAGCGATGCCGTGCCGATCGAGGCACACATTGCGACGAATGCTACCCATGCATAGGGGTACAGGAGGGGCATTCCGACCAATAGCAGGCCATCGTTGCCGCCGGGGATCAAAAGGCTGCCCCATCCCATCAGGGCGCCACCCAGGAAGCACTTGCTCACCTGGGCAAGCGCGACGCCGGTGCTGCCAGACGGGCCGGCGGTGCGGCCGCCGAGCACTGCACCGAGCAGCAGGGCAAGCAGCAACAGGCATCGTGTGATGAGGCTGTTCGCCATGCCGCGGGCGAGCTCAATCAGCACATCGGTGTAGGACCAGGTGCCGACGAGCAGGAGCATGAACAGGAATGCGACGCCGATCACCGTGGTAGCGGCATGGGGTGACCAAAGGTGGGAAGCAATGCCTTGGCGTGCCCGCTGAATCACACCGGCTCCCGATCCAGCGGGACGCGCTGTCAGTAGCGGACGAGCGACGCGCCAGATGATGAACGCCGCGAACAGCAGCGAAACCGAGGTAGGCGCGCGCAACACGAATGAACGGTAGTCAAGTGTGTGATGCGCGGAAGCTGTCGACAAGGTGCCGAGACTCAGGCATCCAGCGTAAAAGCCGAGCGGTGTCGCCAGGTAAGCCCATTCGCCGGAGCCGAGTCTCGCGATCGCGCCGAAGACGCAGGCGCCGTTGATGAACGCACCCAGGCCCAGCAGAGCCCCGCCCAGCACGGTCAGGTAATTCACCGGATAGCCTGCGGGCATCTTCGCGAGCAGATGGAGCATTTGCGCGATCAACAGACCGCCCGTGACCCATACCGACGCCTCGACGATTGCGATCAGCCGGTTGAACCGAAGCTTGTTGACGACTTCGTTCACCGCGGCAACGGTGCACGTCGCCCCGCGTTGAATCGCAAAGCCCATCGAGCCGGCGCACAGGGCGGCGACCACGAATGCGATACTGGTTACCATTACGTTCATTGGATGACCATCCGTTAAGGTTTGCTTCGTTCGCGACCTTTTGCTCGCAGGTCCACTCGGAACATTCCCCGCAAGTTGCTCGAGCGTCGCCAGACAGCGAAAGCGGGGCGCTGACTATCAAGGCGGGTTCTTCACCATGGCGTTGTGGAGCTTGCAGACCGTCTGAACCGCCTGCCCGTTGTTAATCATGCTCGTCCGAGGGTGGATGTATCCGGAACGCAGATCGAACACCCGGCCGTGCAGATACGGCCTGCCGCCGTTTCGCCACGCCCGCTGGACGATATGGGTCTTGCCCAGGTTTGTAGCCTGCCCGATGACGTTCAGCTCGACCATCCGGTTGAAGCGGGCGTGCTCGTCCAGCGCGGCTGGCTCCGCCCAGAAGTAATGCCGCGTGTCTTTGGCGGTGCCGCAGCCAGGTTGCCGATCAGGCCATGATGAGCGTCGCTCATTGCTGCTTTCACGCCCCCGCAACCTTAGTGGCCACAGACGATGAGCTGGTTCACCTTCAGCACATCGATCGCATACTGCAGTACCGAGAGCAGGCTCATCTCGGTTTGCACGACCAGGCTCGCGATGTTCCGGTGCACGAACATGTCGCCGGGACGGGTACCCGCGATACGGTCCGGTGGCACCCGACTATTCGAGCAGCCGATCCACAGGAACTCTGGATGCCGGCCTTCGGCGAGCTTGTCGAAGCAGCCCGCATCGAGCGAAGCTGGTGCTCGACGAAGGCCTGGTTGTCGCGAAGCAGTTCTTCGATGCGTGAGATCATCCGGGCCTCCTCAGGTGTGCTCGATCACGCCTTCGATTGGGTCGATGGCGGCGGACTTCCAGGGCGAACGCTCGATCATGCGCTGCGCATCGGCGTATCCCGCACTGCGGCGCAACTGGATGCCTGCGCTCGTGAAGTCGATGTCCTTGGTGTGGTCCTCGCCATCGACCCGCGGTGCTAGCAGATGTGCCACATGCATCGTTGTGCCGCAGCCCCAGGATGCGAGCTCCTTGACCCTGGCATCGTTCTGACGGCTCACCGGCAGCTGCTTGTGCAGCTCGCGGATCACGTGGCGCAGGCGATGGATCTGCTTCTGCCGGGCGATGTGGCTGTCGGCGCGGCTCGCGTACTGGATGTCCTTCTGCCGGCTCATGACCTGCCAGATCGACGCAGGCTCGGGGGCCGCCTGGTGCCACACGTTGACGGCGAAGATGAGGGAGTCTCGCCTGGGCTTGTCGTCCAGCACCGCTTCGATCGGAGTGTTGGAGTACAGGCCACCGTCCCAGTAGGGTTCGCCGTCGACGCGCACGGCGGCAAATGCCGGGGGCAGGGCGCCGGATGCCATCACGTGGTCGACCTTGAGCTCCTCGTTGCGATTGTCGAAGTAGCGCATGTGGCCGCTGCAGGCGTTCACCGCACCCACGGTCAGCCGTGTCCTGCACTCGCTCAGGTACTCGAAGTCGACGAGCTCGCCCAGTGTTTCGCGCAAGGGTGCCGTGCTGTAGTACGACGCGGCCTCGACGCCCACTTCCGCCTTGGATCCGCCGATGGCCGAGGCATTCGGGGTGAAGAAGCCCGGAATGCCGCGCGTCACCGTGTTCATGTTGGGCAGCAGGTTGCCCAGACCCATCCAGTCGAAGAAACCTGTTAGCGGCCAGCGCTGCGCCACCCGGCGCCAGAACTCGTTGAGGCGATCGAGGCGGTCCTCGGGGCGGTTGCCGCTGATCAGCGCCGCGTTGATCGCGCCGATCGACGTGCCGATCACCCAGTCGGGTTCGACACCGGCTTTGTGCAGGGCTTCGTACACCCCCACCTGGTAGGCGCCGAGCGCACCGCCGCCTTGCAGCACCAGCACGACCTGGCCCGGCAGGCCGGGCGTGCCAAGCTCGAGGTCGGGCGCGACGCTCGCATGCGTGCGCCCGCGGCCTCGACCGTTGCCTTGTCTAGTCGCAGTTCTTGTCGCCACGTTATTCTCCTTGCGGCTTCAGTGCTGCGTCCAGCTGCCATCCACGGGGATCGCGTTGGCGGTCATGGACGCTGAGGCATCGCTTGCCAGGAATGCTGCAAGCGCCGGCAACTCCTCGACCTTCACGAGTTCCTTGCGCGCCTGATTCACGAGCATCACGTCGTCGGGCAAGAGGTTGTGCGCCTTCGCCTGATTGTCGAACTGCTTCTCCATCAGCGGGGTCTTCACATAGCCAGGGCAGATGGTGTTGCAGGTAATGCCGAACTCGGCGACCTCGACGGCCCACCGTCTTGGACAGGCCGATCAAGCCATGCGTGGCCGTCACGTAGGCGGCCTCGAACGGCAAGGCGGTCAGACCGTGCGCCGAGGCGATGTTGATGACGCGGCCGAAGCGCCGCGCCTTCATCTCAGGCATGACCGCCTTGATGAGGTGGAACGCGGAAGACATGTTGTTAGCGACGATCGCATCCCGCTTCGGCTCGGGAAACGCCTCGATTGGTGCGACATGCCGGATGCCGGCGTTGTTGAGGATGATGTCGACCTTGCCGAACTCGGCACGGACGAACTCGGTCATGGCGTGGATCTGCCCGGATTGGCGCATGTCGGCGCCCGAGTAACGCACCTTCACACCGTATTGCCGTTGCAACCCGGCGCGCGTGAACTCGATCTCGTGCGCGTCGCCGAAGCCATTGAGCATGGCATCGGTCCCTTGTTCGGCCAGGGTACGTGCGATCGCGAGGCCGATGCCGCTGGTCGACCCGGTGACGATGGCTGATTTCTGCTTGGGCATGGTGGAACTCCCAGGGTTGAAGGTTTTGGCTGCGGCGACCGCGTGTCGCGGTCGACCTCGTCGGTTCGGGTGAATCGAAGATGCGTGATGCCTGAGCGACATAGAGCGGATGGGCTGGACCGATGTCCACTCGGCAAACAGTCCGGCGCCTGTGCGACACGCGCTGCGGCATGGGCACCTCGTGGCGCACCCTTACATGGTGTGCGCGTCCATCTTCGCTTCGACTGGGAAGAGATCGACCGAGATCAGCACCGCCGGTACTGTTCCTTCATTCTTCCACCAGTGCTGTGTGCCGTTGCGCTCAGGCGCCACGTCGCCCGCCTTGTGCACGATCGGCACGGCGCAATTGCTCGCGTACTCGACGATTTCGCCGGACACGATGTAGATCTGCGCCGGCCGGTTTTTGTGGCTATGCCAGGGCACGATGCCGCCCGGCGCCACGTCGAGTTCGCGCAGCCGCAAGAGCCGCCCCTGCAAGGCAAGCGGTTCCTTCGACAAGTCGGTCGACGCCCGCACGGTGTCGGTTACGCCCGTCGGTGTGCCTGGTCCGGGCTTCTGCCCCTGGCCGTCCGCCACTTGCCTGTCGAGCGGACATTCCCCAGCGCTCGCCGCGCCTGCCGCGACCGACAGCCCGGCGGCGACCATTCCCGCTATGACACACTGACGCCAGATCGACGCGCGTTGCTGACTCTTGGTGCTCATGACGTACCTCTCTCCTCAGGTGGGTAATGGCGGGCACACGCCCGAATGAATCCGGCAGAAAAGATGCAGCCGGTTAAAGCCACTCGTGATGAATGTCGACGCTCGGGCGCTGGCCGATCGTGTCGTAGTTCGCTGCGAGCCACGCGCCGGCTTGCGCGCGGCTCTTGTCGTGAAGAAAGCAGAGGAACTCGCGTCGTGCTTGCCCGACACGCCACGCGCAGTCATGGTTCCGTCGTAGCGGATCGAATGGATCAGCATCTGCTTCATTTCACTGCGTGCGATCTTGCTGTCCTCGATCGGCTGGGTGACGAGACCGATTGCGCAGTTCGTGCACCAGCGAACAATTGAAGCCGACTTCATTGATGCAGTTGAGAATTTCGCTCGCGGTGGTGGGCACGACTCGACGCACGATCGAATTTATGTGCACGATCACCACATCGATGTACCGCAGCTGTAGCGTCGCGCGCGCCCCACGCAAACGCGCCATGCGCGCACCACCGCCCTGTAAGGCAAGTGCTATTGGTTTTTGGCCGCTGTTCGCAGGCCTCGTCTCGCGTTTCGCAGCCATGTTGCACCTCTTAGTGCTGGGACCAGCCGCCGTCCATCGTGAGCGCCGCCGCCGTCACCGAAGCCGCGCTGTCGGAACTCAGGAACACCGCGAGCGCTGCAAGCTCCTCGACGGTCACGAACTCCTTGCGCGCCTGGTGGACGAGCATCACGTCGCGCACCACGTTCTCTGGAGATATGCCGTGTGCCTTCGCCTGATCAGTGATCTGTTTTTCGACCAGCGGTGTTTTCACGTAGCCGGGGCAAATCGTGTTGCTCGTTATGCCGTGGTCGGCGACTTCGAGCGCGACCGTCTTCGATAATCCGAGCAAGCCGTGTTTCGCCGCGACATAGGGCGACTTGAACGGCGACGCGAGCAGGCCATGAGCCGATGCGATGTTGATGATTCGCCCCCAGCGCCGTGCCTTCATGTCGGGCAGTACGACCTTGATGAGATGGAACGCGGACGAAAGATTGATCGCGAGGATCGCATCCCACTTCTCATCGGGCTGTTCTTCGATGGGCGCAACATGCTGGATGCCCGCGTTGTTGACGATGATGTCCACGTGGCCGAACTCGGCGCGTGCGTAGCGCGCCATGGCGCGAATGTCGTCGGGCTTGCCCATGTCAGCGGACGAATAGCGCACGCCCACACCGTGCTCGCGTTCGAGGTTCCGGCGTATCGCCTCGATCTCGTCCGCGTCGCCGAAGCCGTTCAACAGCACGTTAGCGCCGTGCGCGGCAAACGCGCTTGCAATGCCGAGCCCGATGCCGCTGGTCGAGCCGGTGACGATGGCGGATTTACCATGAAGCATGAAAGGCTCCGTTAGAAATTGCTGTTGGCATGCTGAACGCTGGCGCGAAACCTGGGTAGGCCGGACGGCCGGTCTGCCCCGATGGCCGTTTGCACAGGCATGTTGCCGAGCGTCTCGCGTGGCTCTTCATCGGCCTCGTGGGTGCGCGTGAAGCGCAGGTGCGTGATGTCGGTGGGGAAGAACATGCCCCAGGTCCATTCGACGAAGATGCGCAGCTTGCGTCCGAGTGTCGGCATGCGCGCGAGGTACAGTGCGCGCCACAGCAGCCAGGCCGGCAGCCCTGTGATGTTGACGCCATAAATCTGCGCGACGCCCTTCATGTGGCCGATGGTTGCCATCGCCCCCCTGGTCTCGTAGGAGAACGGCTTGCCCGGCTGGTGCAGCAGGCAGTGTGCGACATTGACCGCGAGCTGGCGCGCCTGGGCCATCGCGAACTGGGCGGTGGGCGGGGAGAGGCTGTCGGTCGCCGCGTTGCTGACGAGCGCGCAGTCCCCGATGGCCCAGAGACTCGGCATGCCCCGCACCGACATGTCGGGCTCGGTTTCGATACGGCCGCGCTGGACCGGCAACGCAACGCTCTGTATCAGCTTTTGCACGAGCGGATTCGGCTTCGTGCCGATCGTGCAGACCACCGTTCCGCCGTCGATTGTTGTGCCGTCGAGCAGCGTGACGCCGTTGGCGTGCACCTGTGCCGCGCGCCTCTTCAGACGCACGTCGATACCGCGTCCGGACATCAGCCGTGCCGCCGCGATGCCGAGCGGCTCGGGCAGCTCGGGCAGCAACCGCTCGCCATCCTGAAGGATCGTGATGGCCAGTTCGTCGTCCTTTACGAGTTTGTAGAAGCGCTTGATGCTGTGGATATAGTCGGCCAGTTCGCCCGCGACCTCGACGCCCGAGAAGCCCCCGCCGATCACGATGAAATGCCCCAGCCGACGCCGCAGTTCGGGGCAGGTTTCGAGTTCGATACGCGCCAGCTGACGTAATACCCGGTTGCGGATGAACATCGCGTCGCCGACGAGCTTGAGCGGCAGAGAATGTTCGGCCATGCCTGGCACGATGTCGAGATTAGCCCGGGTGCCGAAAGCAAAGATCAGATGCTCGAATGGAATCTCGCGGGTTCCCGCAAGCGTCCTGCCATGCACGACCCGGCGCGTGTAGTCCACATCGGTGATCGTCGCCATGATGAATCGTGAACGGACCAACATCTGGCGGATCGGCACGATCACCTGCTCGGGGAAGACCGAAGCGCCGACCACTTCCGCCAGCATCGGGTTGAACGTGGTATAGCTTTCCTCGCTCACCAGGATCACGCGGTACGGTGGCCGCACGATTTTCTCGAGATGCCGCGCCAGCGTGGTGCCGGCGAATCCGCCCCCGATGATGACGATGTTCCTGTCGGTGCTCATGTCTGCTCCTCGTATTGGAAAGGCTCGTTCGCGCGATAACTAGCGACTGGCCAGTGTGCGCCCTACATGACGGCCGAGGAGGTGATCGAGCGAGAGCTTGCCCGGTCCGTGCATCAGTATCACGAGTAGAAAGAGGCCCCAGTACTGGTGATCGCGCAGGCCGACATCGCCGAGACCAGGATACGAAAGCACGGCGATGATATTGAAGACAAAGAGGCCGAACGCCGCGCCGCGCGTGCCCAGTCCGAGCACCAGCAGGACCGGGAAGCCCAGTTCCGCACCGGTGCCGAGATACGCGGCCAGCGTAGGCGGCAGAAACGGTACGGAATACTCGCTATGGAACAGCGCGAGCGTCGTCGACCAGCTTGCGATCTTGGTCAGGCCCGACTGGAAGAAGACGAGGCCGATCATGATGCGGATGCCCAGGTCGAGCACAGGGGTCAGAATTTCCAGCGCGCCGATAACTGCCTTGCCGGCGACGACTGCTTTCAACGGAAGGAGGCCGGACGAAGCCGACGTGATTCCGGACGGGTTGGATGGCGACTTCATTTCGGGTTCCTCGATTCGTGATCTCTGACGGCGGGCCGCTAACGAGGCCTGCCGTACCGGGTGTCGACAAGGCGCTGACGTGTGTCAGCCCTGGGCAGCCTTGGCCGCCGGGCTGAGCACGCCGCTCTTGCCACCCGGCTTGGCGTCTGCCGACATCTGCAGACGACCGCCTGCGATCTTGTCGCAAGTGCCTTTCGGCACGAGGACCCAGGCTTCCGCGTCACGATCGGTCTTCACTGTTGCGGCGCACGAACTCTTGCTTGTGCCGCAGTCGTTCTTGCCGGCCTTCGCGATGCCCGCGCATTTCTCGAAGTCGGCGGCAAATGCGTGCGTGCTTGCTCCGATTGCGCCAAACGCGAGCAGGCTCGCAATGGCGCCGTGAATAATCGGTTTGCTCTTCATGATGGGTTCTCCGGGATCGGTTGGGACTCGGACAGACCGTTTGCCTGTCTCTGGTAAGTAGTGTGCAAAACGGAACTCACGCCGTTGTCCGCGAAAAATCAAATTTCTGTCACGACGCGCGATTTAGAGGTGCGCGGCGTCATGGCAGGTTGGATCGCGGTGCCTCACGGACTAGAATGATCAGGGGGTGATGGCCGAAGTGGCAGAGGGCACAGGGCACGAAGTCGAACCCACCAAACGGCGTTGTGCCGTCACGCACGCAAAAGAGGTGAAGCTGTGTCACGTCATGTTCTGGTGGTCGAAGACGAAGACGACATCGCGCAACTGGTCAAGATGCAACTAACCCGGCTATCCTGCGAGGTGACCGTGCGCAACGATGGCAAGGCAGGGCTCGCGGAAGCGCTTGCCCAGCCGTATGACCTTCTCGTACTCGATCTCATGCTTCCAGGGGTCGACGGCCTGGAAATCTGCAGACGCCTGCGCAGTGAACAGCGTTATACGCCGATACTGATGCTCACCGCGCGATCCACGGAACTCGACCGCGTGCTTGGTCTTGAGATGGGCGCCGACGACTATCTGACGAAGCCATTCAGCGTCCTCGAGTTCGTCGCGCGGGTGAAAGCGTTGTTCCGGCTCGTCGACGTGCTTGTCAATCCGGCGGCGGATGCACCGAAGGCGATCGAAGCGAAGGACCTCAGGATCGATATCGAGAAGCGCGAGGTGACGGTTCGCTGCGAGCCCATCTGTCTCACGGCAAAGGAGTTTCAGCTTCTGCTGCATTTCGCGCAAAACCCCGGACGCGTGTATAGCCGCAGCCAGTTGCTGGATCAGGTCTGGGGCTATAGCCATAGCGGTTACGAGCACACCGTCAATTCGCACATCAACCGTCTTCGCGCAAAGATTGAGATCAACCCCAACGAACCCGAATATATTCAAACCGTGTGGGGCGTCGGCTACAAGTTCCGAAACGATTCGAAAGGCTGATCCGCTCATGTTCCGAACGCTGTACGGCAAGCTCGCGAGTGTGCTGATGACGGTGTTCATCGCGATCAGCGCAATCATGATCCTCGCCTCGCAGAAGATGCTCGAGGCGCAGCGGCTCTTCGAACTTGCCACTGACCTCATCATAGGTACGGTCGTGTTCAGCCTGATCGCTGCGTTGATCGTCTTCCGCTTTCTCACCATCCGGCTGCGCATGTTGTCGGAATCGATCGAAGCATTTCGTGCAAGTGGGTTCACGACGCCGGTGCCGCTCGCGCTGCCTGGCAATCTCGATGACGAAATCTATCGGCTAAGCGCCGCATTTCAGGAAATGTCGGAGCGCATCGCCATACAACTTAGCCAGCTCGAACAGGTTGACCGACAGCGGCGTGAATTACTCGCGAACGTTTCGCACGACTTGCGAACGCCGCTCGCGTCGATGCAGGGCTACCTCGAAACCATGCTGATCAGGGCGGACGAGTTGACGCCTGAAGAAAGGAATCGCTACCTGCAAATTGCGGTAAAGCACTGCGAGCGATTGGCCAGGCTGGTGAAGGATGTGTTCGAACTGACGAAACTCGAGGCACATGAAGTGACTCCTCAGATCGAGACCTTTCCGGTCGGGGAACTGGCGCAGGATGTCGTGCAGAAATTCGCGCTGAAGGCGCAGAAGCGCCAGCTCACGCTCGTCACGAAGTGCGAGCCGGATTGTCCGCCCGTGCGCGCCGACATCGGCATGATCGAGCAGGTATTGGAAAACCTCATTGAGAACGCGATGCGCTATACGTCAGCCGGTGGGGAGATCGGCGTCGAGGTCCGGCCGGCGGGAGCGCGCGTGGAACTGCGTGTGCGCGATACCGGCCAGGGGATCCAGGGCGACGAACTGCACAATATCTTCGATCGCTACTATCGGGTGGACCGGGCCGAGTTCGGCAGCACCGGCAACGCTGGGCTCGGGCTTGCAATCACGCGCCGTATTGTCGAACTGCATGGCGGAGACATTCAGGTCGAAAGCACGCCCGGGCTCGGCACGACGTTCATCGTCGATCTTGCGGTAGCGTGATGCGCGTGTGGTGCATCGCGCAAAACCCGGATACCTGTCCTTCCCGCAGTACCTTCGGCAGGAATCGTCTGGCCATGCCGGTCGGTTGCGACATCGTGACGGTGCGGTCGCCCGGCTTCAGATGCGTCATGAAACCTTCAGCGGGCACGCTCAGCCTGGCCAGTTCGCCGGCAAGCAGACTCGGACACAGGTGCCAGGAGACGACGGCCATGTCGCGGTCGCGTTCGCAAAATGCTGTTCCGATGATCAGGTAGCGCAAGTTGCCGATTGCGTTTATCACCTCCATAGCTCGTCGTCAGGGCCGGTATCGCCGGTGAGCGCGAGACTCGCGGCGCCGCTGTCGATCCGCTGGCCGATGGCCGGCACCGTACGGCTTGCAGGCAACGCCGTGATCGCCACGCAACCCAAGCCGCACGGTTTCACCGCAAGCGCTATGGACTTAAGGAAATGCTCGACATGTTGAGAACACACGTCTTCAACAATCTCCGTAGGGTCAGCCAGGATGCGGCAATGACGTGAGATCGGGCCACAGGAGATCGTCAGAGGCTTTAGACGCAGTTGACCGACCGTATTGGCGACAAACGGAACCAGGCACAGATGGTCCAGATGACTGTGCGTGAGAAACACAGCGTCGATGCGCGACAGCGCCTCGATCGACAGGTCGCCCACGCCAGCGCCCGCATCGATGAGCACATTGCTCTCGACGAGCATGGCGGTGGTGTGCAGGCCGGCGCCGATGCCGCCGCCGGATCCAGGCACCGTCAGCCTGATGATGATGAGTTCCCGGTATCGAAGTCGACGATTGTCGCTTCCAGGATGTGCTGCTGTATGAACGCCCCCAACGCGAAGGCATCGTCGACGAGCATGGCATTGTCGTACGCCTCGTCGACGCTCGCGCCTGCACAGAGCGACTGTAGCATCGCGAACACGGCTGGTCCGAGTGGCCGCGCTTCGACCACGAAGTTGCGACGCCGGATCAGCAGGAAATCGCCGCCGCTATCAGCGTCCACATAGTCGGAGTCGGTTGCCGAGGGCTGATTGACGTACCAGATGCGCGACACCGGAAAAGATGACGCAAGCAGACGGCAAGCGGGATTCAGCGTGAAGCGCAGCGTCGTGCAGCCGGCTTGCACGACTGCGGCAAGGCGGTCGATCGCGAGCGGCGCGTGGTCCGCGGCATGAAAGACCTCATGCATCGCCCATTCCAGCCTCGCGGTGTCGGGAAGGTAAGGGAGCGATGCCGCGGGAGCGAAGCCCGCGAGAAACGTTGCAAAGGTGGCGCCAAACCGATGCACATCGCCGGTCGTCGACGGATGTTCGCCGATGTACTGGTCGGCGGCGTAGGCAAAGAAGCGCTCGCCGACGAGCCGCTCGACAACCGGGAACACGTCACGTAACGCTTCCCTCAGGTTGTGATAGGTGTTGTTGAAATAGACATTCAGCCGTTCGCCGGCAGCGGTGCCGCCTGTCAGCACGTGATCGCTCATGCGGGACACGTCCTGATCGATGATCGCCGCGGCAAAGTCGAGTTGAAGTTCACGCAGAGACGGCATGTTCGTCTCCGAGGATGGCGCTGGCCCTGGCGGCTTCGTCGAGAAGGACAGCGAGTTCGGGAATATCGGTGTCCCATTCGATCAACGTCGGCACCGGCCCGAAGCGTTTCGCCGCGTGCCGGTACAGCGCCCACACCGGCTCAGCGACGCGCTGTCCGTGCGTGTCGATCAGCAGGTCGCCGACACGGTCGAATCCAGCCAGGTGGATTTCCTTGACCGCGTGAACCGCCATCGCATCGAGATAGCTTACGGGGTCAATCCCGTGGTTCACTGCGTTGACGTGGACATTGTTGACATCGAGGAGAATCCCGCAGCCCGTGCTTGCTGCAAGCTCGCTGATGAACTCGTGCTCGGGGATCGTCGAGTGACGGAAGCGTATGTAGCTCGAGACGTTCTCGACGAGAATCTGCCGGCCCAGGTAATCCTGCACTTCCTGAACATGCTCACGTACCACGGCGAGCGCCTCCTCCGTATAAGGCAGCGGCAGCAGGTCGTTCAGAAAGCGTCCGGCGACCGCTCCCCAACTGAGATGCTCCGAGACGAGCCCGGGTTCGAAGCGCTCGACAAGCGCCCTCAGGCGCCTCAGATGGCCCATATCGAGGCGATCCGTCGTGCCAATGGACAGGCCGACACCGTGCAGACTCAGTGGATACGCGTTGCGAATCCGATGGAGGTAGTGCAGGGGTTGGCCGCCATCGCCGAAGTAGTTTTCGCTATGCACTTCCATCCAGCCAATCGCCGGCCGCTCCGACAGGATCTGCCGATAATGCGGCGCGCGAAGTCCTATACCGACGTCGCAGGGAATCGCAGCAGGCGCTTCAAATGGACTATTTAGCGATTGCATCAGAAATTCTCGTCGCTGGGTTGGCTCGCCTGTGTACTTTCGCCTATAAAGATCACAAAAGGATCACGACGCTGTTGCGTTTATGTCGCGATCGGCCGTGTACCTATGCCGGCGCTCACGGCACACTGGATCCGCGCTATCTTCGAAGGATTGACATGACGCCCGAGGCACGCCTTTCCACCCGGGCTGCATCCGGCAACGCTCAAGCCGGACTAGTCGCCGCCATCGTCTTTCGACGTGCGGTTTTCTGTCCAGGGACAATGCATATGGGCCTCAGACGAAAGCTGCTGCTTCCAATCGCTGTTTGCGGATTGCTCATGCTCGTTTATCTCGCGGTGGGCTGGGTGCCTGGCGCGGAGCCGATTTCGACAAGAGTGGGCATCCTGATCGTCGTCGCCGCTGGATTGGTGCTGCTCCTGGCGGTCACCAGCGCGGCCATCGACGCGTATGTGCGGCGCCCGCTGGCCGCGATCATGCATGCGTACCCCTGCGAAAGCGCCCCAAACCCGCGCACTGGCCCGCTTTCCCGCGCATCCAATGAGATTGAACAGGCCCGGACGACGATCGATTTGCTCCATGGCAAGGTGGAGAATCTGGAGCAGGCGCTGGAACTCGCGACGGAGCAGCGCAGCCAGATCGACGTCGCACTCAGGTCCAGCGAAGAGCGCTACGTGCTCGCGATGCGCACAGCCGACGACGGCCTTTGGGAGTGGAATCTTCAGACTAACGACTTCGTCTTGTCGCCGCGCTGGAAAAGCATGCTTGGCTACGATGACGAGGAACTGCCGAATACACGACTGTCCTGGCTGCAGTGCGTCCATCCGGCAGACGCTCCAGCAGCCGATGCGGCACTCAAGTCCCATCTGGACGGCACGACGCCGCGCTATGAGCAACAGTTGCGGCTCCTGCATAAAGACGGCCGTTACCGCTGGGTGAGTTCGACTGGCAGCGTGATCCGCCACGCGAACGGCCGGCCGTCGCGCCTCATCGCGCTCGATACGGACGTGACGCGCCTGAGGCGAATCGAGAATATTCTTCAGCATATCGTCGAAGGAACCTCGGGGACATGCGGCGAGGATTTTTTCCGTACGCTGGTGCGCCACTTCGCGGGCGCGCTCGATGTGTCATGCGCGTTCGTTACCGAGTGCAATGGCTGGCCGCCGAAGAGTGTCCATACGCTCGCATTCTGGTTTCAGGACAGCTTTCGCGAGAACTTTGAGTTCGAACTGGCGGGCACGCCTTGCGAAGCGGTCTTCAACCTGAAGCGGCCCGCGTTTCATGCGACAGGGGTCGGCAAACTGTTTCCGCGCGACGAACAGTTCGACAGCTACTACGGACTTCCGATTTTCAACAGCGAGCGGCAGGTGGTCGGACACATGGCCTTCTTCGACGAGAAGGAAATGAAGGAAGAGGACGTGCTGATGGATTCCATCTATTCGATCTTCACCGCGCGCGCGGCCGTGGAAATCGAACGCAAGATGGTGCTGGACCGCCTGACACGGAATTACGCCACGGCTGCCGGCACGCCAGCGATCAACCAATGAGAGCGTCGACGCCTTGTCGCTCTCCTGCATTCGTGATGAACACGTGATTCTTCGTTGACAGGCACGTGAGATTCGCCAACCAGAATATCCGTCAGAAGTGCAGGTTCAGTGAACCTTCCAGCCGGTGGCGAACAGACCATTGATACATCGTTCGCCATTGCAAAGCCGGGGCATCCCTGCGCTTCAAATCGGGGCTGCGGCGTCGTTTGCCGGCAGCGTCATTTGATACGGAGTTCGGGCGTGGTCCACGCATATTTTCCAACGTGCTGATTGGCGCATGCCTCCACAGCTGATAGGAGTTTCCATGTTTACGACACGCAAATTGATGACGTGTGCGCTGGTGCCGCTTGTCCTCGCGTTCGGCGCGACTGCGGACGCGCAGGGTATCGGCCGCAGCGAGATGTCCGTTGGCCCGTCCAGTACAGCGGTCGTCATCTCGATGGACAGGTTGACGCCCGGGCAGCGCGATCAGGTCGTGCAGATCAAGTCAAGGATGATGCAGGCGCAGATGGAGCATGACCACGCCGTCATGCAGATGGATGTGAAGTATCAGGAATCGATGATGGAGATGCAAATGCAACTGTTAGCCCTCTATCGGGGGCGTTGACGCGGTCGGACGGAAGCGCGCCCGGAGTACGAAGGTTTCGGTTGGCGGCCAGGTCATTTGATCCGAGCTCACGACATCGAGTCCGCGCGCTTGCTAAGACAAAGATGATGCGAATGGAGATGGAGCATGACAAGCCGTCGCGCAAATGGATATGAAGTATTGAGCTGAGGGCGTGTTTTTTGTAAGCACCTCAGCAAGGCCGTTCGTACTTTTTTTTGCCCTTGACTCCGGCCGGCTAATGGGTGTCTCCTTTGCATTCGACATCGAACTGTTGTCCTCTGCTGATTTTTACCGCGATACCCGGAGCGGGTGACGCCGCCCGATCTGAGCAACTGCTGATGCCGGTGCGGCCATCCGTCGCATGGTCGAAAAGATTCATGCGATGACCGCTCTCAAGACGGTGTGGCAGGAGACCATGGAGCTGGTAGGTAAGTTGAACCGCACGCTGCGCGGCTGAGCGAACTACTCCAAGGTAGGAACGGCCAGACCCGCGTATCGGGCGCTCGACAACTACACTGCTGCGCGGTTGCGTCCGTGGTTACGCAACAAGTACAAAGCCTGCCGCTGCGCCAGAAAGTTGATCAGCTCGTCGCACCGGAAGCGTCGGTTGACCGGGATCGATTGATCGATTTCGCAAACCTGGTCGTTCCATATAGCGGCTGACCTTCGCACGCCTACACTGTCCTTTCACTCGGGCTTGGCAGGGTGGTCGCCGCTCACGTTCGTTAGACAGACTTGCCATCCGACGGCGCGATCAGCGCAAGAGCTGGCGCAACCACTCCTTCCAGTAGAGCTCTTTCGGGGCGAACCCGAGCCAGGACGCGAACGCCCATTAGCACGCCGAGGAGATGCCGAGCGAGGATTTCCGCGGACTGCGACAGGGTGACGGTTCCGTCGGCCTGACCTGCGTTGATGCAATGGAGGAAAAACGTTTCAATGCGAGCGAGCGCGTTGGCGATGCTCCTCTGGAATTCGCGATCATGTGGCGCGATTTCCAGGGCCGAGTTCACGAGCATGCAACCTTTGTGCTCGTTGTCATTCAACGAGCGGCTCAGGATTTCATCGAAAAAGGAGCCAATTGCTTGACGGGGGGGGAGCGCTTCGCAGCGCCGAATGCGCTCCATAATGCCGCGCTCCACATAGTGATCAAGGGCTGCCCGGAAAAGTCCACGCTTATCGCCGTAGGCATTGTAGAGGCTAGCCGCGGTAACTCCCGTCCCCTGGATCAGATCTTTCACTGACGTCGCCTCATAACCGCGGCTCCAAAAGCACCGGACAGTCGCGTCCAAGACCGCCATCTCGTCGAATTCTCTCGGTCTCGCCATTCCGTCACCCGATCCCATCAGTGCTCAGCGAGCTTGCAATCCTCGCTGCAACGATTCATTATAGAATGAGCATTCTAAAATTCGCAATCTGGACGCGACCTCGGCCACAAGCCCAGCTAGCGCACCACGCATCCAAACCGTTTCGCAAACCTTAGATTGCCGCCATGATCCGCTTCTATTTCCATCCCACTCCGAACCCGGCGAAGATCGCTCTCTTTCTTGAAGAGGCGGGCCTCCCTTACGAACTGATCCCCGTCGACACCAGCAAGGGCGAGCAGCACGCGCCAACCTTCCGTGCCATCAACCCCAATGGCAAGGTGCCGGCCATCGTCGACACAGAGGGACCGGCCGGCAAGGAAACGCGCGTCTTCGATTCCACGGCGATCCTGCTCTATCTGGCTGAAAAGACCGGCAAGTTCCTCGGCTCTCCGGAAGACCGGCCGGAGCTGCTTTCCTGGCTCCTCTTCCTCGCGTCCGGTCTCGGCCCGTTCTCAGGCCAGGCCGTGCACTTCCAGTTCGCCGCGCCGGCAGGCCTCGACTATGCGGTGAACCGCTACCGGCGCGAAGCCGAGCGTCATTACCAGGTGTTGAACGATCACCTTGAAGGGCGGACGTACATGGTCGGAGAAACGTACACCATCGCAGACATTGCGGCCTGGGGATGGCTCGATCGCGCCTCGCGCGTGCGCAAAAACGCGGACAACCCCCTCGGGCCGTTCCCCAACCTCAAGCGCTTCTTCGAGACTGTCGATGTGCGACCGGCCGTCGCGCGCGCGCGCGCCGTCGGCAAAGACCACCCGTTCAAGAAGATAAACGACGAAGAGACGCAGCGCGCACTCTTTCCGTCGAACTACCCCCCGGCAGCCTGAACCGGCCACGAACCGATTGCGGAGAACACATGGCGGACTCCATCGACTACACGCCCCCGGAGGTCTGGACCTGGACCAGGCCCAATGGCGGCGCCTTTGCAAGCACAAATTGCCCCATCGCCGGGCCGACGCATGATAAGGAGCTACCTGTGGGCCGGCACCCACTGCAGCTCTACTCGCTTGGCACGCCCAACGGCGTCAAGGTCACGATCATGCTGGAAGAACTGCTGGCCCTGGGCCACGCCGGCGCCGAGTACGACGCCTGACTGATCAAGATTGGCGATGGCGACCAGTTCGGCAGTGGCTTCGTGGCGGTCAACCCCAACTCAAAGATTCCGGCGTTACTCGACCGTAGCGGCCCGAAGTCGATCCGCGTGTTCGAGTCGGGCTCGATCCTGCTTTATCTCGCGGAAAAGTTCGGCGCCTTCCTCCCGAACGACTTCGCAGTGCGCACGGAGACACTGAACTGGCTCTTCTGGCAGGTGGGTAGTGCCCCCTATCTGGGCGGCGGCTTCGGCCACTTCTATGCTTACGCGCCGACCAAGATCGAATACGCGATCGATCGCTTCGCCGGCAACCGTCACAACTGGGCGCGCCTCATCGTCATGGTGGATCGCGAGAAGCTGCCAGACATCGGGTCATTTGCCGATGTCCGCGAGATCGCGCGCGCTCAGGTGCGCGCCTGGCAGAGAGAGCGGTTTGATGAGGCTTACCTGGTCGGTGGCGAGCACGCGAGCCTTGCTGATTTGGCGCATCGCGTGGGCGATGCACTGGGCGAGCGCACACCGCGCCGCGCAACGCCGGCCTGGGTGCTGATGACATTCGCGCGCTTGGCCGACGCATGGTCGCGGGTGACCGGAAGGAGTCCGATGTAACTCCCGAGAGTGCGACGCTTGTTTGCTGCTCACTCCGCGCGGATTCGCCCGCGACCCAATGGCTGGGTTACTTCTCAATCCACCGCATGCCCGAGGGACGTAGGTCGACCGAGTGCCCCGCTAGGATAGGACGCCATATAGTTGCCGCTAGCGGGGTGTCGAGGCTTTCAAACGGCGGGTTGCGGCAAAAAGCGGTGAACGCGTACAACCGGCCATGAGCGGTCAGTCGAAAGCGACGCCCGAAACCGGACGGTCGGCCGGATATTTGATGGAAGCAGCCCGTCATGTCTCCACAAAGCTTCCGTTGTAATCGAACGTGGGCGCCTTTTTTGCCCACGCAGTCGCTATGCGGGCAGAGCCCAGTACAGTACGTCGGGCATACGCTATGCATCGAACCAGGGGCAGTGGCTCGCCTCGTCGCATCCGTTACGAATCGCCAGACCACGAAGTCACAGGCTGCTCAGGAGCCTAAGCTGGTGCTCGGTCTCGCTGCCGTGAACCAGCGTGTAGGAACACGCGCGCTCACGTTCAGTCAGTGAGAATCCTTCTGTCTGCGAGAAGGTATCCCAAAGCATATCTTCAATGGACATCGGTTTGCCGCGCGCTTTCGCAAAGGTGTCCAGCAGGCGGCTCGCTTCGCGCCGAAGCAGTAGCCGATCTTTGTTCAGGACATAGGATTGGCTTCTACCACGCAAAACCAGGAAATGCGGAATTGCATGCATGTCAATCGTCATGACCAACTCCATTTCTCTCGTGCATTCGCAATATCAGCGGTGTGTGTCGGAGGTACGCTGGGCGCCGCTGTGTCGCTCTGTCTGACCGTAACTACCGGATCGATGTCTCGCACCGTGCACGCTTCCTTGCAAACCATCTGACCGTTGCCATTTTGCCCGACTACCGGTTCACGTTCTACAAGCGGGATGTACGAACCGCCCAGGATCGCAGCACTTCAGCACGCTGTGAGAGTCATCGAAATGTCCGCGTACCGTGCACAGTTCAAGCTAAGCGCCTCGCCGGGCCGCCAGATACTTTTACTGTAGACATAGAGCGGAATTGAAAACGAGGCGGATGCGCCCAACTTCACCGATCGACGTGCAGTTCAATTTCCAGGCGATCAGGGAAGTGCCGCTCGGCTCGGAGAATACGACATGCCGACTCATCACCAAGAACAGCCGTTCATCGTATACGAAAAAGAAACCACTGGCGCACGCGTCAGCAGCGCGTTTGCGCGAGCGCACCCTACGCGTGTCGCGGCGAGAAGAAGGGGTTCCATCGACCCCTGTGCTCAATTGCCAAGCAGCCGTGTCGTTCGCCAACGGCAACGACATTTACGGCTGGGGCCGTGGACTACTCCGGGACGGCAATGTCGCCATCGACAAGTTGCCTGCCATATGTTTCCGCATATTGGATGGCACTTTCCGGGTCCGCGCAGACCGGCATGTCGGCACAGCCAGCGAACGGATAAATGATCCGCCTGTCGGAAAGACGGGTTACTTTCAACGTCGGAACGGATCCGCTAAATGCCCGGCGGGATGATGCAGCAACGTTATAGTCTTCGTGGTCGGGAACGTCGCGTTTCATGGGAACTCGCCCTCCGACATGAATTGGACTTGCTGCGGGGTCCGATACGGACCGCTTAGAGATCGCCGATTGACTTCCCGTCGATCTGTCCGTCGATGAGACTCTCTGCGTAGTTGGTCGATGCTCGCCGGGCCTCGCCAGCAGCACGAAACGGCGTGAGCTGAGGAATTCGGAAGACACGGCTCGCGGTCAGTGTATCGTTGGTCCCCCTGCGGCAAATCCTGACGGCGGCGTCGAACCCTGAGCCGTAGTCGTACGAACCGACAGCGCCGCGCGGTGTGCGGGGATAAACGAGGGGATAGATTTCCAGCCCCCTATAGGTTCTCGTGATGTCTTCCATGATGTGCTGTCCAGAAGTGTGAGCCATCGCTGGGAGCGATCGAGCCCTACCAGCGCGCGGACTCGTGGTCCACGCCTCGCGCGAGCGATATCGCGATGAATTTGATGTGCCAAACGTTTCGCAATGGATGAACCATCGCGGCGGCACAACGTAATCGGCGTCCGGAGACGAGGGGATCGCTTCTTCTGGCAACAGACGGATGTTGACCAGACAGTCGGAAGGGAGAGTTGCGCAAACGCCCGGCCTTTCAACACTGCGCCTGATCGGCAGAAAGCTCTAGAGGGGAAGTTGAGGCGACCAACCCAGTGTACCACCAAGGCGCGCGTATCCGTTCCTTTTATCGCGCGTCATCCCCCGATACGGAGGATCTTCACGAATTGCGTCCCCATCGGTCGACAAACGTGTTTTGCTCCTCACTGCGATACTCAGGCGAAACGGTCAATACAGTTTCCGTGGGGCAGACCCCTGCAAATCTGCTTGCGCAGTCGCGCGACAGCGGCAGCCTTCTTTCGCTTGCGTTCGGCTGTGTGCGCTTCTCGTAGGCCGTACGCGCACGCCAGTCTTTGACCAAACCTGTGCTTTCGATGGCGCGACGAAAGCGCCGCAGGGCAACTTCAACCGCTTCGTTCATCTTTGGAATGACAGTGGTCAAGGCGTTCCTTGGTTCTGACTCGATCAATCAGGTTGGGCATGCGCAATGGCGAGCACCCCTTCCCCTCGCCGCTGACGCGTGAGTCGCTTCATAAATTGGCGACGGATGCGTCGTCTATCTTTTCCGTCGATGATCTCCTTGCCCCGCTGCCAGGCCGCCCTCCGGGCTGCGCCAAAATCGGGGAGGGGGCGCGCAGTTGCAGGCGGCATACGCGGCTCCGCTGTGGTTCGGCGCCAGCACCGGACCGGCAGACACGTACCGCTACGTCGAAGCCTTCCGCCTAGCGGGGATGCCTATCGACGCGGTGGAACGCGCGCGCGAAGACCACGGGGTAAGTTTCAAACCCCTTGTAAATCCAAGGCTGCGACGGGCGTTGTCCGCTATACACGCTATGTCGTGGCCGGGGGCGATGAGCACTCGCCGTCACCGGGAGGCTGGCAAAGTCGACCTTCCTCGTGGTTCGCTCGCCGATTGAGTCACTATCGCGATGGATGGATCGTCCGACCATGCGCGGCCGCTGCCGAGTCGCCTCGACTCTTTCTAGCGGGCGTACATTCGCGCATTTGCGTCCACGGGGACGTCCGAAAGTGAGTCGAGCGCTGGGACGGTGTACGGCGCCTGCAGCGAAGGTGGCTGATGCGAAAAGGTTGCTCATTCGGGGGGGCGTGATATTCCACTTGCTTGATCCTATTGCAAGATTCTCTCAATGATCCCTTGGGGGCGGCAATCGCACTTCGCGAGTGTCAGCTTTCTCGAGAGTTGAATGGCGGCTCAGGTTGAGAGCGGTCGTTGCCATGCCGGCGATTCGAATGACGGCAAGGGGGTCGTTAGCAGACTTAAAGACCTACCTTGGCTGAGACCCGCGGGCATTCTCGCGGAATGTGGTTTCTGGCCGATGCAATCAGGCTGTTATCACATAAAGCGGGGCCCGTTCTCACGTAATGTGCTCCCACGCGTCCCGACATTCTCAGCTAATGTGGTTCTACAAACCCCGATGTAATCGGTTCCTGCGTCGGAAGTTATCGAGCCGCTACACCTGGCCGTGGCAAGTCCGGGGGATGTTGCTCCCTGAATGGCTCCCGCCCGCTCCGCCTTCGCGCGCCACAACAGGAGGAATCCGTGAGCCGCCTTGTCGTCGTTTCCAATCGCATCGCCGATCCCCGCAAACCCGCTGCCGGTGGACTCGCGGTGGCCGTGCGGGAAAGCCTGCAGCAGACCGGGGGGCTCTGGTTTGGCTGGAGCGGCAGGGTTCAGGACGAAGCGGTCACCGACCGTGCCGACCAAGGCCAGCTTCACTTCCAGTCTGCCGGCGAGGTGACGCTGGCGACGTTGGATCTGAACCAGGAAGATCACGACGCGTACTACCTCGGCTACGCCAACGGCGTGCTGTGGCCTGTGTTCCACTATCGCCTGGACCTGGCCAAGTTTGATACCCGCTTCGCCGCGGGCTACCGGCGGGTGAACCGGTTGTTCGCGCAGAAGCTGCTGCCATTGCTCAAGCCTGAAGATCTGGTCTGGGTGCACGATTACCATCTGATTCCCCTCGCCGCCGAACTGCGCGCACTGGGATGTGGTAACCGCATCGGCTTCTTCCTGCATATTCCGATGCCCCCGCGCCTGATCATGGCGGCGATCCCGGAGCAGGAATGGCTGATGCGTTCGCTGTTCGCCTACGATCTGGTCGGCTTCCAGAGCGAGACGGACGTGACGCACTTCTCCCACTACATTGAAGCGGAAGCACAGGCTGAACAGTTGAGTCCAGAACGCTTCCGCGCGTTCAACCGGACACTTCGGGTGGGCGCTTACCCGATCGGCATCGACGTCGACGACTTCATTCGCCTCACGCAAGCGAAGGAAGGGCGTGAGACGTTTTTGCGGATGCGCGAAGAATACGCGCGGCGCCGCCTGCTGCTCGGCGTCGACCGCCTCGACTATTCGAAGGGACTGCCACAACGTGTCCAGGCGTTCCGGGCATTGCTCGAGCGCTATCCGGAAAACCGCAACAGCGCTACCCTGATCCAGATTGCTTCGCCGAGCCGCGAGGACGTCAGTGCCTACGACGATCTGCGCCGCCAGATGGACAGCCTGTGCGGTGCGATCAATGGCGACTACGGCGAACTGGACTGGATGCCGGTGCGCTACATCCATCGCAATGTCGCCCGCAGGCGCTTGCCCGGGTTATACCGCGCGAGTCGGGTGGCACTGGTCACCCCTTTGCGCGACGGGATGAACCTGGTCGCGAAGGAATTCATCGCCGCCCAGGACCCGGCCGACCCGGGGATGCTGGTGTTGTCGCGCTTCGCGGGCGCCGCAGAGCAACTGAAGGAGGCGTTGCTCGTCAATCCGTACGACACACAGGGCACGGCGGAGGCGATCCAGCGTGCGCTCTCGATGCCCCTCGAAGAACGGATCCAGCGGCACGAGGCGCTGCTGAGCCGGATCCGCAAGCTCGACGTTCACTGGTGGTGTTCATCGTTTCTGCAGGCGTTGAAGCATGTGGAACAGGACGTGACTGGCTGACGCCCGGAAAAAGGCGGCAGTGCACGGTCTCCGTTGCGGGCGTGACCGCTCCCATAATGCCTGCGGCGAAAACAAAGGCTTGCAGTGACCGCCAGTGCGTGGGCCTGCTTTGCTTCAGCCACTTTGCGGCGACCGTCGTCCGATGTTCCCCGCGGTGGCTTGCGCAGCGCCCGCAAAGATCGCGATCAACAGCTTCGGTGTGCACAGACTGGGCGCGACGCCGGCGAGCAATGCGCTCGAGCGCGTGGCCGATTGCGCGAAGCTCCAGGAATGGCTGGGGCATGCAAACATCGCGACCACCCGCATCTATGACCATCGGCGTCACCGGATGGCGAAGCTCAAGCTGAGGTCAATGACGATAAAGCCCATCCCTGCCGGATACCGCAGGAACGTTTTGACTTCCTCGGCTACACCTTCGGGTGTTGCTACTGTCATAAAACCGACAGGGCGTATCTCGGTAAGCGTCCTTCGAAGAAAGGCATACGGCGCATGGTTGACAGCATCAGCCGGGAAACTGATCGACGCATGCTGCTATTGAGCGCCGACCAAATCGTGGAACGACTGAATCGCAAGCTGGTTGGACGGGCCGCTGGAAGACTCGCCGACGTTCAACGTTGCCTATTGAGTGCCGCCGCGTACCTTCCACGGCCTCAAGCAACGTTAGCCCGGAATCGCCGGATCAGCAGGAGGAAATCAATATGGGCATTCGGGTAGAGTGTTACGCCGGCTATCGGGGCGAGGAGACACCACGTGTGTTCTTTCTTGGAAAACGCCGGATCCGGGTCGTGGAGGTACTCGACTGCTGGCTTGCGCCGGACCACCGCTATTTCAAGGTCCGAGGCGATGATGCTGCCGTCTATATTCTGCGCCACGACGAGGTCGCCGGGGAGTGGGAGATGACGATGTTTGAGTGCGGCTAACGGCGATTTCTGAGATGGTCGTTCGTTCAAGTAAATTGTGACCGCCGCATGGGAGACGGGTAACCGGCTCTGCTGTCGCGACCACCGTCTCGGATCAGCCATGAAGGGTCATTCGCTCCCATCGTTGTTCGGACAATCAGAGGTCAGCTCCGCCCCTTAAACGGCCGTTCCAGCCCGCGACGATGAACGTTGCATCATGGCGACCATCGGGCAGGACCACCTCTGTATCGTCACGCCTGAAACCGACGACCGGCACGACGGGCGAACCGGTCCTCGACTCTAACACTTCAGTCTAACGGCGCGAACCCCGGGCGGCGAATGTGCCGAAGCCATCCGCAAACCGCGAACGTCACCAACGCAGGCAATGCGGCGCGATGGCCGCACCGATGGTGGTGGTAATGGCGATCGCGAGCACGTACCAAACGCCCCAGAACGGCACGGCCATTTCCGAGCAATACAGCGAGTAAACGAGCAGCCCCTGTGCGCCGGCCAGCAGGCCCGCGCCCGCGCCGGCCACCGCGAGGCGGGTAGGCGCGAGCTGCTTCATGGCGTGCATCATGGCGGTGAGCGACGGAAAAGACAGCACCACGACGCTCGCCGTCGTGGTGCGCCATGTCGTGCCGAGCATCAGCTGAAGCCGGTAGCCCGGCGGCGTTGCCATCAGAATACTTCCGGCGGCGAGCAGCATCGTGACGATGGGCAGCGCGACCGCGAACCAGGCAAACTTGAGCGGCGCGCCGGGGCGTCCGAGCCGCTCCGCGAGCTTCATGGCCGCAGCGATAATCGCGAGCGGGAAGATAAGGCGCACCCAGAACATCGTCGTGAGGATCAGCTCCGGCATGTCGCTTCGGACACCGTACAGCGCGACCAGCAGGACCGTGCTGCCGGCAAGGCCGAAGATCAGCGCGCAATTGAGCAGCTTGGGGACGGCGTTGCGCTTGACCGGCGAGATGTCGCTGGCTAGCCGGGTGACCAGATCTCGCGTTTTCATGACCTGTTCGCACGGTCTCCAAGCAGATAGTCGATCGAAATCAGGCCCGGTCCCCAAGCGGCGATGCCAAGCGCCATGGCCGCCCAGGTGATATGAATCGGCCAGCCGTCCGGCACGGTCAATTCGATGATGCAAGTCATCAGAAGCAGACCCGCGGCGGCGAGCCGCGTGCCGAGGCCGAGCACGAGCAGCACCGGAAACGTGACCTCTCCGCAAGCGGAAAGGAAGGCGAAGACGGCCGGGGCCGGAAAGGGATACGGGCCGCCCGGCAGATGCAGCCGGAATTCATCGGTAAAGAGGTCGATGGCCGTATCGTTGAGTTGCAGGAAACCGTGCCATTTGAGGATGCCCGATTTCCAGAACGGCACGGCCAGCGCAATGCGCAGCACAAGTTGCACGAACCACGGTTGCGCGAGCCGTTCGACGAGGCGTTGCGCGCGCACGATTGCATTCGCGACGATGCGCGGGAAGGACAGTCGTGTGTCTTGTCGAGTCGACATCTTGATTACTCCCCCTGTTGGATGCCGGTAAACACGCCAGCTGAAATCATCGCTGCCAGATTGGCCGGCAGGTCGAAGGAATCGGTCTCTTCGAACGCCGCTTCGGCCGCGGCGCCGAGCGGCTCGCCCTCGATGAGCGCGATGAGGAAGGCGGCGCCACCGGCGGGCAGGCGCGAAACAATCACGTCCTCGTCCGGCCGAGTGACGAGCGCATCTTCCGCATCGCTCGAAAACTGCGGGGAAACAGGGCCGTCCGCGCGGTTCATCGCGAAGATCGCGACGGCCGGATAGCGCGACCGCACGATTCGCGCGGCAGGGTGCGGGACGAATCGCACGTGCGCCAACGATGACGGATCGACGCTCACCAAAGCCTCAGCCTTGAGCGGGGCGGCGTCCGCCGCGTGATACGCGTCCAGCCAGGCGCGTTCGATGTGCGCCGTATCCGCCAGCCAGGGCATGTCGCGCGCGTATTCGTACGACTCGATGAACGAGGGGAAATCCCGCCCATACTCGAATAACAGCTGCGAAACCGGCGGCGTGGCGCGGACGTGAAAGCGCGCCATCGCGCGGAAGAACTCGACGCCCGTGATGCGCTGGACGGCGGGATAGGTGGCGGCCAGCGCGTCGATGAGGCTGACCGTGACGTTGTTGCGATAAACGTTGTACCGCTTGACCACGCCTTTTCCGCGCGCGGCCACGACGTCTTCGGGCGCCGTCGTCTCCGGATTCGTCAAACCCGGCGCGAACGCCGCCGCATATTCGAGAGGACGATACTCAGGCTTCATGGCCGGCGTTCTCCAGTTTCGTGCTCCGAGACGATCCGTCGAGCCGCCAGCGCCTGAGCCCGCAGTTCCGGCCACGCAGGAAGATGGCTGTCCCACTCGATCAGCGTCGGTATCGACCCGGTGCGTGCCACGACATGCCGGTAAAGATCCCAGACCGGATCAGCGATGGCCCGGTCATGACTGTCGATGAGCAGCAGTGTGTTCTCGTCGTCATGCTGCTCGCTGTGGCCGGCCAGATGTATTTCGCCCACGTATTCGAGCGGAAATTCCGCGAGGTAGGCGCACGCGGAGTAGCCATGATTGACCGCCGAGACGAAAACGTTGTTGACGTCCAGCAGCAGACCGCAACCCGTGCGTTGCGCGACTATGCGGATGAAATCCGGCTCGCTCAAGGTTGACGACGCGAAGGCAACATAGGTGGACGGGTTTTCGAGCAGCATCGGACGCCCGATGGCTTCCTGAACCTGGTCGATGTGCTCACACACCTTGTCGAGCGTGGCTTTCGTGTACGGCAGGGGCAGGAGGTCGTTGAAGAACGTGCCGCCGTGCGAGGACCACGCGAGATGTTCGGAAACGAGCGTGGGTTCGTAGCGCTCCACCAGTTCGCGAAAGCGCGCAAGGTGACGGACGTCGAGCGTATCCGGCCCGCCGATCGACATGCATACGCCGTGAAGCGAAATCGGGTAGCGCTCGCGGATTGCGGCAAGCGCCCGATGCGGCGGTCCGCCCGCGCCCATGTAGTTCTCGGCGTGAACCTCGAAGAATCCATCCGGCAGGCCGTCTTCGAGAATTGCGGCGAGGTGTGCGTGCTTGAAGCTGGTGCCGGCAAGCCCGGTAGCGCCGGGCGCCGAACGACGGGGACGGCCAAGCGAATTCGCCGCCGCTGATCTCTTGGAATCGCTCATGGTCGTCCCGTCCCTCTTGTCGTTTGCGCGATCAGGTCGGCGTGAGCGAGCCGTGGCCGCCGCCCGGCACCTGAATGCTTTTGCACGTGCCACCCTGAACGAACTTCCACGAGTTGCCCTGGAAATCGACCGCCGACGTACCCTGGCAGGTCGTGCCCGGGCCGGCCGCGCAATCGTTTTGCCCCTTCAGCGCGACGCCATAGCACTTTTCCTTGTGAGCCGCGAGAGCGGCACTTTCTTCCGCCTTGGTGAGCGGCGCGGCATGCGCCGCCGATGCGAGAAGGCTTGCAACTGCGCCGGCGAGCAGGGCAGCACTGACATTGATCTTTGCGGACATGAAATCTCTCCAAGAGTAAGAATGGAAGGTATCCGTGGTGGATACGCCAGTTAATTCGCCGGATATTGACGCCGGGTTACAGCGAACGAAATTTTTTGCTTCGCGAGGCTGCAGTGCAGGGGTCGGGGTGAAGGAGAGTTGCTGGCTTCAGACAGCAACTACTTAAGCCACCCCGCGCAGCCGGGCCGCGAGTGCCTTGAGTCCGCGATGCACGCCGACCTTGACGGCCGATTCCGAGAGCCCTGTCAGCTGCGCGGTCTCGGCGACCGACAGACCCTCGAGCTTCACATGCAGAATCGGCAAGCGCTGCTTGTCGGGCAGCTGATCGAGCAGCTTGCCGATGTCGCGGCGTGCCGCCAATGGTTCGTCGTCCGACGCGCAGAAGATGTCGAGGTGATCGTCGATGGAATCGTGCAGCGATTCGCAGCGCGCCCGTGCCCTGAAGAAATCCATCAGCTTGTAGCGCGCGATCGCGTGAATCCACGCCGTCAGCGGCTCCTCGGGCCGGTAGGTGTGGCGTCCATTGTGGACGGCAAGCAGGATCTCCTGGACGAGATCCTCGACGTCGTCGGTGAGCTGAGGAATGCGTTTGCGCAGGTAGCCGCGCAAGTGGCGCGTCAGCTCGCTCAGGAAAGTGTGATAGGCCACGGCGTCGCCGCTCATGCTGCTGATGAGCAGGGCTCTCAGTCGCGTCTCTGTCGAATGCACGGTCGGTCGGCCTTCTACCATCGCAAGTATCGCGGCCCGAGAAGCGCGCCCGCCACGGCGGGAAGCGCCATGCCGATGACGTACCAGACGGCCCAGAACGGCACCCCTCAGTGAGACTGCCAACTTCCCTTCGTGCGACGAACCGTTACTATTAGGACTACTATAGACACTTCGATCCAGCCAAGGCGCGCTAGCAGAAATGACGAACCGGTTAGCGCTTCTGTGAACGCGGCTTGGATTAGGGGAAATTGCGAGTTGCATCACTTTCCGCGAGCAGCGATCGGCAAAAGGTGCGGGGCTTGCTTGTCTTTTGCGCTCAACGCCGGCATACTAGCTAACATTGATTAGCTAACTTCGGGGGTGCAATGCTCACGGTCAACATGCATGACGCGAAATCGAAATTGTCGAGCCTGGTCGAGCGGCTCGAGCTAGGCGAGGAAAGCGAAGTCGTCATCGCGCGCAACGGCACCCCTGTCGCGCGGCTGGTACCGTTTACCGCACCGCGGCGCATCGGCGCTGCTCGGCACCTGCTCGCCGGACTGGACATACCGGCCACCGTTGAAGCGTTCAACGCGGGCGACGAGGCGATCGCCGCGGACTTCGACGCGAGCGCACAGCAAGGGCTGGCGCCGTGAGGGTGCTGCTCGATACGCATATCGCGCTGTGGGCAGCCGAAGGCGCTTCGCAGCTGTCGTCGGAGGCAATTCGCCTGATCGAGGATCCGGCCAATACGCTTCTGGTGAGCGCCGCAGCCATTTGGGAGATCGCGATCAAACATGCAAAGGGCAACCTGCGTGTGCATCCGCACGATGCTCGCTCGGCGTTTCGGTTGGCTGGCTTCGCCGAGCTGCCGATTGCTGGTGAGCACGCGGAGGCGGTCGCCGCGCTGCCGCTGCACGATGACCACGCGGATCCATTCGATCGCGTCATGATCGCGCAGGCGCTGCATGAAGGTATCGCGCTGTTGAGCGCCGATCCGAAGGTCTGGCGCTATCATCCGACCCTGATGATTCGAGCCTGACGCCGGGGCGAACCGCGTGGAGGGGCCGGCCATCCACCGGCCACGATTTCCGCATTACTGGGATGCCGGACCGGCGTTCTGCGAAAAACACCCAAGGGTCGAACAATTCTGAGACGGTCGCCAAGAATAGCCGGTAATCGTTCCCCTTGATGTTGAATACGACGCGATTCTTACCGACAAAGCTCGCCGTCGGATACCGAGCTTTAAAGCACTGCTCTCATGGAATGAAGAAGCCACCGAGGATAGAAAATCAATGCCGTGGCAGCAATGGCGGTGGGCGGGTTGCTCACACGAGAGCAACGCAACGGCCGCAATCGGCCAACTGCAGCCGTTCGCCTTCGTGCTTAGACGGCCATTCAAATGGCCGCTCCGCTCAAACAACGGACCTTCGCGCTGGGACCGGGGCGAAGGGCTTATCGGCCAAAGTTGCCGTGCATATGAGCCCGTATCCCCGCGCCAACGATGTTCGCTACCACGTAGCGCCGTCGCCCACAGGCATTTTGGCGCAGCGCCCATATAGGGAACAGGCGGGGCTGCTCCGATCTCTGCGATTGGCCATTGTTACTTTCCGAGAACGGCGAGTGCTTCGCGCAGCGGGGTCAGCGAGACGCGAACGACTCCATCGAGCGGCGAGTTCAGTTCGAGGATCAGATATATCGCCCCGGATGTCGACAAGGCAGACACGAGCAACGCAGCGATCGTCGTGCCGTTGTGGGGGGCGTACAAACCAAACGTCCCGAAAATGGCGACTAGCCATAACACCAGGGCTACCAGAAGCGGCATGGGAATGGGAACTTTTTCCTTCAGTATCGCCAGCCAGCGCGTAGCGAACAGTTCATCAACAAGCAGGAGTGCGCGCGTCTTGAGCTCACGTTGCGTAGCGTCCCGTGGCGAAAGCCCCTCTACGAGCCGCTGGAAGTCTTCGACACGGCGGACAGCTTCGGGGTCATCCATTCTCGCCAGTCGGGAAGGATCATCGGAAGCAAGTGTTTCGAGCATCGCCGCGTATTTTTGCCTGAGCGCTTCGCGAATCGGTTGCGTTTCCGATCCGTATTTGGCCAGCACGCGGTCAAGGCGTACGACATGGGCGGCAGAGTCGATGAGCTCACTGCTTACCGTGTCGAAAGAGCCTTTTGCTGACGAGATCAGCAGCCCAAGTACTAACGCGGCCATGGTCGCGACCAGGCCGGTTGCGAGCCTTACAACACCTGCGGATTGTTCGCTAAGGTGGTGTTCGGGTAACACCTTACGTAGATACAAGCCAACCACCACGCTGCTGGATGTGCACGCAAAGACAATGAAGAAAATGAGTAGGTGGCGCATGTTACCTCCGTTTTTTCTCGTCGGCCGCCGGTAGCAGCATGCGATATCCGGCCGCCAAGCCGCGTCAGATAGCCTGTAGCTAACCTTCAATGATTGAACCAGCGGTATTGCAGTGAAAGAGAAATGGTCTGGAAATTGCCCCCGACGCGTGTTATCAGACCATTCGACCATGCCAGTTTCGCAGACCATTGCGCAGCAAGCGGAACAGACAACGTGAGGCCGTACCGCATAGTGCGTTGGAGGTCTTGATCCGCTACACCGTTTACGCTCGTCCGCCCGCCCGCGAAGTACGTCATGTCTGCCGCGAGCCACAATCCAGGCCGCCACGTGTAGCCTCCGTGCCACTGAAAAACGGGCATTGGCGCCTGGCTGCGCTTATGGCCTCCAAAAAAATCATCGTTGTCGGTGAACAGCCACACGCCGGCCGAACCTTCCACGAACCAGTCGCCGAATGGGTGAGAGAGGCCCAATTCCGGCTTGAACGACCAACGATTTGATCCTACGTTGATCACGCGGGACGGCACGTACTGGCCTGTCGGTGCGATAACGGTCAGACTGGCGCCCAGCGTGGTGGTTGGCGGACGCCGCGCGAATTCTTCCGGCGTAAGTGCGGGACCGCCCAGCAGATTCACCACAACCCTGAAGTTCGCATCTCCCAGCCCCGATCGCCACGCGTTCCCGGGAACACCTTGGACGTTTCCAGTTATGTCGGCGTTGCTAAATGGTACGGCCGCGGCGATGCTGGCGGCGTGTCCCGCGATTCCGAAGCTGTGGGAGTAGCCGAGCAGGAACGTGTTGATTTTGGCGTTCACATCTGTGATTGGGAGCGTGGGATCGAGCGAAACGCCACCTGTCGATCGAGCGTAGCTCGCCACCACGAAGTTAGTTCCGACGGGAACTGCCGAATAGGCGCGCGGCTCCATCTCCTGCGCGGAGGTCAACGCAGACCAGAGCAAGGCCACTCCAGCCGTTGCGTGCCGCAAGCATCTCGCAGTTCGCGTCGCCAGGCCGATATCCGGCGGACCTCCTGAAGCGTCTGCGCGATCCGACATGATCGTTACCGCCGGCAGGGTCATGATTCTCACCACATGACTGAAACTGGTCCGGTGGTCATTGCGAGAGGGCCTTACACGGTGCAATAAGGAGAGTGGATGCGCGCACGACCGGCGCTCCCAGGCCGGACCTCGATGCGATGTACTTCTCTGGACCCAGTAGTCGCCCAGTTGCCGCGTTGACCGAATCTCGCCCGCAAAGCGAGTAACAAACACAGTGAACGCGATCCGCCCGTTGAAGCCGATATGCGGCCCTTCCCTCGACCGTCGAGAACGCCCGGTTCTACGCCAAGCTTCAGCGCCTCAAGCCGATCACTGTCGTCATACCAGATCGACCTGACCAATCGCAGGTCGTACATCGAGCCGAATCACTTCCAGTTTCCCTCCTTTATGCAACACCCGAGGCTTCCTCCAGTTGCTCGCATGACGCCCCGTCGGGTCTCGTCGCAGGCCGGTGAGGTATTTATCTGCGCGGCCAGATGCGATCCGTCTCACTTGGCCTTGACGTACTGCGACAGTTCCGGAAAGGCAGAACCTGCTAGATCGTCCAGTAACGGTTTCAACGTGTCCAACGTCATGACCTGTTGCCTTGCAACCTGGGCGAGGCGCTCGCCCGTCCCAATCCGTACCCTCTCGCCCAGCAACTCACCCGTGACGCTGTCCGTTCCCTCGGCCTCGATCACGATGAAGGCGCGTTGAGGCGTACCCGTCGCGGTCCTTAAGGCCATGGTGGCCACAAAGGCCATCGGTACGTACTGGTACGGCTTGAGGCCCTCGCCCTCCGACGCAACGCTGGTGAACCCACCGCGAAGGCGCAGCACGCCCGGCCCCGGCCGATCGACCATCCTGAATCGCTGACTGAGTGACCGCTTAAGTGTGTCATTGGAGTAGGCGAGAATTTGTTGCAGCGTCTCGGCGCTCACCTGATCGTTCGGCCTGGGCTCCGGATAAAAGATAAGCGGATCGAGCAGTATCGCGTTGTAGTTGGCGGGCGTCAGCTTGGGGCTCACCCAGGCCCGAATGGTCCTACCCTGGCTGTCCTTGGTCTCCGCCAGACGGGAGTAATCCCTCAGGAAACCGGAATTCTCCGCGACATTCATCGCAGACCCAGACCCAGACCCAGAACCAGACCCGCCCGCGCATGCTCCCAGGATCACGGCGACCAAAACGACGCCGATCCTGCACGTAAATGATTTCTTCATTCTCACCTCCTCGGTATCGCTCAACTGCGTGAATTGCGCGTTGTCACACACCGTCCGAATAGCGGTGAAGGCGTGCCACGCATGCGCAAAGCTGAAGTAAGACCTGGCGATGGATTCGATCTTGTCGATGCTCCCACGAAGCGGTGAACGACGTCCCCTCCGGTCAGCATTAAGTGCTGGCAGCAAGGCCTGGCGCCCGGACGCACCGACTACCCTTATTGGAGACCATAGATCACAAGCTCAGACACCGATATTAGACCAAAGTCCAATATCGCCACGCGGAGCGGATGGCTTGTCGTGAATGGCGGCTGGGGTGTACGTGCCGTCGTCGCATGAACCGTCTTGCTTCATCCAGGATCGACGGTTTTCGACAAGATGATCTGTCGCATGCTATTTGTAATTCATTGCAGCTTTAAGCGAAAGGTTGCGACTGCCAACGACCGTTGCGTCGCAAGCGGCCTGTCGGGTGGCGCCGGTCCAAACTACCGCGTTGGGTCGGCCAGCGCCCGCTGACGGCGGGCACAGACTGGTTCTCCCTTCACCTGAAATGTTAGACACGAACGGCCGTCGCACACTTCGTGCGGTACTGCATGCACCCCGGCACTTCGCGATGAGGAAAACCCTAGCTGAACGCCTCGGTCTATACACTATTCTTCAAGCTACCGAGAAAAATCCCAGATGAAGTTTGGTTAATGTTGGCGAGTCGCGACGATGGCCGTTCGCTTCGAGTCGCTCATCGGCGTCGTTCGAAAATGCATCGCCCGATCGTATGTGAAACAGAAAGCCACGTCGTCGGAAATGTGTCGGCTCACGAAGGGGGCCGGTGACCTGCGTCAAAGTTGTACCACGCTGATCGAATACCAGTCGCCGACAGGCTTTCCGGCTTGCGACGACCTTTGATCAAAGGAACGAAGAATTTCGCAAGTCACCGCCGGTCATTGTTTGATTGGGGTTGGCTGACGTATGGCCGACAAACAGGCGAATTCGGCGGGCAATGTGCAAATCATCGGCACGGCCCGCGCATTTTACGTCCCGTCTACTTTCGCTCACGGGGCTTTTCGGCTCTTCCAGATCGCAGTCTTCTGACCTGTTTACGGGACCTGCGCGCGTGTGCTCACTCGTCGGCGCGGTGACTCAACCAATATTCACGGGCGGCAACTTTGGCGGACAGGTGCACCGAAGCGTGGCAACAAGAGGTGCTGTTTGCATAGAGGCGATTCAGGGTCGCGTTCCAGCAGGTGGATGATGCCCTGGTTACTGTGCGGAGTCGCGCGAGCAGGTGGACGTTCTGGGCAGAGAGGTCGAGGCGTTGCGAAGCTATGCGCACTTCGCGACGACGGCGGCTACACGAGCTACGTCGAGGTGTGCTCGATGCCGAACGCAGTCTATTCAACGCGCAGTTGAACTTTACGCAGACACAGGGCGGCGACATTTACGTTGGCGTCGTGAAGGCTGAATCGTCCGGGCGCAGCAGGTGACGACGCCTCCGGTCGACGATGACCAGCCCATTGAACTCCAACCGGGTCAGCAGGTGCCCCGATGAATCGCAGTGAACTCTTTGCCTGCCACGAATGTGATCTCCTCCAGCGGTTGCCGCAGGTGTCACCAGGTGGCGTGCTGCGTTGCCGTCGGTGCAACGCCGAGCTGTACCGTAATCGAATAAACGGTCTGGCGCACGCGCTGGCTTTCAGTATTGCCTCCATGGTGCTGATTGTCATCTCGAATCTTTATCCCATTGTCGGCCTGTCGATCAATGGCACAGTGGTCCAGACGACGCTCGGCGGCGCTGTGCGGGTGCTGTACCTGGACGGAATGTGGCCTCTCGCAGGACTGGTGTTTGCCACAACCATCCTGATGCCGGTGGTTCAGACCGCAAGCATGCTCTGGATCCTTCTGCCTCTTAGCGTGAACCGCATACCGTGGCACACGGCTATGGTGTTTCGTCTGTATCACCTGGCCGGACCCTGGACAATGACGGAGGTGCTCATCCTTGGACTGCTGGTGGCGCTGGTCAAGCTAGCGCACATTGCAAGCGTTGCGGTCGGTGTTGCGCTATGGTCGTTCGGCGCGCTGATGCTCGTACTGGCAGCTGCCGCAGCTGCTTTTGAACCGAGAGACCTGTGGTCGCGGGTCACCGCAGAGAGGGATACAGTCGACGCTGGGCAGGCGCGCGAGCCAGCGCCATGCGACGCCGTGACCGCAGCACAACACGGTCTTGCGCTGTGTCACGACTGCGGACTGCTCGCGAGGGTGCCTGCGCACGGGCAGAACCTGTCTTGCCCGCGCTGCGGCGCGTCGCTGCATATGCGCACACCGAACAGTCTGTCACGCACATGGGCGCTGCTCATTGCTGCGACGGTGCTCTATATCCCGGCGAATGTCTTGCCCGTGATGAACACCAGTTCACTGTTCGGTGCACAGAAGGACACGATCATGAGTGGAGTGGCCTATCTATGGACTTCCGGGTCCTGGCTCCTCGCGGCAATCGTGTTTATAGCGAGCGTGGCTGTGCCAATGCTGAAGATCCTCGCACTGGCCTATCTGACCGCTTCAACCCAGCTCCAGTCGAAGCGGCTGCCAGAACAGCGCACGCGCATCTATCGTGCGGTCGAATTTGTCGGCCGATGGTCGATGCTTGACATATACGTGATCACGATGCTCGTTGCGCTGGTGCAGTTCAAATCATTGGCCACCATCGAGGCGGGTCCTGCCGCCATTGCCTTCGGAGCAGTCGTCGTGCTGACCATGTTTGCAGCGATGACGTTCGACCCGCGTCTCATCTGGGACGCCGCGGAGTGTGATCATGCCAGGTCATGAACAGGAGCCCGATCTGGCGGATATTGCCGACGCGGTTGCCGCTCCCCGCAAATGTTGGCGGATGCAGCTCGTAAGGCTGATGCCGGTCCTTGCTGTATTGATAGGCGAATGGCTTGCCATGAAAGCAGTTCTCGGACAGGGGCGAGCAAGTCGATGGCGAACTACCACCCCGAATGTGTCTGGAAAATTGGAGTGCGTATGTCCGCGTATCGGTAGCGCCGCATCGCGAGCGAATCCATTGAGCGTGACGGGCAACCTGGTGTGAGCGCGCCTCGCCATCGCCGTCCTGGTTGGTTCTGCCAGATGATGTGCTGGCGCTGACAATGTTTGCCGGAGTTAGTGCAGAAACGGCTGCAGCGATCTGCGCGAACACGCGGGACTCATGTGCGATGCACGGTACCGGGTGTTCAGGATGCCGCATGAAGGCTTTCTCAATCAGGTCAAGGAGGAATCGCAATGGAAACGAACCCGAGCTGTTGCCTTGCTGGGCAGCCCAAGGATGGCGGACGGCGCCTGTGGCTGAAAGCGGGGATAAGTGCGGTGTCACTTGTCGCCGGAGTGGGGTTCAAGGCTGGTCCTGCCGAAGCAGCCGCGTTGACAAAAACACAGCGGGACACGCTAACGCCCGACCAGATCATCGCGATGATGAAAACGGGTAATGAGCGATTCCGTTCTGGCAGGATGAAGAAGCAGGATTTCCTTGCGCAAAAGCGCGCGAGTGCGACTGGCCAGTATCCGGCAGCCGTTATCCTGAGCTGCATCGATTCCCGCGCGCCGGCAGAGATCATCCTGGACATGGGTATTGGCGATACGTTCAATGCCCGCGTGGCAGGAAACATTGTCAATCAGGACATGCTCGGCAGCCTCGAATTTGCCTGTGCGGTCGCAGGTGCAAAAGTTCTGCTGGTGATGGGGCACACGGCGTGCGGAGCGATCAAGGGCGCCATCGATAACGTGCAGCTGGGTAATCTTACGGGACTGCTTGAGACCATCCGGCCCGCGATCGAAGCAACACAATACACGGGTGAACGAAGTAGCAAGAACGAGGAGTTTGTGGACGCCGTGGCGCGATCGAATGTGGGGCAGGCGATCGCGACAATCCGTAACAGCAGCCCGATACTGCTTGATCTTGAACACAAAGGGCAGGTCAGGATCGCCGGCGCAATGTATGACCTGCACACCGGTGCGGTGACATTCATGTGAAATCGGGCTACACCGGACGCCCGGTGCACCACGGGTGCATGACCGATTTTTTTAGGGCGTTGTTGCGCATTCAACGGAGACATCCATGGTGATCGACAACGCGGTCCGCAAGGTAACCGCCGGCATGGCCGAATTCTTGAGGCTGGAATCGGCGGGTGGTTTGCTGCTTGCCGCCGCCGCGGGACTCGCGCTGATCTGCAGCAACACCCCCCTTCGGTCCGCGTACGACGATCTGCTGAAGATTCCCGTGGAGGTGCGTGTGGGATCATTCGCGCTCGCGAAGCCGCTCCTCATGTGGGTCGACGACGGTTTGATGGCGGTTTTCTTCCTGCTGATCGGACTGGAGGTCAAGCGCGAGGTCATTGAAGGTGAACTGTCTACGCCCGCTCAGGTCGTGCTGCCAGTCGCTGCAGGGTTGGCTGGAATGGTGGTGCCGGCTCTCATTTATCTCCTCGTGAACCGGGGAAGCGACGCAACCCTGAATGGCTGGGCCATTCCCACGGCCACAGACATTGCATTCGCGCTCGGCATTCTTTCGCTGCTCGGCAACCGGGTGCCGGTGTCGCTAAAGGTATTCCTGACTGCCGTTGCCATTGCCGACGATCTGGGCGCGATCACGATCATTGCGCTGTTCTACACTGCCGGGCTTTCGATCCTGATGCTGCTGTTCGCGGCCTTGGCAATCGCCGTGCTGATAGGACTGAACGTGCTGAAAGTCACGCGTATCGCGCCGTACATGGTCGTCGGCGTAATCCTGTGGGTCTTTGTTCTGAAGTCCGGTGTTCATGCAACACTTGCGGGCGTGGCTGTTGCGTTCGCTGTGCCGCTAACGACGCTGGATTCTGAAGGCAAGGCGCCCCTGCATCGGATCGAACATGGCCTTCACCCATGGGTTGCCTTCGGCATCCTGCCGATCTTCGCTTTCGCAAATGCCGGTGTCCCGTTTGCCGGAGTGACGCTTGCCGCACTGGCGCAACCGCTGCCTCTTGGCATTGCCGCAGGCCTGTTCATCGGAAAGCTCGTCGCGGTTTGCGGGGCGAGCGCCGTGCTAATCGGGCTGCGTCAGGCCACACTGCCTGAGGGAGCTAGCTGGCGCCAGCTGGCTGGAGTCGCCGCTCTTTGCGGCGTCGGCTTCACGATGAGCCTGTTTATCGGCTCTCTCGCTTTCGAAAGTCCCGAATATTCCACGCCTGTCAGATTGGGGGTGATTGTCGGGTCAATGTTATCGGGTGTGACCGGCTATCTGTTGCTCCGGTGAGTGAGGGAACTGTGCTGCTCGCCTCATTGTGCGAAACCGGTTAGCCAGGCCGAAGATCAAGGAAGCAAATCATGAGCCTCGACACGCTGGAAACCCTGATGGCGGTTTCCCTCGTCCTGTTGCTTGGGCGGCAGATTCTCGCCCGCAGTCGCATCCTGCAGACCTGCAGCATCCCGGAACCGGTTGTCGGCGGACTGCTTGTGGCGCTGCTGACTTTTCTGCTACGCAGGTTCGCGCAGTTCGACCTGCGCTTTGATGCAACGCTTCAGGTGCCGCTGATGCTGACGTTCTTTGCCACGATCGGCCTGAACGCAGATCTGACCGAGTTGAAGGCTGGCGGCCGGGCGTTGACCGGTTTTCTCGGCGCGGTGGTTGGCCTGCTCGTGATGCAGGACGCGCTTGGCATCGGTCTGGCATGGGCGTTAGGGCAGAACGGCTGCTTGGCCTGCTGGGGGCATCAGTGACGCTCTCGGGCGGCCACGGCACGGGCGCAGCCTGGGCGAGGGGGCGAGGGTCTTCTCGGAACGCCACGGACTCGCGTATGCGACGGAAATTGCGATCGCCTGTGCCACGTTTGGCCTGATACTTGGGGGATTGATCGGGGGCCCGGTCGCGCGTTTGCTGATCACGCGCTATAAGCTTAGCCCGAAGCCTAGATCGGACCTGGCGGGCGAGACCGGTTTCGAGCAACCCGAAGCTGTGAGGCCGGTTATGGCGGAAGCAATGATCGAAACAGTGGCGCTGATTGCCGTCTGTCTCGCGGTCGGCTCGGCGATTGGATCCTGGCTGGTACCGCGTTCGAGTTGCCCGCGTTCGTATGTGTGCTGTTCGTCGGCGTCGTGCTGCGCAACGGCCTTTCCGTGCGCGGTTGGTATCGTGTTTTTGAGAGCGCGGCGTCGTTGCTCGGCAATGTAAGCCTCGGACTCTTTCTCGCGATCGCGCTGATGAGTCTGCGCTTAGGCGACCTGGCGTCGCTGGCCCTGCCGCTTTTCGTAATCCTGGTGGTGCAGGCGACCGCGATGGCCGCCTATGCCATTTTCGTCACCTTTCGGGTCATGGGACGTAACTACGACGCCGCCGTGCTGGCCGCCGGACACTGCGGATTCGGCCTTGGAGCGACACCGACCGCGATAGCCCATGCAGGCCATTACAGCGCGCTTTGGCGCCTCCCATCTGGCCTTCCTGGTGGTGCCGATGGTGGGAGCGTTCTTTATTGATATCGCAAATGCGATCGTCATCAAGTTGTTTCTGCTGCTCCCGATTTACGGATAACGGGATGTTGTCGGCGATTGGGACCAACTGGCGGCACGCAAGCAAGCAACACAGGATGTGAGTGGCAGGGCCGGCAAAATTCTGTCCACGCTTCCCGGCGGATGAAACTCCGGTCCAGGCGAGGCACTATTTACACGCTATGTAGAAGGTGCGCTATGTGGGGGCGCGTTGCAACCTGGCCACGCGCGACTGTGAGCCCATTGCCCTTTCAGCGTACGCACGTCACATAGTTCCTGAACGAATCGTGGTGAGTGCTGACCCGGCCGTTGCCAAGATCGATCACCTCGTGCTTGCCGTGACCCGCGAAGGTGTGAGACCAGTAAGGGCTGTCGCCTCCCCATCCGTGTCGACCGCCAGGATAACGGCCATCGCCCTCTGGTGCAACGATCGCGTATCTGTTCCCCGTAACCGCTGTATCGCCCGTGTTTGCGTAAGCGAAAAGCGCTTTAAGCTCTCCAATCGTCGGCAGGCGCAAATGCCGTTTCGCACACTGGTACCGTGCATCGTGATAGTCATACCGGACTATTCGGACGTGCGTGAAAGGATCGGGCGCGCCTAGCTGCGTGCGCGCAGCTTTTTTCCCCCACGGCCAGGGGGTGGTGACGGGAGGGCTGAAGCAGGTTTTGTCGCGAGAGAAAATCGTCGTGCCACCGCCAGCCATTGAATACGTCCCTTTCCGCATGCAGATCTCTTTTGCGCCTACTATTGCTTCCGCATGCGCGGAGGTCAACGCAAGACCCAAAATCAGAGCGGGTGCTGCGCTCAACATTGAGCGAAGCAATCCAGGTCGCAGTTTCCGCTTTCCGTCAGAGGAACTCATGGCAGCTCGATGGTTGTATTCGTGATCGGGCATGGGATGACGACCGGGTTGCATCACCATCCGGCCGGTCCTGGCGAAGCGCGTCAGTCGCAGGACAGATGATTACGTGAGGCTTGCCCCCTGCGATATCTGTTGCAATGTCCGCTTCACCACAACTCAGTAAATGGGAAGTCGGCTTGTGGCGCGATGTACCACCGCTCGAATCGTGATGTACTGCAGCACTGCTATCACAACGCGCATCTACGTTATGCCAGGCCGGCCGTACAGTCAAATGAGCACTTTCGCAGGAAGGGCGGGGGCGCTGCCACGTCGCCTGTCAATCCGATTTGTTAGTAAAGCGAGAGTTCTTTGCATTCAGTCGACCTTCTTGCAGGCGTGACCCAGCTGCATCGCAGACGGCACCCATGCAGGCCCGTTTGTTTGCATGGCTGGAAATCCACTGAAAACGTCGTCATGAGCGCGTCATATTCTGATGACTTGTCGGACAGACTCAACGTTGACTCGCATTGCGACGGACGGGCAGGTCGTTGAGCCTCTTGACCTTGCCATAGCAATTCGCTGGATGCCGCCTTTTACGCCCGCTGCGCGGTTCAGCGATCCGCGCGAGTCAAAACCTACTGACGGCAGTGATAGCCTCGGGCCGAGCTTACGATGGAGGAATTCAATGAAATTCGTTACGGGTTCTATCGGGCAGGCACTCTTCGATCACGGTGGCCTGAGAGCAGTTTTCGAGCACGCCAGAAATCTTCTGGTTGCCACCATCATTGTTGCAGCAGGCTTCGAGACGGTAAGAAACTTCGATACGATCCACCTGCCTGGCCTGTCGAATCCCTTGTTAGCGGGTTACGTCGTCGCCGGAGCAGGATGCGGACTCACGGCGCTCAACTTCATCGATGGATTGCGAAAGCTGGCGAGATTGCGGTGGCACCTTGGGTTACAGATTGCACTGAGTATTGCGTACCTGTTTTTTTCCTTGCGAGTCGTCCAGTTGATGATTTTTTTCAGAACTCACGCCTGTTAGATTGTATCGGTCCCGGAAGTTTTCCATTTTGGAACATCCAACTGCTGAGCCAGTTCCGCCAGCGTGCGTTCGCCTCGGACAGCGGTCAATGCAGCCTTCGCGTAGAACGCCACTGAGTGAGTGCGCCGGGTTCTGTTTGTCATCGTCGGTTCCTCCAACGGCTAGTCGAGTTCTGTTCGTAACCCGGATGTCAAAGCTTGGCACGTCGGGCGCACATCCGCTGGCACGAAAGTGCTGTAATGACTTCGTCTGCGGTTGCGCCAGCCGGAATTTTGCTGCGGATTTTTTCAGACACCAAGGGCAAGACCTGTGGTCCCGGCGAAAGGCTTTGGCAATGGTTCTTCGACTCGCCTGGGGTTTGATGGTATGCGACCCCGGGGGCGAAATTCGAGACAGTCGGTCAGGGCCATGTGCAAAGGCTCAATCCTTGTGCGTCAATAGCACCGAAAAGGGACGCGTCGACTCGAATGACGAAAAGCCGATCAGAAGACCAACCGTGATCGGAACGGCCAGAAACGCACCGGCCACTCCCCAGATCGAGGACCAGACTGCCATGCTAACGAGGATCACAAGGGGGCTGAGGTTCAACGATTCGCCCATCAGATACGGATCGACCAAGCTCCCGACAACGAAGTTCAGCACCGAAAGCGTAGCGAATACGAGCAAGACCTCGCTCCATTGCCCGAATTGAAGACCCGCGATCAGGGTTGGAAAGCCTACCGAAATAACTGACCCGATGTACGGCACGAAATTGAGGACCGCAATCAGGACGGCCCACAGTTCGGCCAGTTCCAGTCCGACGAACAGCATGCAAACCCAACTGAGGAGGCCGATGCTCGCACCGAGTAGTGCCTTGAGCGCGAGATACATGCCGATCTTGGCGTTGATCTTATTTACGACGCTCACGATGTGCATCGCCGCAGCGTTGTTCGCGATCCGTGCCAGTTTTCTGCGAAATCGCGCATGCTCGGCAAGGAGGAACGCCGTATAGAGCGCCACAACGAAGATCGTCACGATCATGCCCGATAGGGACGATAACGTCGCGGTGACTATGCCCTGGATATTGAGTTTGGCGAACATGTCGCGGCGTATGGACTCCCAGGTCGGTTCGGTTTGCGCCTGCAAGACCGCAGCGATTTTGCCGACCAACGCAAGCAGCGTTGCCTGATACTTCGGTGCGAGCGCGATCAGGCGGTCCCTGTCGGATATCAGCAGGTTGATGGAGACATAGATCGTCAGCACCAGGAGGGCGACCGCTATCGACGAGCGGATGCCAACCGGAAGCTTTGCGCCAATGTACGGAATCCGTTGCAATAGGTTCGCAATGCCGAAAATGACATAGGTAGCGATCACACCAAACGCTAACGGAACAAGCACCGGCCGACCGATATAAAGAATCCACCCGATGAGGGTAGACAGAATGACGACGCATGTAACCTTGAATACTCCGCCGTTCATGTTCCTCCCGCACTTGAATTGAGAACCTCGATTGCGGCTGCCGCTCGGCACAGCTTGCGCAAGCCGGGTCTTTCGGCTGAAATTCCTGCAGCAGCGTTATTCGGTTTCGCTCAGCGCGACCCTTTCGGTGTGCCGGGAGCTTTGCGACATGGCACTTGCCACCTTCACGCTCAAAGCGATCGCAGTATTGAGCACACAGGACCGTCCCCTTACGCAAGTGGACCCAGGACAAATTACCAAATAAAAACCGGGAGCATGAGCGACAGCACTGAGAATCCTGCGCCAAGAGTCTGCACAACTCGCCGTCGGAATACAAATCTTTTGCTAC
Source organism: Paraburkholderia hospita (assembly GCF_002902965.1). Classification (GTDB taxonomy): domain Bacteria; phylum Pseudomonadota; class Gammaproteobacteria; order Burkholderiales; family Burkholderiaceae; genus Paraburkholderia; species Paraburkholderia hospita. The sequence continues at coordinate 2,832,737 of NZ_CP026105.1, read as the reverse complement.
ATACGTGGTCCGACTATTGATTTGCGCGAAAAGCTGCGACGTTGCTCCGGCCAACGCGCCATTCCTCACGCTACCGACCGGCCATGGACAGACCCCTCCTCCGTCCCGCGGGGAATTTAAGGGCGCGTAGTTATGCTGATCGAGTTGGGCCTATGGCCTAGCTTGGCCGGGAGGCCCCATCCCCCTTATTGAGAGGCCCAATCGAAGGTCAACCTGGCGCTGCCCTTAGCTGGCACGGTTACCGCCTTGCTCTGCTCGTTGCCCTTGTAGCTCGCATGTACGGTGTACCGGCCCGGCCGCAGTCGCACCAGCATGTACGGGCCCTGCGACGTTGCGTTTAGTACGTTCGCGTTGTGGGGATCAACGATCCTAACTTGCACGTCGGCAACGTAGTCCAAACCCGAGCCAGTGAAACTCAGCCCAAGCGGCCACTGGCTGCGCGCTCGCTCCAGCGCATGCGACTCGTCGGCGCCGACGCCGCCCGATACGAACTCGATGTCACCTTGACGCTGAATCTGCTGCATGCCGCCACCGTTGTTGTTGCCCGCGCCGGAGTTATTGGTCGCTTGCTGTGCCCAAGCGCCGTCGGCCAGGCTGACTGCGAGCGCAGCGCTCAAGGCTGCTGCAATGAAGACGTGCGGATCGCGTCGGATTCTCATCTTCTCAGTCCTTTGAGAGCACGCCCGGTGTGGGCTACGTTTCGAATCGAATGCCGCGAGGATACGGCATGACGGAAGTCGAGCTCGGATCATCAAACTGCCAGCCGTTCCGCGGCCCGGGAGACATGACCGACTTTGTTGAGGGCGGATACGGCGCATCTTACGCCTGCCGGTTTGATTCAGTTCATGTGCTCCTCGCCAGATTTGACCCTTGGCGATATCCGACGCCCGGAGGAAAACCGATGACCTCTGTGGAGCGGAAGGCTGCCGGTCGCCCTTGTCGTGACAGGACAACGAAGACCAGAAACGTGCTGAAGAGAACTACTCATTGGGTGGACGTCCGCTCCGCACCTCGAAGCGGTCACTGCGACAATGGAGGTTCGTACGACGGCAATGGGTCGTGTTATGCCTTTCGCATGAGAACCGCGCCCGAGGCGATCGTCGCGCTCGGTCGTCGGGCACTAGCCGGCCAATTGCGGACAGCTACCCGGCGGTTGCGCGGACATTCAGACGTCGGCTTCGCTCCGTAACCCGCCGTGCGGCCTACGAATGTCCGTGCGCACTGACGCAGCCCGCTAATCGATAGGTTCACTTTCTGTCGCCTTGAAGGGCTGATGAGCGCAGACGGTTTCTTCTTCATCTCGCATTGCTGGCTCTATGGAATCTGAGAGAGCTCGCGCTTCGCTTCCAGCAATTCGATCAGCAATTGATCGCGCTGGCGAATCATTTCGGCAAAGTCGTGCGACTGTAGTTTCGTTTCGACGCCCTTCGCGATCGGTTCGATGTAGTCGTCCGTCTCGGGATACGTGCCCAGATCTCTCGCCTACTCGCGCTGAGCTGGGCCCAGATGCCGCAGCACATGTGTGATGCCACCGGGACCGCCGGAAGCATGAAGGTTGAGAAACGGACCGAGGAGGGCCCAGCGCAGACCGGGGCCGTAGGAGATTGCGGTGTCGACATCCTCCACGGAGGCAATGCCGCGCTGTACCAGACTGATCGCCTCTTGCCAAATCGCCGCTTGCAGGCGATTAGCAATATGACCTTTGACTTCCTGGTTGATGCGGATAACCTTCTTGCCAGTTGAAGCGTAGAGCGTCATCGCCCGGTCTATGTATTCCGTCAATGTGAGCCGTCCGCCGCCGACCTCGACCAGCGGAATGATGTGCGATGGATTGAACGGATGCCCAAGTACGATCCGCTCCGGATGCTGCGCGTGAGCCTGAATCTCGCTGACCGGCAATCCCGACGACGAAGACGCGATGATCGCGTCCGTCTTCGCCGCGCGTTCAATGTCGGCGATCAACGCCTGTTTGACGTCGAGTCGCTCCGGGCCGCTTTCCTGAATGAAATCGGCATCGCGCAACGCTGCGGTTAAATCGGTCATGAAGACCAGCCTTTCTCGCGAGGCATCACCCGAAAGACCGAGTCGCTCGACAACCGGCCAGTTCTCGTCGATCCACCCGCGCAGGCGCGACTCCGCGCCCTCGGCGGGATCGGTCGCGATGACGTCGAAACCATGCGCCAGAAAATGCGTGGCCCATCCCGCGCCGATCACGCCCGTGCCGACGATCGCGATCTTCGTCATGGCTCAGTGCTCCAGACAGGCGGCATCGACGGTTGCGTGCAGCGGCCGCAGTCCGATGATCTCGCGCGCTTCCTCAGGCGTCGCCGGTTCGTAACCCATCTCGCGCACCATGCGAACGAGCCGCTCGACCAGTTGCACGTTCGTCGCCAGTTCGCCGTGCCGGTAATACAGGTTGTCTTCGAGCCCGACGCGCACATGGCCACCCAGCAAGAGCGAATTCATCGCGGCGGGCAATTGCGCAGCGCCGATCGCGCTCACGTTGAACACGGTGTCGCGCGGCAGATGATCGACCATCGTCTGCAACAGACGCGGCGTGTAGGGCAATGCGCCCTGAAACGCATTCGCGCCGATCACGATGTTGATGAAATGCGGCGCGTCGTCCAGGCCGTCGTTGATCGCGCGCTGCACATCCTGAACGATATCGGCGAGACCGAACACTTCCCATTCGGGCTTGATGCCACGCGCTTTCATCATCTCGGCAATCTGGCGGATGCGCGAAGGCGGCGTCGCGACGAGAATCTCCTTGCCGCCGAAACTCGCGATCACCGTCTGCGCGTCGAGCGTACACATTTCGACGCCATCACCCTGCATGCCTTTCAGACGCTCTTCCCACTGAATTTCCCAGAGGCCGTTGTCGAGCTCGCGAACCATGTCGCCGTCGATACCGCCGCCCGTCGAATTGTTCAAAATGATCTCGCACTTGTCGCGAATCAGCCGGTTGATATGGCTGTAGATGGCCGGATCGCAGGTCGCCTGATCGTCGGGACGGCGCGCGTGGACCGCCACGACACTCGCGCCTGCGTTGTAGCAGCGGTAGGTATCGTCGGCGATTTCCTGCGGCTGCGTGGGCAGATTCGGGTTCATCTTCTTGGTGGCCATGCCGCCGGTGGGCGCAACGGTCACAATGACTTTGGGCTTGCTCATGATGGTGTTCTCCGATGAAGAATGAGGTTCTGAAGAAAGAGGGCGGTCAGTGCGCGCTTGCGTCGTCGATCGTGCCGACGCGGACTGCGCTCTTCGGCAATCCAAGCAAAATGGTCAGTCCGCCGCAGATGACGAGCGCGGTCAATGCGAGAAGGCCCATCTGAATGCTGCCGGTCACGGACTTGATCCAGCCGATCAGCGTCGGACTCGCGAAGCCGCCGAGAATGCCGAGCGAGCTGATGACCGCAATGCCGGCCGCCGCCGCTTCCTGGCCGAGATAAGTGGGCGGAATCGACCAGAAGAGCGATCCGCCGCCGAAGATAAAGAACGCGGCGACGCACAGCAGAACCATGACGGGGACGATCGCGGTGCCGAGAAACGATGTCGATGCCAGCGCCGCCGCGCCGAGAACCAGCGTGCCGCCGACGTGCCAGCGGCGTTCCTTGAAGCGGTCCGAACTGCGGCTGATGACGAGCACGCCGAGTGCGCCGAAGCTATATGGCACGGCGGTGTACCAGCCGATCGTCGCGATCGGGGCGATGCCGAGACCTTTGATCATCGTCGGCAGCCAGAACGTGAGCGTGTAGACGGCGCACGCGCAGCAGAAGTAGACGAAGGCCAGCACGTAGGTTTTGGGATCGGCCAGCGCGGCGGCGAGACGGCCGTGATGCCCGGGTTTGACGTCACCGCGATGATCGGCATCGAGAACCGACTGCACGAGTGCTTTTTCGGTGTCGTTCAACCACGGCGCGCCGGCCGGTTTGTTCGGCAACAGGCGATACAGCAGCACGCCGATCAGCACGGTCGGCAATCCTTCGACGAGAAAGAGCCATTGCCAGCCATGCATCCCGCCGATGCCTTCCATGCCGCTCATGATCGTGCCCGACAGCGGGCCGCCGAGCACACCCGTGATCGGCATGCCGAACAGGAACAGACCCGTCACGCGGCCGCGACGCTGGCTTGGATACCAGTAGGTCAGATACAGAATGATGCCGGGGAAGAATCCCGCTTCGAAAATTCCGAGCAGCAGCCGGATGCCGTAGAACTGCCACGGCGCGGAAACAAACGCGGTCGCGGCGGACGCGAGGCCCCACAGGACCATGATCCGTAGAAACGTCAGCCGCGCGCCGATCTTTTCAAGCAGCAGATTGCTGGGCACTTCGAACAGCAGATATGTCACGAAGAAAATGCCCGCGCCGAGGCCATAGACGGCATCGGAAAAGGCGAGATCCTGCTTCATCTGGAGCTGCGCGTAGCCGATGTTGATGCGATCGAGAAACGCGAAGACATACGCGATCAGGATCATCGGCATGATGCGCCAGGTGATTTTGCGAAAGACCGCGTCTTCCACCAATTGCCCCGACGGGCGCTCGACGAATACGGCTGCGGCGGGGAGCGGACTGGTGCGATTCATTGCGCGTCTCCTGGACTGGGTTGACACGCATTATTTCGAGTGAGCGCCGCCACGACTGTCGATTGCGCGACAGTTGGGATGAGCGTAAACACTGAGCCGTTCTTTCGAAGAACCGTCCGCGAATCTACCGCGACAGCGCGTTGAGCCCGGGCAGATCCAGCACGACGATGCTGCCGTATTCCGTCCGCACAAGACCGGCGTTCTTGAAGCGCGTCATCGCCTTGTTGCACGTCTGGCGCGAAACTGCGGCCAGATTGGCAAGCTCTTCCTGAGACAGCGGCAAATGTACCGTGCCGCTCGGGTTGGACAGCGGTTGCACCATGCCGACCAGCGCCCGCGCGACGAGACTGTCGGTGTCGAGCAGCCCGTGCGCGGCGACCGCGCCCATGAACCAGTGCAGACGCTCGTTCATCTGATGAAGCAGAAATTCGTTGAACGACGGCCGATTTTCGCGAAGCCAGACGAAGGTGGCGCGCGGAATCTGTGCGACGCGGCTGTCGCGCAGCGCGATGAGATCGGATTCGCGCGGCGCGTTGCGGATCAGCGTGCCTTCGCCGAACCAACTGCCCATCGACTGGCCGCCGAGCGTTACGGTCTGCCCGTCGCGCGCGGTGATCGACCATTTGATGATGCCTTCGAGCACGCCGAACCACATCTGCTGCCGTTCGCCGTGACGGCCCAAAGACTGACCGGCGGCGACCGCACGTTCCGTGATGTCGGGGCGCACGCGGGTTTTCGCGACATCATCCAGCGCGACGAACCACGGCGATTGCGCGAGCAGTTCGTCGACCGACAGCGTCGCCGTGACGACTTTCGTTTGCCGCGTCATGCGCGTCCTCCGACGCCGCTCGCGCGTGACGGAACGTGAACTGTCGCCGCGCCGACAGTGTGGCGTCGGCGAAGCCCGCACAATGTCTGCACTGGTATCCGGAGCATAAATTCGTGAGTAAACAAACTGTCTATTCGATCGATGTTCAATTCGGCGATTGCGACCCGGCCGGAATCGTCTTTTTCCCCAACTTTTCGCGCTGGATGGACGCCGCCTCGCACGACTACTTTATACAGTGCGGCCTGCCGCCGTGGCGAGAGATGGACGCGCTGCCCGATTGCATCGGCCCGCCGCTGCTGGAGTTTCACACGCGCTTCGTCAATTCCGCGACTTACGGCGAACGGCTCGATATTCACAGCCGCGTCGAAGAGTGGCGCGGCAAGGCTTTTATCCAGAGCCATCGGATCATGCGCGGCGAGAGCTTGATCTGCGAAGGCCGCGCGACGCGCGCGCTGTGCGTCAAACAGGCCGATGGCCGGCTCAAAGCCGTTCCCGTTCCCGACTTCATCCGCGCGGCCTGCGAATAAGTAAATCGAGGATTTCATGACCACATCGAAAGGCAAGCGCGTCCTGGTAACGGCGGGCGCGGGCGGAATAGGGCGCGCGATCACGGAAGCGTTTGTCGCGGACGGCGCGAGCGTTTTTGTCTGCGATATCGACGAAACCGCGCTTCAAAACATGCAGACGCAATTGCCCGGCGTGAAGACGGCGGTGTGCGACATCGCGGATCGCGCGGCGGTTTCAAACATGGTCGCGGATGCGGCGGCCGCGCTCGGCGGTCTCGACGTGCTCGTCAACAACGCGGGCATCGCCGGGCCGACCGCGAGCGTCGCGGACATGGACCCGGACGCGTGGGAAGCCGTGCTCCGCGTGAATCTGACCGGAACGTTCACGGTCACGCAGCACGCCATTCCGCTGCTCAAGCAATCGAGCGCGGGCGTCGTGCTCGTCATGTCGTCGCTGGCCGGACGCTTCGGTTATCCGAATCGAAGTCCTTATTCGACGACGAAATGGGGCCTCATTGGTTTCACGAAGACGCTGTCGCGCGAACTCGGTGAATTCGGCATTCGCGTCAATGCGATCTTGCCGGGCGCCGTCGAAGGTCCGCGCATCGAACAGGTGCTTTCCGGACGCGCGTCGGCGAGCGGCCGCACGGTCGAACAAGAAAAAGCGGCGGCGCTCGGCAATCAGTCGATCAAGCGTTTCGTCGATCCGGCCGACATCGCGGCGCTTGCCGTCTTTCTTGCATCCGATGTAGGACGATCTATTTCAGGTCAATTGATCCCGATCGACGGAGACTCCCAAAGCGCTTCGTGATTTCAGGGTAAACAGGGGGCGCTGGGCCGTGTTGCAGGAGCCTCATCGAGAAGTGTTGCTCGATGATCTGCATGCGTCGTTGTTGCTGCGAAGGACGATACAGCCCGATCGACCAAGAGAAGGCGTTTGGGAGAACGCGTCGACTGATATCTTCGATGAGCGTGATATCGATCGCGAGCGGGGTGCGCTCGTCGTTGTCCGTCCGGACCAATACGTAGCGCATGTGCTTCCGCTCGATGCCTATGCCGAATCGGATGCATTCTTGCGGCCCATCTTCCGAACTGATCCTGTTTTGGAGACCGCTAGAAAGTGTCAGCCAAAATCGATAGCCCTGACGGGATTTCCAGATTCGCCGGCAGCCTTGTCCGCCGTCCTCGACAGTGGCACTTGGCGGTAGGGCAGAGCGAGGTTTCTGCCGAGATCACGAGCGGTCAGTACGCAGTGCTCTAAAGTTGAAGTTGCCGCAGTTTGACGAATACCGCTTTTGCGCATCAAGGGATGTTAATTCGCGGTTGACCGTGTTGGCCGATGCCCGACCAACAACATCCGCCGTCGGATGACCGTTGTACTTCAAAACGCGACGAAGGGACCACGATCGGACGACCGACCGTAACGGGTCGATAGCGCCTGTTCGATCTGCTCCGAACCAGTCATTGCAGGACGGCGATAGGGTCCCGCGCCGCTGCGTCCCGGCCATCACAGACCATTCGACGGCGGGACCAATGGGACACTCAGAAGTCCAGTCAGCATTAGTAAGCGGACTGAGGTTGACCCGTATGACAGCAATGCCGCGAAGGAGCCGGATAACGCGGGAACCGCGCCCGCCCCTGCGTCCTGACAAAAACGCCCTATACTTTTCTGGCGAGACGCTCGCAGCCAGGTTCGGCAACGCTCTGTGTGAAGCATTCCAGGTGTATCCCGTCGTTCGGTATTAACTGGAGCAAGCGCATGAAAAAGTGCCTCTTAGCCGGCGCTGCGCTCGTCACCCTGACGGGGACGGCGCATGCCCAGAGCAGTGTGACGCTGTATGGCCTGATCGACGCGGGGCTGACCTATACCAATAGCCAGATCTCTGGAACGGGTTCGGGCGGCCACAGCAACTGGCAGATGACCAGCGGTTCAGTGCAGTACAGCCGCTGGGGGCTGCGGGGAGCCGAAGATCTGGGCGGCGGGTTGAAGGCCATCTTCACCCTCGAAAGTGGCTTCAACGTGAACAACGGGCAACTGTCGTCGAATAACCGCCTCTTCAATCGCCAGGCTTTTGTTGGTCTGACCAGCCGCGAATATGGCACGCTCACGCTAGGTCGCCAGACCGATGACATGGTCGACTTCGTGGCGCCGCTTTCGCTGACGGGCACGGAATTTGGCGGTGTGCACTTCGCTCACCCATTCGACGTCGACAACCTTAACGATTCGTTCCAGATCAATAACTCGGTCAAGTATCAGAGTCCGGAATATTACGGATTCAAGATCGGCGCACTGTATGGTTTCTCGAATCAGGCCGGTGGCTTTGCAAACAATCGTGCCTGGAGTGTGGGCATGTCCTACGTCTGGGGGCCCCTGAACTTTGGGGCGGGCTATCTGCATCTGAATAGCGCTGCCAGGACACCTGGCGAGGTCAATACAGGTGGCGCGGTGACCGATACGACCGGCTCTTCGGTCCAGGGGCTACTGTCACCAACCGCAGTTCCGTTAGGCGCGCTTGCCGCCCGCCAGCAAACCTGGGGCGCGGGCGTGAATTACACGTTCGGCCCAGCAGTTGCAGGCTTCGTGTACACGCAGACCAATCTGACGGGTCTGTTTCAGACTGGCTTTAGCACGCACTTCCAGAACTTCGAAGGTAACTTCCGATATGCGCTGAACCCAGCCGTTGAACTTTCGGCTGCATATACGTATTCGCGCGCGGGTGGAAACGCAGGCAGCGGCAGTCCGCACTGGAACCAGGTGAGCGCGATGGCAGACTACAGTTTCTCCCGCCGAACGGATGCATACGTACAGGGAACCTGGCAGGGGCTGAGCGCGGGCAGCAACTCCCCACTGGGTGTGGCCTGGATTAACGGAGTGAGCGCGCCGTCGTCCACGAGCAATCAGGTAGAAGCGACTGTGGGCCTGCGTCACCGTTTCTAAGCCAAGCGCGCTGGGCCTGCGTGCAGAATGGCTCACGGGTACTCCCGTCTCTGCCAGGCGCGATCTCTCCGTCCTGCCTGGGCGATCAACTCGATGGGGCAAGCGGCTGAAGTACTTCGGAAGCGGTCGTTGCGGTGCCCTGAGTTCGAACGGCTCTACAGGGTCGAAGTCAGCCTCTTGACCCATCGTCGATGTGGTCGTTGCCACGATGAGGCGGGCGCTAGCCGCCGCGACCTGACACTGCGGGTCCGTGACAGACGTAAGAGACATGCGTGCGTCGCGGCGACTGAAGTGCGACGGAGCAGATCTGAATGGAGCCTGAGCTACCGTTTGGCGACCCCGCCAAACGGCAACCGTCCGCTAAAGCAACCCGTTGCGCTGACGCACTGCGCGCTTCGCCCCCAGCGACAGCGCGTAATAGGCTACCGCACCTACGAGCATCCCCGCGACCGCTTCGGAAAACCACGGTGCCATCCCGTGAACGAGCAACGCGGCGAGCGCGCCGAGTGCCCACGCCGCGAACGCGCTGCCACGAAAGTTCGGTACGTCTTCATCGTACGAATAATGACGGACGAAGATCTGATCGACGATGATCACCGCGCCGATCGGCGGTACCAGCACGCCGAGCAGGTTCAGCCAGTTCAGGAACAGACTCCACACGCCAGCCAACGCCAGCAGGCCGCCAAGCAATCCGAGCAGGACCGTCATGGTTCTCATCTTTTTGCCCGCAATGCGTCCCCAGCCCACCGCGCCGTTGTACAGGCAATGCGTGCACACTGACCCGAGGTTCACGAAGACGAAAATCAGCGCAATACCCGACAGCACGCCGCCATGGCTGGTCAGAACCGGCATGAAGTTACCACCCTGCGTCGCCGGCGCTGCAGCGGCCCCCGCGCATACGATCGCGATACCGAACACCTGTGCAATCAGGTTCGCAAACGGAAACGCGGTGAGTGTCGCGTAGACCGCACTCTTTCCGTCCTTTGACCAGCGTGTGAAATCCGCGGTCATCGTGCCGGAATCAGCAAAGGTCGCCACCACCAACGTGACGGCGCCGCCGAAGGACATCAGGCTGTTCATGCCAAGCCCGTCGTAAAGAAACACTGTTGATAGTGCGTGCGCCGATCCGATCAGGTACAGCGCTACGAGACCGAGCGCCACATAGAGTGGCGCGGCGATCATGCCGACGATCGACAGCGCACGAATGCCGACGAACGTCACAGCGGTATAGAGCAGCGTGGCCACGATGATAGTCGCCGTTTCGTTCCAGCCGAAAGACGCATGTACCGTCGTGCCGGTGAGGCCGGTCTGAAACGCATACCATCCGACGACGACGCTCGCGAGAAAGCCGGATGTGATTGCGTAGCCCTTTTTGCCAAACGTACGCTCGGCCTGAAGCGCAAAATTGCGACCGGTACTACCGGCGATAAAACTCAACGTACCGACGTATGTCAGCAGAATGGCGTTGCCCATCAGGATCGCGAGCAGCGCCCGCGAAAAGCCGAGGTTATAGGCGATAACTCCGCCGAATACTGCGTTCGTAATGATCATCGGAAAGCCGAACCACACCGCCGCGACCGAAGATAACCGGTGACGGTGCGAGAGCGGGACGGGCTTGTGCTCGAACTCTTCGTCGAGCCCGTGCTGGTCGGTCGAACTGGTCATGATGTTCCCCTGGTTCCTGGTCTGGATGCACGGTTTACTGGACGAGGCCGAGTTCCTTGAGCAGCGGCGGCAGGGTGTTGCGCCACGGACGCGCCCGCTCAAATGCCGCCGACGCGCGCAGCACCAGCTGATCATCGAGATGGCGGCCAACGATCTGTAGCCCGATCGGCAGCCCTTCGTTCGTAAAGCCTGCCGGCACGGATGCCGCCGGCTGGCCGGTGAGGTTGATCGGATAGGTGAACGAGAGCCACTGTGTCGGCGCGACCATGCGTCCGTCGGTTTTCTCGGGTCCCTGACAGTGAACCGGGAAAGGCGGGACCGTCAGCGTCGGCGTGAGCAGCAGGTCATAGTCCGTCATAAAGCGCCACATCTTGTTCACGACGCTCTTGCGGGTCACCATCGCGTTGGTGAAGTCCTCCGCGGTCCACGGATGATTCAGGAACGCGACCAGATGCGGCGACATCTCTTTGCCCCACTGTGCCGCCATCGCGCGCATGCCTTTGAGATCGGTGTCCATCGCGACGATTGCCCAGAATGCGTCGAAGGGATCGCTCCACCCGGGGTGCGCGATCTCGACGTTGCAGCCCAGATCGCGCTCGAAGACACGCACCGCGTCATTGACGACGCGGCGCACCTGCGGGTCGACGGCCGCGTAACCCCAGTCCGGGCTGTACGCAACGCGCAGCCCTTTCAGGTCGCCGTCGAGCGCGTTGAGCCAGTCGAAACCAGCGGCCGGCAGCGAATGGCGGTCGCGCGAATCAGGGCCGGCGATCACGGACAGCATCAGCGCGCTGTCTGCAACTGTTCGGCTCATCGGACCGATATGCTCGAGGCTCTCCCAGCTCGACACACCCGGGTAGCGTTCATCGCGGCAGCCAGGATAGAGCGGCACTCGCCCCATCGACGGCTTGATGCCGTAAATTCCTGAGTGCGCCGCCGGAATGCGGATCGATCCGCCGCCGTCGCTGCCAATGGCAAACGGCACCTCTCCGCTGGCCACCGCCGCGCCGGAACCCGCGCTGGAGCCGCCGGGCGTCATGTCCAGATTCCACGGGTTTCGGGTGGTTTCGAAAACCGGGTTGTGGCCAACACCGCTGTATCCGAATTCCGGCACATTGGTCTTTCCAACGATAATTGCGTCAGCCCGTTTTAGACGCTCGACAACGACGTCGTCTTCGTCAGGCACAAAATCCTTGTATGCGGGCGAGCCGGAAGCGGTCCTGATGCCTGCCGTGGAAACCAGATCCTTGATGCCGACGGGTACGCCCGCCAGTGAACCGACGTCGTCGCCACGCAGAATGCGCGTTTCCACTTCGCGTGCCTGCTCGCGCGCCGCTTGCGACGTAATCGTGCAGAAAGCGTGGATCGACGGCTCGAGTGCTTCTATCCGCGCCAGGTGTGCCTCGACCACTTCAACAGGCGAAAGCTCCTTGCTGCGAATGGCCCTCGCGAGGGCGACCGCGTCCATGCCGCAAATCTGTTGCTTGACATCCATGCTCATCTCCTGATCCGGTTTCTTTTGGGGGGGTGTGCTAACTATCGGGCGATCTTGTGAACGAGTCTGCACTGTCAATTGAACAGGCTATGGTGGTTTGTTAAAATTTGTGAACAGAAGCGCGAAACCGCTACAGGGAAGGCGGGGGCGGTCCAGTCGCGAACGAACAGTGGCGCACTTCCGGATCGACGAGCGAAGAATTCGTGAGGAACACATGCAGCCGAGCCGAACTCCCCAGCGCATTGCCGTGGTCGACGACGACCCGTCGATTCGCGAAACACTCGAAGGCTTTCTGGAGGCGGAGGGCTACGAAATCTGTTGCGCGGCCGACGCCGACGAACTGGACCGCATGATGCGCGTCCGTCCCGTGGATCTTGTGCTGCTGGACATCCGGCTGCCGGGACGCGATGGCCTGTCGTTGACACGCGATCTGCGCGAGAAGTCCGAGATGGGCATCATTCTGATCACAGGCCGCAACGACAAGGTCGATCGCATTCTCGGCCTCGAATACGGCGCGGACGACTACATCGCCAAACCGATCGACGAGCGTGAACTGCTGCCGCGCGTGCGCAACCTGCTGCGGCGTGTGGAGCACAGCCGCAGCGTGACTGCGCCCTCGACGCTGTCGTTCGGTCAGTTCCGGCTCGACACACGCGGCCGTAGCCTGACCGATCCGGCGGGCGCAAGCGTGCCCCTCACAACCGCGGAGTTTGATCTTCTGCTGGTATTCGTCAGGAACGCAGGCCAGGCAATGTCGCGGGAGCGGCTGATCTCGGCGATCAAGCGGCGGCGCTTCGAGTCAATGGACCGAACGGTCGACACGCTTGTGCGTCGTTTGCGTCGCAAGATCGAGGCGGATCCGGACAATCCGCAACTCATCAAAACCGTTCACGGCACCGGGTATCTGTTCACGGGCCAAGCCGCCGCAGACGACAGCAAGCCGCGTACACAGCGCTCCACGTCGCGGTAAATGGTGACGACAGTCAACGCCGCATCCGAGACCTCCAGCGCGCTTCCTGTTCGGGCGATCTGCTCCAGGTCCGCAGCGGTATCCGCAAGCTGCTGAAACCCGACGTTCGACGCGGCGCCCGCGAGGCGATGCGCGTTTTCGGCGACCATTTCGAGGCTCGCCCGCGCGCAGCCGTTCGCGATTCCTTCGAGCGCATCGCTGGCGGTTTGCGCGAACGCCGCGACGATGCGCAGGGTCCGATCTTGTCCCAGCTTCTGGCGCAACCGTTCAATGCGCTCCGGTTCCTCGACCACACCAGCTTGCGCCGGCTGCGCCGCCTGTCTCAATGCCGAGCGCAGCGTTTCCATCTCGACCGGCTTTTCGATGATCCCGTCGATGCCACGCAGCAAATAGAGTGGCCTGTCCGTGGGCAGCGGATTCGCGGTTAACCCGAGTATCGGGCCTGTGTGACGATGCGGCTCGTGACTCGACCGGATCGCGGCAGTGGTGGCGAGCCCGTCCATCACCGGCATGCGGATATCCATCAGCACGAGATCGAAATGCTGCGTCTTGAGGATATCCAGCGCTTCCTGCCCTGAGCCGGCCGACATCACATCGCACCCTTCGGCGCGTAGCAATTCGCTCACGACGTCGCGATTCAGCGCCACGTCATCGACAACCAGCACGCGCGATGCTGGCGGGTCCTGCGGCGCGCTTTCTTCACGCTCCGCCAATGCGAACGACAAACGCACCGCGAAGGTCGAGCCTTTCCCGACCTCGCTGCGCACCAAAATCGAGCCGCCCATTGCTTCAACGAGCCCCTTGCTGATTGCAAGGCCAAGACCGGTTCCTTCGAAGCGCTTTTCGTGTCCGGTTTCCGCCTGCGAAAACGGCCGGAAGAGCCGTGGGATGACATCGGGTGCGATGCCGATTCCCGTATCAGTCACTTCGATGACGATCTCGATCGAATCGTCGCCGCGCGCCTCGACATCCGTCTTGACCTCGATATCTCCAGACTCGGTGAACTTGATGCCGTTGCTGACAAGGTTGATGATGATCTGCTGCAAGCGCGCGGGGTCGCCGAATACGGCTGACGGCAACGGCGCGAGCGCGCTCACGCGAACCATCAGCCCTTTTTCCGCGGCCGCGGCACTCGCCAGCGTGGCGGCCCCCGTGATCACTTCACGCAAATCGAAGCGGCGACGGTCTAGCCGGATGTGCCGGACTTCGAGCAATGCAAGATCGACGATGTCGTTGATGATCACGGCCAGCGTTTTGCCCGCCTGAATCATGCGGCGCACGATCTGCGCAGCACCGTCGGGAAGCTCATAGCGAACGAGCAGTTGCGCGAGTCCGAGCACTCCGTTGACGGGTGTTCGCAGCTCATGGCTCATCATCGCAAGCGATTCGGATTTCATCCGCTCGAGCGCCTCGGCCGCGTTCTTCGCTTTGACGAGCGCGCTCGCGGCTTCGTGCCGCACCGTGATGTCCGCCACACTTGCGATGATCATCCGCTTCGAGCGAACCACCAATGACTGCCGCGAGACCAGCAGGTGACGCACCGCACCGGCGCCGGTTTCGAATTCGCTGGTTTCGATCGCGCCGCCAGTTTCCTGTTGAGAAATCAGCCAGGCGAAGAGTTGTGCCTCCCGCCGCAAGGCTTCCCGCAGTCTGCCGGGTGAGCGCGGTGGGTCGTCCACAAAGAGATCGAGAGCCTGGCGGTTAGCGAATTCGATCTGCCCTTGTGCATCAATCAGCAGAAGCGGAATGGGCGACGCGTCCAGCAAGCGGTGTACGGAGTAGTCGCTCAACCGGCTCTCGCGCACGAGCAGCAGCAGACACCCCAGGAAGAACACGCCGGCAACGTCCATCGCAATGCGGCCGAACAGGCCAGCCGTCAGCGCGGAAAGCGGCGCGGACGTCATGACGGCGACCTTGCTGCCACGAAGCGACGCGAACAGTGCTCCGTTGCGGATGACGAACCGACCTTTGGTGTCTTCGTTCTGCGCCTCTGCCAGAGGACGGCAGGCGGGATTTTCCGCGCAGTCCGATGGGAGCGGAATTGCAATTGTCTTCTGCCCCGGCCACGCGGCAATGCCTGCGAGCCGGTTGGTCGAATGGCGTGCGCTGTCGTCGATGAGCGCTACACCGTCCGACGTATCGGAACGGGCTTCGGCAGAGGCGAACTGGATCGCAAGACGTGCCTCATGCAAGAGAAGATTGTCGAGCGCGTCTTTGCGTGCCTGGAAAAGCAGGAACGCGAGCGAGGAAATCAGGACGATAACCACAATGCCGGTTCTCGCCTCGGCCGGAGGACGCGGGGTGACCGTTCTCTTTCGGGTGCCGAACATATGTGTCAGTCGAGCGCTTCCGCCCCGGCAGAGTCCGCGCCGAGATCTGCGCCCAGACGATGCGAAGCGATACCGGACAAAACGAGATACAGGCAGCCGGCTGCGGGCGCGCTAATCAAAGGCGTGACTACGCCGGGGATCAGCCGGTGACAAAGAAACGCCACCATCATGCCTGCCCCAGTCGCAAATAGCGCGGCCAGGTTCACCGGCGCCACCCTGGTGCGCGAAAAGCCCACGCGCACCCTCAGGACGTAGTAGTCCGCGACGATCACACCGCCGATTGGCGATGCAATGGCTGCAAGTAGCAGCGTCCAGCTGGACACGTCGCCGACGCTGTCGGTAATGGCCAGAAAAATGCCGAGAAGCGTGGCGGCGCCCGCGACTCCCATCCACGGCAGTGTCGGAAATGCGCTTTTGAACGTCACGCCGGCGTTGGTCAGGCATGCATCGCAGGTGGTCCAATTGGAAACGATGACGAGCACCAGCAGTAGCCACGACAGCGCATCGCCTGCAGTAAACAGGTCGTTCACTCTGATGCCTGACGCCCCGACCAGTACACCGATGATGAGGAACGGCAGGTTCGCCAGCAGGAAGCCGAATGCGGTCGCCTGTACCGCTTCATTTCCGGTGCGGCAGAAACGCACGATATCACCGGTCATCGTGCCGCTCACGACGAAGGTGCCGAATGCAATGCACACGCCCGTGCCGAACGGCAGCGTTCCTCCGATCGGACCGTCCAGCAGCACAGCCCATTTGGGTGCGAGTTGATGAGCAAAGACGATTGCGGCGAACAGCGTCATCGCGGGGATCGCGATTGCCGTCATGTTGAAGCCGTGGCTGATGCGGACGATGACCGGCATCGCGAACAGAACTCCGATGACGCAAATTGCGAGTGTCGAATCGCCCGGCAGATGCAGTACGGCGGTCAGGATTAAGGCCGTCACCGCAACGTGAAAGGCGAACCAGCCTGTGACGAGCGACCCGAGCAACGTGCCTGGGATGACGGCGCCCCATCGGCCGAAGACTCCTTCGAGTACGAGTTGCGAACTCAAGCCCCAGCGGCCAGCAGCGAAACCGATCGCCGCCGAATAGATAAAGAGGATCCAGTTGCCGAGGGTCGCGGCAAACAGTGCGTCGAGCGTGCCTAACGAGGCCTGAAGATGACTGCCGACGATGATGGAGGCAAACGCGGACGAGAAGCCGGACCACGCGAACGCGGGGAAGATGAGCCCGCGACGTCGTGGTAGCGGGATTGGCCTGGTTCCGCTGCCGTCGTTTGCTTCGCGGAGGAGGTTCATGGATGCTAGTCAACCTGCAATATCGGGGAGAGATTTACATGTCAGATAGTCTCACAGCCGTGGGGTGCCGGCCTGCCGGTTTGAGCCCCGGCGCAACACGCTACAACATGGCAGAGCGTCGTGCCGGATGCTTCGATATGCGCCTTATTCAATTGAGTCCGCAAGTTGCATTGGTGAGCAATGCAATTCGAAGAGCTCAGTAGCTAGGAGCAAAGCTGATCGTTCTCGATTCTCGTAAAAGTGAAGACGCCGGGGTGGCCGCTTCCGGGCTTTCGCTCAAGCCTGGACCAGATGAGGCGATGTGCTGTGGGCGGTTGAAGGCGTTGTCATCCCGGGGGCGCATTTGGCCCCGAAATCAAATGACAATGGGGAAGAAGGGCTCGCCAACCAATTGGTTCAACGTGTTTGGGGGTACCCAAGGTAAAAGCAGAGTTCGGCCATCTACGGCCTTTCGCTATCGTCTGCAAATGGCAGATATCGAGCGTATTGCTGACCTTGGCCGCGCGCAAACTGGGCATTGAATTCGGCCAGTGCGGCAACCTTATCCGAAGGCCGGATGATCCGCTGCACTGTTTACGCGAGCCCTGGCCTACTGACCGCAGAAGGGCTTCTCGACGCTCAGTTTGTTGGTCACGGATGTCACCCCAGAAACGCCTCTGGCGACTTTGCGACGTTGTCGATCGGTGACACGTCCGACAGAGGGGTGCTGTCACGCTGAAGGCTTGAACCGTTTTCATGCGCAACTATGCTGTAAGAGTCGAGGGGCGGGTACGCAAAAAAAACCTCGAAAACTCAGATGATTGCGTCCGTGTAACGACGGTCCAAACGGACCGGGCGCAAAGCTGAAAAAAGTTCGGTGTGTATGATGCGTTTCGCTCGTGCGTGGCTGCTATCAGGCTTGTTTGGAGCTTCGCTCTGCTTATGGAGCGCGCTTAGCGCCGCGGTTCAGCCGGCTTCCGCGACATCGTCGGCGTCAGCATCACCGACAGCGTCCGCGCCGATTCCTGCGAGTGAGACGCGCCGCATCGATCTGACCAACAAGCCTTGGCGCGGCGACTTCGACGCGATGCTCGAGCGTCGCATGATTCGAGTTCTCGCTCCCTTTAGCCGCACGCTGTACTTCAATGATCGCGGACACGAGCGTGGGGTGACCGCGGATACCGTGCGTGACTTTGAACGATTCGTCAACAAGACCTATGCCGATCGCCTCGGCAAGCGCCCGATCACTGTCATCATGATCCCGACAACACGCGACCGGCTATTGCCCGGGCTCGCGGAAGGCATCGGCGATATCGCGGCCGGCAATCTGACGGCGACTGAGGATCGCATGAAGCAGGCCGACTTTGTTACCGCACACGCGCTCAAGCCGACGCGTGAACTCGTTCTGACCGGTCCGAAGTCACCCGCGCTCTCCACGCTCAGTGACCTGAAGGGCAAGACCGTCGACGTTCGCCGCCATAGCAGCTATTACGAAAGCCTGATCGCACTGAACAACCGCTTCCGGCAGGCGGGCAAGCCACCGATGCGGATCGTTCTGCTACCGGACGCGCTCGAGGACGAAGACGCGATGGAGATGCTGAACGTGGGCCTGCTTCAGATCCTGGTCGTCGATGACTGGAAGGCGCGCATGTGGGCGCAGATGCTGCCGAACGTCAAGGTGCACGAGAACATGGCGGTGCGGGAGGGCGGCGTCATCGGCTGGGCCATTCGCAAGAATAGCCCCCAGTTAAAGGCGGTGATCGGCGACTTCTATGAGAAGTTCATCAGGAAGCAAAGCGTAGCGGAGATCCGCCTCAAGCAGTACGTGCAGGGTGCGAAGCAGATTCACAACAACGCGGAGAGTGCCGAACTCAAACGTTTCAGACAGACGGTGGCGTATTTTGAAAAGTATGGCCAGCAATACGATTTCGATCCACTGATGCTCGCCGCCCAAGGGTTTCAGGAATCGCAGCTCAATCAGGATGCGAAGAGTCGGGTGGGCGCGGTCGGCATCATGCAACTGATGCCGGCCACAGGGAAAGAACTCAACGTTGGGGACATCAAGGTTACGCAGTCGAACATTCATGCCGGCGCGAAGTATCTTGATCAACTGATGACCCGCTACTTCCAGGATGCCCATTTTTCCGAGGTGGACCGGCCGCTATTCGCCTTTGCCAGCTATAACGCCGGACCGGGAAACATCGCGAAGATGCGCAAGGAGGCTGCCGCCCGCGGACTCAATTCCGATGTCTGGTTCAACAACGTGGAGATCGTGGTGGCCGAGAAGATCGGCATCGAGACGACCACGTATGTGCGAAACATCTACAAGTACTACGCGTCCTACCACCTTCTCAAGGAAGCGCAGGCGCAGCGCAGCCGCGTGGTTCGGCAGCGGAGCGGCTGACCGGGCAACGCAAATCGTGTGGCAGACGGTTCCGCCGACACGCGGCAAGGCTACTTCGCATCGGGTGGAACGCGGGGATCGCGCGACGTGATTTGCAGCTCTCGGCCCTTGGCGCGTGTCTTCTTTGCAGTCTACTCGGGCCGCTAAATGCGACGGGCCGAATGTCGCATAAGGGTCCGATTTCTGACGACCCCGTCGGACAGCAATCGGCCAATTGTGTTGAAAAACTCCCCTCTCAGCGCAGCAGACCGGCTCGCGAAAAATCGGCCTCTCAGATCGCTCCACAAACCGCTCGTGAACATCGGTTAGGGGTAAGAGGACCCCTGAAATCCTCACTGAGAGGTCGGCTGCGGAGTTTTTCAAACAGGAGAGGTATATGAGTCCACCAGCGTCGCCGCGCGGATTGCCGACGCTGCGCATCTCTACAGGCGCCGAAAATCGAACCCCGAGCTTGACTCTCGGAGGAAGTCCTTGCAAACACAATCGGCCAGTAGCTGTCGTTGGCTGCGTCGGTGATGTCGCCATTCGAGCGACGGTTCGGCTCACGAAGCGACCATTAACTTGGCTTCGTACCGCGTGGCGGTATTGAGTCCGCGAACCACCGATCGAGGACAAGCGACGGCCATTCGATGTTGCAAGTTCAGCATCGGACCGCGTTCGGATGCCTTCGGCCGTTCATCCTCGCGAATACAGATATTCAACCCGCTTGTCATTGAGCCTGCCCGTTTGCACGCGATTCGACACCGGGCCAATATCGAGCAGAGCACGGTCTTCACTCAGCCATGCAAGTGCTTTCCCCGGCAAAGGCGTCGCCGTTGAGAACATAACATTCTTGTTCTCAAGGCGCGCCAGTGCAGTCAAAGGATGCGGTTGGACTCAAACATTAGTGTCCTTCTTCTTCCACTGTCAAATTGTTCTTGACCGACGTAACTCCAGAAACACTCTCAGCAACTTTCCCTGCGAGATCTATCTGCGCCTGATCTGCAACCATTCCGACAAGCGTAATCTTGCCGCTACGAGCGATGGCGTGAAGATCAGTCGTCTCCAAGCCCTTTTGTTTGTACAACGCCGTCTGAACTCGCTTCGCCAACTCCCTATTTGCTGCTCTAATCGACGAACGAGAGGGAGCTGTTGCTGAAGTTGCCGCAGTCGTCTCTTGTGCATTAACAACGGGCACGATCGCAACAATGGCGCTGACGGCGATCGCTGTGGCAACGTAGGTCTTCATGGATTTCATCTCTTCTCCTTCAGGTGGATAGCAAAACTGGGTGGGAGAGACTCGAAAAGATCGCTGATCAATCAAAGTGCGGCGAAAAATGAGCACCCCGACGTTGATGACCAGCGGCCACGACGTTCGGCAATCGAATTGTAGACTTTTCCTCGTCGGATGCGCATGTTCAAGCGCGTTTAGAACCGCTGGAGAGTCCTTTTCGCCGGACCTTCGACTAGTGGGTCAGGGTCAACCCTTTGTGTGAATGAGGGTAAGGGAGCCCGATGACTCGTCGCTCGGCGTGCCTAGGCGAACGGTCGCTGTCAATTGGAAGCCGCCGTTGACTTCGGACTGACTCGAAGGTCTATAGAGGGTCGATCGATCTGCGACGGACGATTAGACCCGCCGGTAGCCAAAGCCGTCTTCGCCTAAGGGTTTTCACGTCTCGCCCTTGCGTGAAGCGCCGCAGCAGGACCCGTTTTGCAATTGGCTATTGCCCTCGTTTGCTGAGTGACCTCCCGTCCCCGGCAGTCTGAGAAGTACATGCGTTTCCGCACCTTTCACTAACCTCAGACGATACAGTGGCCGCCGTCCACAATGGCGGCGTTCCGCCATTGACGAAGGAGCATGCTGCGGCCCGCCAACCAGACTCCTTTGTCGTAGAATTATCGACGGGGAGGCAACATGAATCGCGAACAGGTCGTCGGGCTACTGTGCGGCGCACTGCTTGCCGGTTGCGTGTCCGCCGGTGTCGAAGTGCGGCCCGAACAGGTGGCGAACTTCAGGCACGGCGTGACAACACTGCAAGACGTGGTAACCGCGCTCGGCCCTGCGTCAGTAGAGACCGCCCTGGACGACGGCTCGACGCTGCTCGTCTACACCTACGTGACGTCGCGCCCCCACCCCGAAAGCTATATTCCGTTCATCGGGTCGCTGGTTGGCGGCGCCGACACGCACTCGTCTGCGGCCGTGTTTCTGTTCGATCCGCACGGCATCCTTAAGAGCGCAAACACCACGGCCTCGAACGTCGGCACAGGCATGACCAGTGGTTCCCACACGGAGCAACGCAAGGCGCCTGTGCGAGGATCCGAACCGCACGTTGTTGTCAAGAGCGTCCAGCCGCCCGCCGTCCAAAGCGTCGAGCCGGTTCCGGAAGAAGACGGCGAGCCAGCGCCGCAAATACCCGTTGAACCTCCACCAGAATATAGTGTTCAGCCGGCTCCCGTCGAATAGCGGGACACTTCGCTATCTCGGCAAAGGCTTGCGGATCCAACCGGTCGATGCTGCAAACTGACGAAATCGTTCGAGAGGCGTTTCATAGTCGAGGCGCTTCCGCGGACGCTCGTTTAAAAGCTCGGCGGGACTGCGGTCAGCTGAGCCGACTAGAATGAATAGTTAGCCACGACCCGAACGGGACCAGCCATGGACCTTCCCTCGGTCCCGCGAGCACGGAAACGAACAGCCTGGCCAAGGCGGATCGGTGTGTGCATCGCGCTTCTTCTGTCGCCGCTAGTCCTCCTTGCTCAGGACGAAGGGCCGGGTATTGCCTTTTCCGTGGCCGAGTCCGGCGCACCGTTACCGGCGGGATGGAAGAATCTGCCGGTCGTGAGCGGAAAAGCGATGACGCAATACACGCTTGTACGCGACGACCGTACAACCGTCCTGCAGGCGGACGCAACCCATTCCGCTTCGGCCCTGATGCATGAGGGTAATATCGACCTGACCCGCACACCCGTCGTGGCATGGCGCTGGAAAGCAGAAGGGTCAATCGAGGGCGCCGACAACAGCGTGGGATCGAAGGAAGATGCGCCGGCGCGACTGGTGTTCTTCTTTGATGGCGACAAATCCAAACTGTCGCTTATCGATCGGGCCGGCATGAACCTGGCAAAGCACCTGAGTGGGCAGGAACTGCCCTATGCCACGCTAATGTATATCTGGTCGACCACAGCCGCGCCAGGCAGTGTCATTGCCAATCCCCATACCGGTCGCATACAGATGATCGTAGTCTCCGGTCAGCCTGGCGATGCCGGTAAATGGCAAATCCTGCGCCGCAATATCGTGCAAGACTATGAGAAGGTCTTTCACGAGACGCCTGGACGGATTACCGCTTACGGCCTGCTGACCGACACCGACAATACGGGTAGCACGACTCGCGCATGGTACGGAGACGTTCAGTTCCGGGCCGGGCCATGACAACGTACTGTCGCCGGGAGAGACGCCGTGAGAACTCGGTGCCAATTCTGCGGTTACGGAGCAAATCGATCCGCAGGGCTATCGGCCTTGCTGACAGCTAGATATTGGCGACGATGAAGCGGCTACCGGACTTCTGCCCCGAGAAGCAGGCTTGGATGACCGGAGCACTCGTTTGCCTGCCCTTGAATTCCTGACAGCGCGAGCGGCGGCAGTGGGTGGCCACGGACGTTCAACGCTGGTACTTGGCGACAGCTTACGACTCGCCTGGCGCGACCTTCTTGTAGCCCGTCAGCTCCATTCGTGTGCTTCCGGGCAGTCACAGCGTTTCATTTTCACCATGTCACGCGTGTAAAGAGTGTTTCACAGCAGTACGCCAGTCGCACCAACTAGGTCGCTCAGTCGCATAACTGCGGCGGCGGTCCATTTACTCTGGCGCCCTACGCCCCTGTGCGGGGCCACCGACCAATTCAGCGTCGCAAATTCAAAAAACACAAAAAAACCAGAATCCGCGCGCCCCCGGAGAGCGCGCTAAAATTGCGTTCCTTCAAACGCATCTTCACGCCGGGATAACCCGGCAATCCCATTCTTGAGCGCGCAAAAGATACTAATCGTGAGAGTGTCGTCGCTAGGCGACGTCGTCCACAACATGCCGGCCATCTCCGACATCCGCCGCCGCCATCCCGATGCACAGATCGACTGGCTCGTCGAAGAGAGCTTCGTCAAACTGGTCGAACTGGTCGAAGGCGTCCGGCGCGCGATTCCCGTGTCGTTGCGGCGCTGGCGCAAGCGCATCCTCTCCGTCGACAACTGGCGCGAGATCAGCGCGTTCCGTCGCGCGCTCGTCGCCGAAAACTACGATCTCGTGATCGACTGCCAGGGGCTCATCAAGACCGCGTGGGTCGCGAAGATGGCGCGCGGGCCGCTCGTCGGTCTCGGCAACCGCACGGACGGCGCGGGGTACGAATGGCCCGTGCGCTTCTTCTACGACCGGTCCGTGCCCATCCCGCCGCGCACGCATGTGGTCGAGCGCACGCGGCAACTGGTCGCGGCAGCACTCGGCGACCCCACGCCGCAGCCCACCGACGAGATCGACTTCGGCCTCGACACGCAACGCGCGGCGCTCGCGCTGTCCGAAGCGCAACTGAATCTTCCCGTGCCTTACGTGGTTTTCGTCCACGCCACGTCTCGCGCGGACAAGCAATGGCCCGATGCCGCGTGGATCGAGCTGGGCCAGTCGCTCGTGCGGCGCGGCGCGTCGATCGTGCTGCCGTGGGGCAGCGACGCCGAGCGCGCGACGAGCGAGCGTCTTGCCAAAGAGTTCGGCGCAGCCGCAATCGTGCCGCCGAAGCTGTCGCTTCCCGCCGTCGTCGGCCTGATCGAGGGGGCGGCGGCGACGGTCGGAGTTGATACAGGTCTGGTTCACATCGCAGCCGCGCTGAAGCGCCCGACGCTCGAGTTGTACAATTTCGCCACTTCATGGCGCACGGGCGGCTACTGGTCGCCGAACGTCGTGAATCTCGGCACGGCTGGCCAGCCGCCGACGCTGCAGCAGGTAAAGTCCGCGCTGGCGGAATTCGGCCTGCTGTGACGCGGTGCGGCAATGGCGGCAGGGGCATCCTGGGATGCCCGTTGCCAGCGCCGCGCGAGCGACGCCAGCAGCCGCTCGACGCATTCCGAGGCCCATAATCAGGATGCCGGATGCGCGGCGGCCACCTTCAGGGAACGTCAGCCGCTGTCGGCCGCAAAGTGCGCCCAGCTTTATCCGCTTTTGAAAGGCGATCATGAACGAATCCCAGATCATCGAAGTACCGAGCGCCGACTGGCACGGCCAGGGTTTGTCGATGCCGCGCGAGACACTGCTCGCGGGCGTCGAGCGCGGCAAGGTGCTGTATTTCCCGAATCTCGCTTTTGCGATCGAGGGCGGCGAACGCGCGCTGCTCGATCCCGCGCTGGCCGATCCGAACCGCAAGAACATCAGTCTCGAGCCGAATGGCGGCGCGCTGCATGGCGTGCTGGGCGATGCCGTCACGCAGTCGGCCGTGCGCGCGCTGATTGGGCGCTATCAATCGAATGCGCGATCGCTCGTCGACGGGCTGTTTCCCGAGTACAAGGGCAAGCTGCGCGTCGCGCCGACCAGCTTGCGGCTGCATCAGGTGGAGACGCGCGAGACATCGTGGCGCAAGGACGATAGCCGCCTGCACGTCGACGCATTCCCGTCGCGTCCCAACTATGGCGAGCGCATCCTGCGGGTATTCACGAACATCAATCCGACCGGCGCGCCGCGTGTGTGGCGGGTCGGTGAGCCGTTCGAGGAGATGGCGAAGCGCTTCTTGCCGCGCATCAAGCCGCAGATGCCCGGCTCGGCATGGCTGCTGAATCTGCTGCATGTGACCAAGTCGCCGCGCAGCGAGTACGACCATCTGATGCTGAACCTGCATGACGGCATGAAGGCCGATCTCGACTACCAGAAGGCGTCGCCGCAAGTGACGATGCCGTTCCCGCCCGGCAGCGTGTGGGTGTGCTTCTCGGATCAGACGTCGCATGCGGTGATGTCCGGCCAGTTCATGATGGAGCAGACGTTCTTTCTGCCCGTCAAGTCGATGGCGCAGCCGGAGTGCGCGCCGCTTGGCATTCTCGAACGCCTGAAGGGCAGGGCGCTGGTTTGAGCGGCGCGCTGCTTTTTCCCGCGAACGTAGTGCGAGGCGCCGCAGGCGCGGCCGTCTCTATGCCGTTCCTGATGCCGCGTATGGAGGCCCGATGCTGAGGGCCGTCTATAACACGCTGTGGTGGCTGATCGCGCCGCTCGCGGTGCTGCGTCTTCTGATCCGTTCGCGCAAGGAGCGCGGCTATCGCGAGCATATCGGCGAGCGTTTCGGGTTCGTGCGCGGCCGCGTGCTCGAGGACGATATGCCGTTGATCTGGGTGCACGCCGTGTCGGTCGGCGAGACGCGCGCCGCGCAGCCACTCATCGAGGCGCTGCTCAAGGCGCGGCCCGACGCGCGCATTTTGCTCACGCACATGACGCCGAGCGGCCGCGCGACGGGCAAGCAGATCTTCGCCGATCGCGTGCTGCGCTGCTATCTTCCGTACGACATGCCGCACGCGGTGCGGCGCTTTTTGAAGGCGTGGCGGCCGTCCGTCGGTCTCGTGATGGAAACCGAAGTGTGGCCGACGCTGATCGACGAATGCCGCCGCGCCGACGTGCCGCTCGTGCTGACGAATGCGCGGATGTCGGAGCGTTCGTACCGGCGCGCGGCGAAGTTTGGCAGTGCGACGCGCGGCGTGTTCGGCGGGTTTGCGCGCGTGCTCGCGCAGAGTCCGTCGGATGCGACGCGGCTCTCTGCACTTGGCGCGCGCAATGTCGCCGTGCTCGGCAATCTGAAGTTCGACATGAGCACGCCCCCGGAACTCGCGGCGCGCGGGCAAGCGTGGCGCGCGGCTATCGGTACGCGTCCTGTGTGGGTTGCGGCGAGCACGCGAGAGGGCGAAGAGGAACTGGTGCTGCAGGCGTTCGCGGCGCTTGGGATCGACGATGCGCTGCTCATTCTCGTGCCGCGTCATCCGCAGCGTTTCAATGAAGTTGCGGCATTGGTCGAGAAGAAGGGTTTGCGGTGCGTTCGACGCTCGGCGTGGGCGCCTACGGGCGCTGCTGCTGGTGAAATTGTTGTGCCTGACTTGCCGCGTGACGTGAAGGTGCTGCTCGGCGATTCGATGGGCGAGTTGGGTGCTTACTATGCGGCGTCGGATGTGGCGTTCATTGGCGGCAGTCTGCTGCCGTTGGGTGGGCAGAATCTGATCGAGGCATGTGGTGTTGGCGTTCCTGTGTTGATCGGGCCGTATGTGTTTAATTTTACGCAGGCGACGGCGGATGCTGTGGCTGCAGGCGCTTGTGTGCAGGTGAAAGATCCAGCGGACCTGGGGCGCGTGCTGCGCGAGCTTTTTGAGGATAAGGCGCGGCGGGTGGCCATGAGTGGGGCGGCTTCTGCGTTCGCCGCGAGGCATCGGGGGGCGACTGCGCGCACGGTCAGTGTGCTGACGACGTTATTGTCAGCCTGAGGCGGCTGGCCTCTTTTGGGTTTTGTTGCCTCTGCGCTGGCGTCTGCGTTTTTGCTATTGCTGTCGCTGGCATCCGCGTTATGGTGTTTGCCGTTCAAGCGTCGCCCCGCACAGGGGCGACGCATGAAGCACGATAACAAAGCGCGGATGCCAGCGTAAAGGCAAAACCAACCAAACCGCCCACGCCGCGAAGGCGCCAACGCGGATGCCAGCGCAAAGGCCAAAACACCAAACGGCAACGTCAGGACGACAAAACACGGATGCCAGCGTAAAGGCAAAAACCCATCCCTAGCGTCGCAGACAAAAAACCCTCACACCCGCAATAACCCCTTCTCCTCAATAAACGAAACCACCCGATCCAGCCCCTCAAGCGCCTTCAAATTGCACATAACAAAAGGCCGCGCGCCGCGCATCTTAGCGGCATCCGACGCCATCACATCGAGATTCGCCCCGACCATCGGCGCTAGATCGGTCTTATTGATAACGAGCAAATCCGACTTCGTGATACCGGGCCCGCCCTTGCGAGGAATCTTCTCACCGCCTGCGACATCAATCACATAGATGGTCAAGTCCGACAACTCCGGACTAAAAGTCGCCGCGAGATTATCGCCACCCGACTCAATAAAAACGATATCGGCATCAGGAAACCGCGTCAGCATCCGGTCAACCGCTTCGAGATTGATCGACGCATCCTCGCGTATCGCCGTATGCGGGCACCCGCCCGTCTCCACACCCATGATGCGCTCGGCAGGCAGCGCGCCCGCCACCGTCAGCAGGCGCTGATCCTCTTTCGTGTAGATATCGTTGGTGATCGCGATGAGATCGTACTTGTCACGCATCGCTTTGCAGAGCATTTCGAGCAGCGTCGTCTTGCCAGAGCCCACAGGCCCGCCGACGCCCACGCGCAGCGGCGGTAGTTTCTTCGTGCGATGCATCGGATGAGGAGCGTTCATGTTCTGACCGTGAAAAGCAAATCGTGAAAAACAAATGGCTATGAGCGAAAGAGCCGCGAATACTGCGACTCGTGACGCGACGACAAAATGCCGAGTTGCGGCGCGAATGTGTTGATGTCATCGGATGAGGTGGCGAGCGCCTGCCTCACTGCGGCGTCGATCGGCTCGCGCAGCGCAACGATAATCCGCTGTCCGGCAAGCTGACCAAGCGGCACGGCCTTCAACGCGGCGGCCGCCTGGTTCTCGGCCCAGCTGAATGCGTAGGCCGCGAGGGCGGCATCCGTGGCGGCGTCGTGCGCGAACACGGCGAATGCGAAGGCCGTCGGCTGCGCAATCGGCGTTATCGACGCAAGCGTCGCCCGGCGTTCCGCATCGCCCCATTCAAGCGACGCACACAACTGCCGCAGCGACCAGCCCATCTGCTCCGTCTCGCGCCGCAATTCCATCGATTCGCGGCTCGCGAGAAACTCCCGGTTACCCTGCATCAACGCAGCGGCATCATGCGCGCGCCAACGTTCGATCTGATGCGCGAGAAACGGCAACTCGCCGTGCGCAAGCACGTTCGAGAGGCCGCTTTTGATCCACTGGCAGGCGCTATCGGCATCGGTGACGAGCTTCGCTTCGATCGCGGCTTCGAGTCCCTGCGAATAGCTGAATGCGCCGATCGGCAAAGCCGGCGACGCGAGATGCAACAGTGCGGTCAGTTCAGCGATGCGCATGATGATGACCGTGGCCATGATCGTGACCGCACTCGCTGTGGTCATGATCGTGATCGTGAGCATGGTCGTGATGCTCATGCCCATGATCGTGCGAATGCGCATGCCCATGATGCTCACCATAGACCTGCTGCGCGAGTGCATAGTCCTCGGCGAAGGTCTCGTCATGCCCATGCCGATGCCCGCCACCATACGCACCCGTCTCCGGCTGGAACGGCATCTCGACCTGATCGACGAGTGCGCCTAGGCGTTTGAGCATATCGGCGAGCACCGGGTCGTATTCGAGTTTCAGATAGTCCGCGCCGACCTCGACGGGCGTATGCCGGTTGCCGAGGTGATACGCGGCGCGAGTCAACGTCAGCACATCAGGCGCGCGCACGACCAGCACCGACTCAGGCGCCGCGACCACGCGCACGAGGCAGCCGTCGTCGGCGACGAGCACATCGCCGTCGCGCAGCACGGTGCCGCGCGGCAGCAGCAGCGCAACCTCTTCGCCGCCGTCGAGCGTCGCGGCAAGACGGCTCTTGCAGCGCGCGTCGAACGCCAGCGTCAGCGTCGGCGCGCGTTTGATGAGAACGGGCGCGAGCTTGATATGAGCGCCCAACAGCTTGTCGATCGTTCGCATTTGACATCCTCCCCTGCCTGAAGGCAGGGAATTCTACTGCGTCTGAAACGATGGTGCGTGTCTCAGATCGCCTCGGCGGGTTCCTGCTTCACGGAGCGGCCTGACTGCACCGGCTCTCCACAGGCTGCAACGCGATGTCCTCGCGCCAGGATGTTGATCGCGCCGACCAGATCGGCGTTTTCCTCGAACCCACATTCGACACAGGCGAATTTCGCTTGCGTCTGCCGGTTTTCCGCACGCACGCAACCGCAGGCCGGACACGTCCGGCTCGTGTTCTGCGGTGGCACGGCGATGAGGTAGCCGCCATTCCACGCCAGCTTGTAGTCCAGTTGGCGGCGGAACTCGAACCAGCCCTGATCGAGGATTGACTTGTTCAGGCCGGACTTGGCCCGAACGTTCTTGCCCGGTTGCCCGGTGTCGCCTGCCGCCGACCTTGACATGTTGCGCACCTGCAAGTCCTCGATACACACCATCGCGTGATTTTGGCTGATCGCGGTCGTGGCCTTGTGCAGATAATCGCGGCGGGCGTTGCCGATCCGGGAATGAATGCGCTGGACGCGGGCTTTTGCCTTCTTCCAGTTGCTGCTGAACTGTGTCTTGCGGCTCATGGCCCGCTGTGCGAGGCGCAGTCGGGCTTCGTGCCGCCTGAAGCTGTTGAGCGGCGCGAGGTAATTGCCGTCGCTCATCGTGGCAAAGCGCGTAATACCCATATCGATACCGACTGCGCTGGTGACTTGCGGCAACGGCTGATCGACATTGCGCTCGGTCTGGATGCTTACATACCACTTGCCGCCGCTGGCCGACACCGTGACCTGCCTGATCGCGCCGAGCACATCCCGGCTGTTGCGATAGCGCAGCCAGCCAAGCTTGGGCAGGAAGATGCGGCTGTTAGCCTGATCGAGCTTGACCTGTTTCGGATCGGGATAGCGAAAGCTGTCGCCTTGGCCCTTCTTCTTGAAGCGCGGGGAGTCGGCCCGCCTGGCAAAAAAGTTGGTATAGGCGCGTTCCAAATCCTTGAGCGCCTGCTGAAGCGGGTGCGTCGGCGCATCCTTGAGCCAAGGCGTCCGCACGCCATTTCGCCATTCAGTGAGCAACTTGCACAGACCGGCATAACCCAGCTTCTTCTCGCCCCGTTCGTAACGTTCCTTGTGTAACGCCAGCGCCTTGTTGAACACGAAGCGACACGCTCCGGCGAAGCGGCGCATCTTGCGCTGCTGTTCGCCCGTTGGCATGAGTTCGTATTTGAAGGCTTGGAGGCGTTGCATGCGGATAGTGTAGTTTGGTCTATGAACAACGACAACGATATCCGGCGCGGAAGACATAACGGCCTTTGATGCATGTCCATTTCGTCTTCGTTACCAGACACCGCCGGGACGTGTTCACCAGGGAAATTCTCGGCGACCCGCACCACATCTTTTCCAACACCTGCGACGACTTCGAGGCGGAACTGGTGGAGTTCGACGATGAGGAGGATCACGTACATTTGCTCGTGAACTACCCGCGGAAGATGGCCGTCTAGGCGTTGGTGAACAGCCTGAAGGGCGTATCCAGCCGGATGATCCGCAAGAAGAACTACCCGAGCATCTGCAGGAAGCTATGGCGTGGTAGTTCGCTATCGTCGCCGTGCTACTTTGCCGGTAGCTGTGGCGGTGCGCCAATCGAAATCATCCGCCAATACATCGAACAGCAGCAAACGCCGCACTGACCACCCAAAGGAAGCCTGCGTCGTCCGCGCTATCCTTCCCCGGGCTGGAGTGCCGCGCACCGGGTCAGAACAGGAAATAGCGTTGCGCCATCGGCAGGACTTTTGCCGGCTCGCAGGTCAGCAACTGTCCGTCGGCGATCACCTGATACGTCTCGGGATCGACGCTGATCGACGGCTGCCACGCGTTGTGGATCATGTGCGCCTTCGTGACGCTGCGGCAGTTCTTCACTGCAACGATACGCTTGCTCAGGCCATAACGCTCGGCGACGCCCGCATCGAGCGCCATCTGCGACACGAAAGTCAGCGACGTGCGGCCCAATGCGCCGCCGCGCGTGGCGAACATCTCGCGATAATGCACCGGTTGCGGCGTCGGAATCGACGCGTTCGGGTCGCCCATCTGCGCCATCGCGATCATGCCGCCCTTGAGGATCAACGCGGGCTTGATGCCGAAGAACGCCGGTTCCCAGAACACGATATCGGCCCATTTGCCGGGCTCGATCGAACCGACTTCATGCGCGATGCCGTGCGTGAGCGCCGGATTGATCGTGTACTTCGCGACATAGCGCTTCGCGCGGAAGTTGTCGTTGCGCGCGTTGTCCTCGGGCAGCGCGCCGCGCTGCACCTTCATCTTGTGCGCGGTTTGCCACGTGCGGATGATGACTTCGCCCACGCGGCCCATCGCCTGCGAATCCGACGACAGCATCGACAGCGCGCCGAGATCGTGAAGGATGTCTTCCGCGGCAATCGTCTCGCGGCGGATGCGCGATTCGGCGAACGCGATGTCTTCCGCAATCGACGGATCGAGGTGATGACACACCATCAGCATGTCGAGATGTTCGTCGAGCGTGTTGGCGGTGTAGGGGCGAGTCGGATTCGTCGACGAAGGCAGCACGTTCGCCTCGCCGCACACCTTGATGATGTCGGGTGCGTGGCCGCCGCCCGCGCCTTCCGTGTGATACGTGTGGATCGTGCGGCCCTTGAACGCGGCCACGGTCGCTTCGACGAAGCCCGCTTCGTTCAGCGTATCCGTGTGAATCGCGACCTGCGTGTCGGTGTCGTCGGCCACCGACAGACAGTTGTCGATCGCGGCGGGCGTCGTGCCCCAGTCCTCGTGCAGCTTCAGGCCGATCGCGCCCGCGGCGATCTGTTCGAGCGCGGGCTGCGGCTGGCTCACGTTGCCCTTGCCGAGAAAGCCGAGATTCATCGGATAGCCATCGGCGGCCTGCAGCATGCGCTCCATGTGCCACGGCCCCGGCGTGCAGGTCGTGGCGTTCGTGCCCGTCGCGGGGCCCGTGCCGCCGCCGAGCATCGTCGTCACGCCGCTCGCGAGTGCTTCTTCGATCTGCTGCGGGCTGATGAAATGAATGTGCGTATCGATACCGCCCGCCGTCACGATCATCCCCTCACCCGCGATCACTTCCGTCGCCGCGCCGATCGCGATTGTCACGCCCGGCTGGATGTCGGGGTTGCCCGCCTTGCCGATGCCCGCGATGCGGCCGTTCTTGATGCCGATGTCGGCCTTGACGATGCCCCAGTGATCGAGAATCAGCGCGTTCGTCACGACGGTATCGACCACGTCGGCGGCGACGCGCTGCGACTGGCCCATGCCGTCGCGAATCACCTTGCCGCCGCCGAACTTCACTTCTTCGCCGTAGATCGTGTAGTCGCGTTCGACTTCGATCAGCAGGTCCGTATCCGCGAGGCGTACGCGATCGCCCGTGGTCGGGCCGAACATTTCCGCGTATGCGCGGCGGCCAATGCGTAATGTCATGTTTGAGAGGTTCCCGAATGTTCGCGCGTCAGCACAGCGATCAGAGCTTGCCCATTACCTTGCCATTGAAGCCATAGACGACGCGGTCGCCCGCCAGCGCGACGAGTTCGACCGTGCGTTCCTGGCCCGGCTCGAAGCGTACGGCGGTGCCTGCCGCGATGTTCAGGCGGAAGCCGCGCGCGGCTTCGCGATCGAACGCGAGCGCCGTGTTGACTTCGTAGAAGTGGTAGTGCGAGCCGACCTGCACGGGCCGGTCGCCCGTGTTCGATACCGTGACCGTGATGGTCGCGCGGCCCGCGTTGAGTTCGAGTTCGCCGTCGTCGGTAATCAGTTCACCTGGGATCATGCGCGCCTCGTCACGGAATGGGGTGATGGACGGTCACGAGCTTCGTGCCGTCGGGGAAGGTGGCTTCGACCTGGATATCGGGAATCATCTCGGGCACGCCTTCCATCACGTCGTCGCGCGTGAGCAGCGTGGTGCCGTAGTGCATCACTTCGGCAACCGTCTTGCCGTCGCGCGCGGCTTCCATCAGCGCTGCCGTGATGAACGCGACGGCTTCCGGATAGTTGAGCTTGAGGCCGCGTGCGCGGCGTCGTTCCGCGAGCAGCGCGGCCGTGAAGATCAGGAGTTTGTCTTTTTCGCGTGGAGTGAGCTTCATCGCATTCATCCTATGGCGCCCGCGTGAGCGAGGGCCGCGTTGGTCATTCCGGCGCTGCGCACGGTGTTGCTGCCCCGGTCGCCGCCGCTCCGTCGCTGCAGTCCCTACCGTGCGCGGCGCACGGCCGCGTCACGATACCAGTATCAACCGACGCGCTGCTTACAGATCGGCGGGCAAGGGCGCGCTGAACCACTTCTTCGACATCGAGTTGAGCGTGCCGTCCTGCTTCGCCTGCGCGATGGCGGCATCGACCTTCTGTTGCAGACGCGGCTCGTTTTTATTCATGCCGACGAAGCACGGCGAGTTCTTGATGACGAACTTCGGCTCCGGGCGGCGCGGCGGATTCTTCGCGAGGATCGTGGCGGCGACGATGTTGCCTGCCGCGATCAACTGCACCTGGCCCGACAGGAACGCGGCGATCGTCGCGTTGTTGTCTTCGAAGCGCTTGATGGTCGCGTTCGGCGCCATCTGCGTGAGCGCGATTTCTTCGAGCGCGCCGCGCGTCGCGCCGACCGTCTTGCCGGTGAGGTCGGCGGGGTTGCTGACCTTGATGTCGGCGGGACCGAACACGCCTTGATAGTACGGAGCGTAGGGCGTCGAAAAATCGATGACCTTCTCGCGTTCCGGCGTCTTGCCGAGTGACGAGATCACGAGATCGACCTTGTTGGTTTGCAGATACGGGATGCGGTTCGCGCTGTTGACGGGCACGAGTTCGAGCTTCACGTTCATCGACTTCGCGAGCAGCGCGGCTGTGTCGATGTCGTAGCCTTGCGGCTTCAGGTCCGGACCGACCGAGCCGAACGGCGGATAGTCTTCGGGCACGGCGACCTTGAGGACGCCTGCCTTCGTGATGTTGTCGAGCGTGTCGGCGTGGGCGAGGGGCGCGGCGAGCGTCAGGAGCGGCGCGAGCAGCAGGGCGGCGAGCCACGCGCGGCGCGGGCGATGTGCAGTCGTTTGGGTCATGTTGGCGATCAGCTTCGGCGTGTGATTTTTAGCGGGCTTCGCAATGCGCCTTCGATGCGGCGCTCGCGAGGCGTCATAAGCAGCAAGGGCTATGCCATGCAGACCGGGCAAGGCTTTCCCGTTGCTTGCATGCGCTGTTGCACCACGTTGGCGCGCTGCGATGCCCGGAAATGGTGCGGCGACGCGATTCGCTCAGGTTGTCCAGAGGCGCAGCGGCTTCGCGTCGACCTGATGCACGACTGGCCGCAAGTGCAGCCAGCACTGGGTCAACGCATGCTGAAGCGTCTCCATCGATCGCGCGACGGCCCGCACGATCAGCACGCCATCGCACACGCACGAGGCGCCGGCGCGAATCGAATCGTCGAAGGGCAACTGGGCGGTGAGCGCCTCGGCGAGCGCGTCGTCGCATTGCGGGCTGACGGCCCACAGCGTGCCGAATGCGGGGAAGCCCGCAAGACCTTGCGGCGCGCCGCGCAGCGGATCGCTGGCGGCGAGCTTCGCGCGTTCGAACCATAACGGCTGACCGTCGGCGCCGACAATGCGCGACACCGCTCGCAGATGTCCGGCCGACCAGGTTTCGCCCGCGGCTTGCCGGCCGAGTTGCGTCGCGTCCCAGCCGAGCGCGGTGGCGCCTTCGTCGAGCGTCAATGAGAAGTCGAGCGAAGCGTTGGCGTGATCGAAGACGATGTTGTTTTGCGGCAGCCAGTCGAGCCTGGCGTTCGCGCCGACGCGGATCGCGATGCGCTGTTGCGCGGTGCGGCCATTCGACTTGTACCACTTGGTCGCGCCGGGTGTGGTGAGCACGGCATGCGTATTCGCATCGAGGCGGATGTCGATATCGAGCCGGTCGCCGCCCGCGACGCCGCCGGGCGGATGCACGATGACGGCGTGGCAGATGGAGGGCCCTTCCGGGTACAGCGGGCGTTGCAGGCGCAACGGGCCTTCGTGCAGACGATGGGCGAGGGTGGTTCGCTCGCCGTGTTTGGCGAAGCCGAGTTCGAGCCGCGCGCGCCACAGGGCGTGCGATGGGTCGTCGATGGTGGCGAGCGTGGCGTGGTGTTCGTGAAGCGACATGCGGCGAGGATAGCAGCTAACGATGGTTCGCCGTTATACCGCGATCAGCGTGCGCACGCCGTCGTTGTCCATGTCGGCGCCTTCGCCGCCCGCGATGATTTCGCCGCGGCTCATGACCCAGTAGCGGTCGGCGATGGCTTTGGCGAAGTCGTAGTATTGCTCGACGAGCAGCACGGTCAGGCCCATTTCTTCGACGAGTTGGCGGAGGGTTCTTCCGATGTCCTGGATGATGGATGGCTGGATGCCTTCTGTGGGTTCATCGAGGATCAGCAGTTGCGGTTCGCTCATGAGTGCTCGCCCGATGGCGAGCTGTTGCTGCTGGCCGCCGGAGAGGTCGCCGCCGCGGCGGGCTTTCATGTCCTTCAGGACGGGGAATAGTTCGTAGATCCGGTCTGGGATTTTCTTCGGGGCTTTTTTGCTGGCTGCGCCGACTAGCAGGTTTTCTTCTACTGTTAGTCTTGGGAAGATGTCTCTGCCTTGCGGCACGTAGGCCAATCCTTGCGCTACGCGCGCGTGCGGGGCGAGTTTTGTTATTGGCGTTTCGCGCCATTTGATTTCGCCGGTCTTGATGGGGACTACGCCCATCAGCGTTCTTAGCAGTGTTGTCTTGCCTACGCCGTTTCGACCTAGCAGTACCGTTAGTTTTCCGTCCGGTACAGTTAGCTTCACGTTTCGGAGGATGTGGCTGCCGCCGTAGTACTGGTTCAGGTTTTCTACTTCTAGCATTTCGTGGGTCCTTTTTTGCTCTTTGGCGAGCGGCAGGTTCTGTGTGCAGGTGTTTTCGCTTGCATCCGCCGGTTGCTGGTTGGTGTTTTGGCTTCTGCGCTGGCATCCGCGATTTGTTAGCCTGCTTCACGCGTTGCCCCTGTGCGGGGCGGCACCTACTTTTCTTTGCCGCCGCAAAGAAAAGTAGGTAAAAGAAAGCGGCTCACACCGCCAGCTTTTGTTTTTGCCTGAGGGCCCCCAACCGGTCCCTCACTTCACACGGCAACCTTCCTGTTCGCCTTCGTTGCCAACGCTCTTGCGCTGCGCCTCACCCGCTTCACGCGCCCGCGTTTCAGCATGCCTTGCCAGATAGTCCACCGCCGCCCAGGTGGCAAACTGTGTGTCGGCCCAAGTGCTCCACACGCCTCACTTCGGACCGATAGCGCACGCGTCCCACCCTGTCAGAGCGCCAGGCTATACGACGCGACAACCCACACACCGTTTG
Organism: Paraburkholderia hospita; assembly: GCF_002902965.1. Classification (GTDB taxonomy): domain Bacteria; phylum Pseudomonadota; class Gammaproteobacteria; order Burkholderiales; family Burkholderiaceae; genus Paraburkholderia; species Paraburkholderia hospita. The sequence continues at coordinate 2,796,606 of NZ_CP026105.1, read as the reverse complement.
CCACCTGGGCGGCACATACCATTCGCTGCCACTAACACGTGTACGGGTGTCTGAAGTGGGTGAGGCGTTCATTCAAAGCGTTGGCAACCAACATGAGTCATGTGATTGCCGTGTGAAGCGTAAGACCCTGTGGGGGCCCTCAGGCAAAAACAAAAGCTGGCGGTGTGAGCCGCTTTCTTTTGCCTACTTTTCTGGTTCGTCAGTAAAAAGTGTGGGTAGATGGAGGCTCAGGAAGCTTGCCAAGTGCATGATAGAGCGCGATTTCTGTGGATCGGAAGGTTCGGAAGCCGTACGCTTTTCTCATGGTGACTTTGGCCTTGTTGTTCAGCCCCTCGATGACGCCGCTGGAGAACTGCTTTCTGGCACGGAAGTAGTTGAGGATCAGCTCCCGGTGCGAGCGCACGGTCCGGGCAAACTTCTTCATCGGCTCGATGCGTGAGCGCATCACCTGCTTGCACCACTGGTCGAGAAACTTGCCCGCCCAGACAGGAGAGATGTAGTCCCAGAGTTGCTGGAATTCTTCTTTGAGCAGATAGGCACGTACGCTACGTAAATTGTACTGGAGTAGGTCACGCAGGCGAACACGTTGTTTGCCAGTAAGGTTCTCGCGTCGCGCGAGCAGGCACCAGCGGGATTTTTTCAGAACAGGCTCATAGCCATCACGCGTCATGCGCCGGGCCTCATCGGCGCGCACCTCATCGATCGCTTTGTTCATCTTGGCAACGATGTGGAAACGGTCGAGGATGTTCAGGGCGTTCGGACAATGGCGCGCAATCATTTCGAGATAGGGCTTCCACATGTCGGAACACACGAATTCGACCTTCTCGCACAGCGGCTTGCCGATCATCGCAAAGAACTTCGCGAAGCTCTCCTGAGTACGTTCCTGTCCGACCCAGAGCAGTCGCGTGCAGCCGGCCTCGATCTGGTAGACGAGCGTGAGGTACTGGTGCCCTCGGCCATACTGGATCTCGTCAACGCCGAAAGCGCGAATCGTCCCGAGCTCACGATGATTCAGCCCCCAGTCGACTACCCATTCCACGGCATTGAAGACCTTCTCCCAGCTGGTCCGGAAACTCAGCGCGGTTTCTTTCCACGACAGCTTACGAGCCCACTGGGCCAGAAACAGCATGTATGCCTTCGTCAACGTATGCTTGCCGATGGCCCACGGTACCGTCTCAACCTTTACGCCGCACTGACGGCAATCGACACGACGCATCGAATACAGCAGAATGACGGCAAAACCCCAGATCGGGATGAACTCGAAGCGACGTTCTCCGAGCGTATCGTAGCCGCTTCCGCGCTCGTTGCAGCACGAACAAACTGGTTTGGATCCCTTACGTGGGCGCACGTCAATCTCAATGGTATGCGTCCTTTCGCACAGCCGCGCTCCTTCATAAACGAATCCGGGGAAATGATGACAGGAATTGAGCAAGCGGGTCAAAAGCATGGCTAGCAAGCGAAAAATCGTCGGGAATACCGCCATTGTCACACCCGGATCAAGCGATCTTGAACGACTCGTTCCCGACCTGCAAAACTGGCCCAAGTCCTGGAGCCTTGAGGAACAGGACATTCCGTTCGGACAGGATCTCGTCAAGGTATTCACACCGTATCTCCTGAATCTTCTGGACAGCGGTTACAGCCGAAAAACCCTGCACCAGCATCGGGACTTCATCTGGATGTTCGGTGGTCGTCTCGTTGAAGAGCGGCAGCTTTACCGCGAACTCAGGAAGCTGGACGCGCGCTCGATAGTGTTACGGTATATCGACGAGCAAGACGGTGGCCCGCTCCTGGATGACCGCTCTGAGCGCGAGCAAGGCCTCTTCGATGCCACCTGCCGAAAGCTATGTCGTTTCCTCAACGTCGCCTGAATCCATCGATTTCACCCATAGATTCCCCCGACGATCCACTTTTCTTTGCGGCGGCAAAGAAAAGTAGGTGCCGCCCCGCACAGGGGCGACGCGTGAAGCAGGCCAACAAATCGCGGATGCCAGCGAAATCACACAGCCAACCACCCAAAGCGTCGCAGACAAAACCAAAACTAGCGCCCCAAATAACTCTCAACCACAGCCGCATCGCGCTTAACATCCTCAAGCGTCCCTTGAGCTAGCACGCGGCCCTCGGCCATCACAGTAACCTTACCGGTCTCACCGGCCAAAGCAGCTACAAACTCCATATCATGCTCAACAACCATCATGGAACAAGTCCCACGCAAGTGATTAAGAAGAGCAGCTAACTCCATAGTCTCATCATCAGTCATGCCAGCCGCAGGCTCATCAAGCAACAACAACGCAGGCTGCTGCATCAACAACATACCAATCTCGAGCCGCTGTTTCTGCCCATGAGAAAGCTCACCCGCGGGCCGCAGCGCCTCGCCTTCCAGACGAATCAACGACAACGTCTCCTCGATCCGGGCCTGAGCCGCCCTATCCAGCCGCGCGCGTAAAGACGCAAACCAACCCTTGTCGGTCTTCATGGCCAGTTCGAGGTTCTCCCACACGGGATGCTGCTCGAACACAGTCGGTTTCTGAAACTTGCGCCCAATCCCGGCGCGCGCAATCGAAGGCTCATTCATCCGCGTGAGATCGATCGTCTGCCCAAGAAATACCTTGCCCGAATCGGGCGAAGTCTTCCCGGTAATGACATCCATCATCGTCGTCTTGCCGGCGCCATTCGGCCCAATAATGCATCGCAACTCACCCACATCGATCGACAGCGACAACGCGTTCAACGCGCGAAACCCATCGAACGAAACCGTCACGTCTTCCAGATAAAGAATCGCCCCGTGCGATACATCGATCTCGCCAGGCGTGACCACGCGTCCCATGGACGCCACGCCGGAAAGCGCGCGGCCATCGTGTTCTTCAGGAAGAGAAAGATCAGGAACCATCGGGTTTTCATTCATCAGCGGTTCCTCTTGCGTGTCACGAGCTCGAATAGCCCCATGATCCCGTTCGGCAATAGCAGCGGCACCAGCACGAAGATCAACCCCAGAAAGAACAGCCAGTACTCCGCAAAATAAGCCGTGAAAAAGCTCTTCGCGCCATTCACCGCGAACGCACCGATAATCGGCCCGATCAGCGTGCCGCGTCCGCCAACCGCCACCCAGATCGCCATTTCAATCGAGTTGCCCGGCGACATCTCGCCCGGATTGATGATGCCGACCTGCGGCACATACAGCGCGCCCGCAATCCCGCACAGCACGGCCGATACCGTCCACACGAACAGCTTGTACGCAAGCGGGCTGTAGCCGAGGAACATCAACCGCGTCTCGCCGTCGCGCACGGCCGTCACGACGCGCCCGAGTTTCGACGTCACGATCGCGCGCGCGCCGATGAACGCCAGCACGAGCACCGCGAACGTCAGTAGAAAAAGCGCGGTCCGCGTGCCGGCATGCGTGATCGGATAGCCCGCAATCCGCTTGAAATCGGTGAAGCCGTTGTTGCCGCCAAAGCCCGTCTCGTTGCGATAGAACAGCAGCATCGCGGCGAAGGTCATCGCCTGCGTGATGATCGACAGGTACACGCCCTTCACGCGCGAGCGGAACGTGAAGAAGCCGAATACCCACGCGATCACGGCAGGCACTAGCACCACAAGCAGCAGCGCATACCCGAGATGCTGCGTGCCTTCCCAGTACCACGGCAATTGATGCCAGTCGAGAAACACCATGAAGTCGGGCAGGTCGCTGCCGTACTTGCCGTCATGGCCGATCGCGCGCATCAGGTACATGCCGATCGCGTAGCCGCCGAGCGCGAAGAACAAGCCGTGCCCGAGGCTCAGGATACCGCAGTAACCCCAGACGAGATCGAGCGCGAGCGCGGAGATCGCGTAGCACATCAGCTTGCCCGTCAGCGTCATCGCATACGCGGACAAATGGAATGCGCTCGTTTCCGGCAGCACCAGCGCCGTGAACGGCACACCCAGTCCAATCGCGATGATCAGCGCAATCAGGCATTGCCACGCGCGCCGCGACAGCAGGGCAGGGCGCGGCGGCAAGCCGAGCGCGAAACCTTCGAGGCGTTCGCGTTCGCTCGCCTGAGCGTCGCTGCGCGCATCGACGGACGTGGAAGCGGAAGAAGTCGCGGATGTCATGTCATGCCTCCGCGCTGCGGCCCTTCAGGGCGAACATGCCCTGCGGCCGCTTCTGGATGAACAGAACGATCAGCACCAGCACCGCGATCTTCGCGAGCACAGCGCCCCAGAACGGCTCGACTGCCTTGCTGACCAGCCCGAGTCCGAAGCCTCCGATCACCGTGCCCGCCAGCTGGCCGACGCCGCCCAGCACGACGGCCATGAACGAATCGATGATGTAGCTTTGCCCGAGGTCCGGGCCGACATTGCCGATCTGCGACAGCGCGCAGCCGCCAAGCCCTGCAATGCCCGCGCCGAACGCGAACGCATACGAATCGACATACGCGGTTTTCACGCCGACGCACGCGGCCATGCGGCGGTTCTGCGTGACGGCGCGCACGAACAGGCCGAGTCGCGTCTTCGTCAGCACGGCCCACGCAATCCCGACGACGATCATCGAGAACGCAAGAATCGCGAGCCGGTTGTACGGCAGGATCAGGTTCGGCAGCACCGTGACGCCGCCGCTCATCCACGACGGGTTCACCACTTGCACGTTTTGCGCGCCGAACAGCATGCGCGTCGCCTGGATCAGGATCAGACTGACGCCGAACGTGGTCAGCAGCGTTTCGAGCGGACGTCCGTACAGATGCTTCAGCACGAGCCGTTCGAGCACGATGCCGACCAGCGCCGCCACCGCGAACGAAGCGGGCACGGCAATCAGCGGATACCAGTCGAACGCGCCAGGCATGTAGCGCTGCACGAGGTTCTGCACGACATACGTTGCGTACGCGCCGATCATCAGGAACTCGCCGTGCGCCATGTTGATCACGCCGATCAGGCCATATGTGATTGCAAGGCCGAGCGCGGCGAGCAGCAGCACGCTGCCGAGCGACAGCCCCGCGAACAGCGTGCCCGCGATCTCACTGCGGCGCTGGATCGAATCGAGCGCGTCGATGCCCGTCTGCGCGGCCTCGCGCACCTGAGGGCTGCTTTCGGCGAACGTGCCGTCGGGCTTCTTCGCGACGAGCGGGCGCAGCAGTTCGTACATGTCCAGATCATGCCGCGCGGCGACGAGCTTCACCGCTTCGAGACGCTTCGTGGCATCGGTGTCGTGCAGCGCCGTCATCGCCCACAGCGTGTCGAGGCGCTTCTTCAGCGTCGGGTCGGTTTCCTTTGCGCGGGCTGCGTCGATCTGCGGTTTCATCGACGGATCGGGACTTTGCAGCAGCGCGGTGATTGCGGCGGCGCGCTTCGCCGGGTCGGTCGAATCGAGTTGCAGGCCCGACAATGCCCCCGCGACTTTCGAGCGCAGCAGGTTGTTCAGCGTGACCGGCTGTGGGTCGCCTGCGGCGACGGTCTTGCCCGTGACGGCATCGCGCGCGGTGTCGTTGTCCTGAATCAGCACGTTGCCGTTATCGGTGGCGAGCGCGCTGTCTTCGGACAGCGCCTTCAGCAGCGCGAGCGACGGCGCGTCGTGATTCGCGATCAGCTTGTCGATGGCGGCCGACTTCGCATCGAAGTCGTCGCCGGCGAGCGGCGCGACTTCTTCGGTCGTCAAAGCGTGGGCGCTCGCGGGTGCAAGCACGGCGAGCGCCGCGCCCAGCGCACACGATGCGGCGGCGACGCGCGCGCGAGCGCGCATGCCGCGCAGCGTGTCAGCGCAGCGGGCCTTGAGCGAAGCGAGCGTGGAAAGTGAGTACGCCATAGTGGTCTTGAGTGAGAAGCCTGCAGGCAGGCGCGCGATGCCCTCGCACGAGAAACGGCAAGGGCATCGCGCGCTTGCGTGGGCGCACCGGGTGCGTCGCGCGAAGCGAAACATCGGCGCGCTGCGCAAGCCGGTGCGTCCATCTGATGCGACACGCCGGCACGTTGCTCATGCCACGTTATGCGACGCGTGAGCGGCGGCGCAGGAACTCGGGAATCGAGCTGACGACATCCGGCTTGCCCTGGTTGCCCGCGATATACGGGCTCCACGGCTGCGCGCGAATCGCAGTCTTGGTCTTCCACACGACGTTGAACTGGCCGTCCGCGCGCACTTCGCCGATCATCACCGGCTTGTGCAGGTGGTGGTTGCCGTCCATCTCGAGCGTGAAGCCCGACGGCGCCGCGAACTTCTGGCCGATCATCGCGACGCGCACCTTGTCGACATCCGTGCTCTTCGCTTTTTCGACGGCCTGCTTCCACATGTGGATGCCGACATAGGTCGCTTCCATCGGGTCGTTGGTCACGCGCTTCGTGCCGCCCGGCAGGTTCTGCGACTTGACCCACTCGGCCCATTGCTCCTTGAACTTCGTGTTGCCAGGACCCTTCACCGACATGAAGTAGTTCCATGCCGCGAGGTTGCCGACCAGCGGCTTCGTGTCGATGCCGCGCAGTTCTTCTTCACCGACCGAGAACGCGACGACGGGTACGTCGGTGGCCTTCAGGCCCTGGTTGCCGAGTTCCTTGTAGAACGGCACGTTCGAGTCGCCGTTGACGGTGGAGATCACACACGTCTTGCCACCCTGCGAGAAGGTCTTGATGCTGGCGACGATAGTCTGATAGTCGCTATGGCCAAACGGCGTGTAGACCTCCTGGATGTCGGTCTCCTGAACGCCCTTGGATTTGAGGAACGCCCGCAGGATCTTGTTCGTCGTACGCGGATACACATAGTCGGTCCCGAGCAGGAAGAAGCGCTTGGCGCCGCCGCCTTCCGCGCTCATCAGGTATTCGGTGGCGGGGATTGCCTGCTGGTTGGGCGCCGCGCCCGTGTAGAACACGTTGCGCGACATCTCTTCGCCTTCGTACTGCACCGGGTAGAAGAGCAGGCCGTTCAGTTCCTCGAACACGGGCAGCACGGACTTGCGCGACACCGACGTCCAGCAGCCGAACACGCAGGCGACCTTGTCCTGCGTCAGCAACTGGCGGGCTTTCTCGGCGAACAGCGGCCAGTTCGACGCGGGATCGACGACCACGGGCTCCAGCTTGCGGCCCATCACGCCGCCGCTCGCGTTGATCTCGGCGATCGTCATCAGCGCCGTGTCTTTCAGCGACGTCTCCGAGATCGCCATCGTGCCCGACAGGGAGTGCAGGATGCCGACCTTGATCGGGCCGCTGCCCGACTGGGCATGCGCGAAAGGAACCTTGCTCGCGAGCGCGAGTGCGCCCGACATGGAGCCGAGCTTCAGCAGACTGCGACGTTTCATGTGCTTCCCCTTGCCATAGATGGGTGGTGAGTGGCGGACGAACGGCGTGCGTCCAATCCTTGTTTGCGTTATGTGTGCAGGCTCTTGCCGGCCGGATACTGCAAGGCATATGCCAACTGCGCGGGAGCCGCGTCAATAGACGCTTCGCTTGCTGCAATGCGGTTCGCTGGCGGTGCGGCGTCGTGTGGCGTTATGCGCTTTGGGCGCGAAAGCGGTGCACCACAAGGGAGTGCGCCTCGTTCAGGTGCGCGCCGCGCTGCAACGGAGCGTGAGCCGCAATTCCTCAGAGTCGTGGGCGCGACGCCGGTGCATCGCCGCTGCGCTGTTGTGCACGGACGTGCGGCTGGCTATGTTGAAAAGACAGTTGATTGGGCTGGTCGGTGGGGTGGAGTTGAAACGGCGCGACGGCGCGTTGGGCGCGTGCGCTGATGACGTGTTCGTGCGGTGTTTCCAGAAGGGCTTGCTAAACGGGCGATATGCTGGCGTTCTCGCCGCCGCTCATCATGGACGAGGCGCACATCGGTGATCTGTTCCGTACGGTGGCCGGAGGAAGCTGATTGAGCGTGGCCTGAGTATGAAAAAACGGCGGACAGGTTTATGACCTGTCCGCCGTTTTTGTTATGTCCGCTTCTCGCAGAGCCTGTCGCGGTTTAGAACGCCACGTAAGGCCCCTTCTGCGCGCCAGCCTGCATGCCGCTCAATGCCGTGTAGACGTCGCGCCCATAGAAGAACGGCAAGCCCCACAGGAACATGCTGCTGATCGGAGCGCCGAGATTGTCGTGCGCGGCATAGCCCAGGTCGAACAGCGTCGATGCATTGGCAATCGAGAATGGAATCGTCGATTGCACGTCGCCAGGATTGGAGAAGGCCGTAGCGCTCAGGCTTTGTACGGCGGCAGGGGCGAACCAGTAGTTCTGCACAGGCAACGACGCATCCGGGAAGAACAAGCCATTCGAGCCGCTATCGATAACGCTCGTCATCGCGCGCGTCTTGTAGCTGGTCGTGAAATCCCCGCGATCTCCCACGACGAGGATCGTCGGCCTGGCGGGCAACGCATTGTTATCGCGCGTGCCGATACCGAACACCAGCTCACCCTTGACGCTCGCCTGACCCATCGACGGCAGCGCGGGCAGGCGGATGATCGTGCCGTTGTTGTCGGTGGCGAAAGCTTGGACGGGGTTCGCTGTCTGCCTGTCGAGCGGCACGCTCGCAGCCGTGCAGGACCAGGGCGTCGGGCAGTAGTAGTAATTCGCGACCTGCGGGGACTGCGCGGCCTCGGGATAGTCATGCGCCAGATGCCCAATGCCGACGATCCCGTTCGCCCCCAGGTCTTTGACGGTGTTCATGCTTTGGCCACGCGACGTGCAGTCGTTAGGCACCCATGCCGCGTACGTGCTGTCGCCGATCACCTGGACGGAAATGCCGCTCGCCGTCTTTTTGCCGATCGTGACGTCGGCGCCGCGCGTCGAACCCCACGTATAGCCCGACGCGAACAGCGCGCATTGCGCGATGGCCGCCTTTCCCGTGGTGTCGTTGCTGGCGCCCGTCTGCGACGGCAGCTTGCTGGAGAACGCCCCGCCCAGCGCGGACGCGATGACGCGCACGCCGACCGAACCTGTATCGAGCAGCATGTGATCGACGGTCGCGCATTGCGACGCGCCTTGCTTGCCCGGCACGCAGAACGTCACGCTGACGTAAGGCATGTTCACGACCCGATAGTCCGTGTAGTCGCTAAAGACGTTGATGGGCACGATGTTTTCTGCGGCGGGGGCGGGCGGCGTGTCGTTGTTGCCGGGTGTGCCCGTCTCGCTGGCCGGTGTGACGGCGGCAGGTGTGCTCGCCGCCGATGGCGTACTGGCTGTCTCAGGCGGGCTCGCGGGTTGAGCCGCGCTCGCACCGGAAGGCACGCTGGCACCGGAGGGCGCACTAGCACCGGCAGGGGCCACGGCCGTCCCTCCAGGCTTGACAGGCGCGTTATTGGTCACGGGCTGGCCGGAGCCGTTGTCGTCGCCGCCTCCGCCGCCGCAAGCGCTCAGCGCGACGCTGGCCGCGAGCAGCACGACGCGAAGCGGGCTACTGGAAGCGCAATGCGAAAAGAGCTTCTTCATTGCAGATCCTCCACCTTCACCGTGGCAGGCACGAGCCGCGGCACGTAGGCGCGGCCCGCGAAGGCGCCCTGATGTCCGAGCGATTCGATCTGCAGTTCTCCGTCGCGCCCGATCAGCGGACCCGTGCCGCGCGCGCGGCTTTGTCCTGCATTGATGAAGTTGGGGAAGTAGCTGCCGAGCAGCGCCCGCATGTCAGGCCGCGTCGGCCCTTGCCAGGTGACCGCGAAGACGACGTTCTCAGGCGAAGCATATTCGCGGACCGTGACGCCGTCGGCGGTTTTGGATTCGTGAACGGTATAAGACGGCGAAGACGTCGCGCCGGCAGCGGCGGCGCGCAGCGCGGGCTGCGGCGTATGTGCATCCGCCGACGGCGCTGCGCCGAGTGTTGCGTGGCAGGCGACGGGCGATAGCAATGCCAACGCCGCCGCGATCCTGATCGATTTCATAGTGTCATGCCCTTGAAAGGAAACACGCTATGTTGTTCGATAGATAATCAGGATGCCGTAGTAATATTCCTAATCGGCGTCTGAGATTTCTGAATTTTCGAAGGAAACATCTGATGCGGTATGCCGCAGAGCAAAACCGAGCGCACAAACAAAAACGCGCCGGTGAATCACCGGCGCGTCGGATACAGCAACGTGAAGCGAAAGACGCTCAATAAGTCGGCACGGAAGGATCGACCTGACGCGACCAGGCATCGATGCCGCCATACAGATTAAACACGTCCTTGTGGCCGCGCGATTCGAGGAACATCGCGACCTGCGCGCTGCGCGCGCCGTGATGGCAGATGCAGACGATCTGCACGTCGTCGTCGAGTTCTTCGCTGCGCGCGGGAATCTCGCGCATCGGAATCGACACACTGCCGGCGATCTTCGCCGTTTCGATTTCCCACGGTTCGCGCACGTCGAGCAGCACGGGCGCCGGGCGGGATTGATCAGCGAGCCATTCGGCGAGGGCGGAAGCGGTCAGGTTTTGCATCGTCGGTCTCGCGTGGTGCTTAGAACTTGAAGCGCGGCGCGTGCACGGCGTTCTGCAGCGGCTCGACGTAGGTTTCGAACACGTCGGCGATACGGAATTGCTTCTCGTCGACGCGCGTGATGATCTGCGCCTTCATGACGGGCGCGGTGCCGACGAACGCCGCAAGACGGCCGCCCACCTTCAGATGTTCGAGGATTTCCTGCGGCAGCACGGGCAGTCCGCCCGACACGCAGATCACGTCGTACGGGGCGGCTGCGCCCCAGCCGCGCGCGCCGTCGCCCGTCGCGACTTCGGCGTTCAGCACGCCGTTCGCCGCGAGGTTCGCGCGGGCCAGCTCGGCCAGTTCCGGCTCGATGTCGACCGTCAGCACATGCTGCGCGCGATGCGCGAGCAGTGCGGCCATGTAGCCCGAACCCGCGCCGATCTCCAGCACGCTTTCATGCTTTTTCACCGCCAGTTCCTGCAGTACGCGCGCCTCGATCCGCGGGGCGAGCATATGCTGGCCGGCAGGCAGCGGAATTTCGAAATCGACGAACGCCAGTTCGCGATACGCGGCGGGCACGAAGTTCTCACGCTTGACGATCGACAGCAGATTCAGCACGTCCTGGTCGAGCACTTCCCACGGACGGATTTGCTGTTCAATCATGTTGAAACGCGCTTGTTCGATGTTCATGATCAATTCGGCGGTGTGGTTGAGACGCGGGCAGCGGATGTATTAGGGGACCACTGCTTCCATTGGATGTTGCCTGGGCTGTTACTGCTGGGTGTAACCCGGTTAACTGTGAAATTGTACCAAACCACACGTCGATGCCGCCCTGTCACGGGCAGGTCCAACGCGGGCGAACGGATTCTTTGGCGCGCCGCGCCTCGGTGAAAGTCCCTACGAGATGAGACTTGCGCTTCGCGCCCATGTCGACCAAAAATGTAATCGATTACATTCTCGGAGCGAGAACCGGTGGACAAACCGTCGCAACGTGACCCGCAAGCGCAGCCATCCGGCGCGGCCGAGCCCGATATGCGGGGCTCGGCACGCGCCGCATCGGAAGGGCTGTCGATTGCGGGCGTCGCCGAGCAGGCGGGTGTGTCCGTGGCGACGGTGTCGCGCGTGCTGAACGGGCATTCGAACGTGCGCCCCGCGACGCGCGACAAGGTGCTCGCCGCCGTCGCGACGAGCGGCTACCGCGTGAACGAACTGGCGCGCAATCTGCGCACGGCCGAAAGCCGCCTGTTGCTGACGATGGTCCCCGACGTCGGCAACCCGTTCTATGCGGAAGTCATTCGCGGGATCGATTCCGTGGCGCGCCAGCACGGCTATTTCATGCTGTTGTGCGACACGGGTGCCGATGCGGGCCGCGAGCGCAGCTATTTCGACCTGCTGCGCCGCCGCCGGGCGGACGGCGCGATCTGCCTCGACCCGGCCACGGTGCAACAGGCGCTTGCCGAGGAATCGAACGCACTGCCGTGGGTGGCGTGTTGCGAGTTCGATTCGTCCGTGGGCGTGCCGTACGTCGGCATCGACAACTACCGCGCGGCGGGCGACGCCGTGCGTCATCTACTGGCGCGCGGCCACCGGCGCATCGCGCTGATCAATTCCGACGATCACTACCTGTACGCGCAACAGCGCCAGCAAGGCTACCTGGACGCATTGCGCGACGCGGGCATCGCGCCCGACGAACGCTGGCGCCAGAACGTGAACAGCCTCGACTACGAAGCGGGCGCCTCGGCGGCCGCGCTGCTGATGACGTACGCAGACGCGCCGACGGCCATCTTCGCCGTGTCGGACACGTTGGCGATTGGCGTGATCGCGGGCTTGCGCAGCGTCGGCAAGCGCGTGCCCGACGATGTCGCAGTCGTGGGCTTCGACGACATTTCGCTTGCCGCGCAGATCGATCCACCCTTGACGACGATCGCGCAGCCGATGCGCGAACTCGGCGAGACAGCCGCGCGCCTGCTGCTGCAACGGCTGGCGAATCCGCGCGACACCGTGCCGGGCGTGCTGCTGCCGCACCGGCTCGTGGTCAGAAAGAGCGCTTGAGAGGGAAGCCGCGATGAGTCTCGCCGTCCGATTCGACGATATCCGCAAAGACTTCGGTCCCGTGCGTGTGCTGCACGGCGTGAGCTTCGATCTCGCGCCGGGGCGCATCTACGGTTTGCTCGGCGAGAACGGCGCGGGCAAGTCGACGCTGATGAAAATCCTCGCGGGCTACGAGACGGCCACGGAGGGCACGGTACTAATCGACGGCCACGCGCAGCGCTTTGACGGCTCGCGCGACGCGGAAGCCGCGGGCATCGTGTT